>JAEKLZ010000138.1 GCA_019508225.1 Inquilinus limosus | reverse complement strand
ATCAGCACCAAGCGGATGACCGTGCGGGAGCAGGACCGGATCCTGCGCGGGTCGGAGATGCCGGACTACCCGCTGATGCAGTCGCGGCTGTCGCGCTCGGTGCGGCTGTCGATCGCCATGACCGAGCGGATCCGCGCCGACCACCTGATGCGCAAGGCGAAGCGCAAGGAGTCGGGCGAGCAGGAGCGCCGGCGGCAGCGGCGGGAGCAGGCCACCGAATCCGTCGTCGAGGCGGTGGCGAGGCCGGACGAGGCCGGGGATGTCGAGCGCATCCGGTCCCTGGTGCGGGAGACGCTGGTCGAGGACGAGATCCTGGACGTGCGGATCGACCTGCTGTCCCAGGAAGACTTCGTGCGCGAGGTCTGCCGCAAGATCGGCTATCCGCCGGATCCGGCCTGGCTGCCGCAAGGCTGGGCCGATGTCGCCGAGGCGACGGACGCAGTGACGGCGGAGATCGCCAGGCACACGCCCACGGCGGACTGGCCCCGGGCGATGGACCAGGCGGCCATTGGCCGGCCGCTGCCCAATCCATGGAAACCGGACAGCAGCTAGGCGCCGTCGTGGCGCGGCCGCGTAGGTTGGGTTCGCATGGCGAACCCAACATCTCGCCGCCGCGCTTTGTTGGGTTCGCTTGTCGCGAACCCAACCTACGAATGCATCACCGGCCTGCCACGCTCTCCCCTGTCCTTGCGGGAGGGGCTTGGGGGAAGGTTTGTGCGCGTTCGCACGCAAACGGCTCGCTTGGGACCGGACCGGACCGGGCACGTGCCGGTCCGGCTGCTACGATCTCCGTCGCCTCCGTCCTCCCGCGAGGGAGAGGGGAGGATGGAAGCGATGGGCGGCCCGGACGGCGGGTCCGAAAAGGGTCTCGCGGCGGAGGAGGCAATGAGAAAGCAATCCTGCCCATGCGATGCGGGGTAGCGCTCAGCCGGCTTTCTGTAGGATAAATATTTGTATGATAAATGGCGGGCGGGAGTCGAACCGGTCCCGCGCGTCGCGACGGGAGGGCAGCATGGCGGACATCGCCGATCTCGGGCTCGGCCTGACGGGCTGGCGGCGGAGGGGATCATCGAGGTGCCGGACCGCTTCGGCGTCATCCGCGGCGCCGTGCGCAAGACCCTGGCCAACGATCTCTCGCCGGCCTTCCATCTCAAGACCATGGCCAAGGACATCGGGCTGATGCCCGATCTCGGCCGCGCCGACGGCATGCCGATGCCGGGCATCGTCCTGACGGCGGAGCTGTACCGCGAGGTCCTGGTCGCCGGCTATGGCGAACTGCGGGCCGATGCCGTGCACAAGCTGCAATTCCGCCTCGCCGGGATCGCGGAATGAGCGCGCAGCACCCGGCCACGGCCGGCGGCGTCCGCACCCAGCTGGCGACGCTCGCGGATGGCCGGGCGATCCGCTACCGCCGCATGGGCGGGGGGCAGGGGACTCCGATCGTCATGATGCATGGCTTCGGCGGCGAGCTGCTGACCTGGGCGGCCAACCAGGTGCCGCTCTCGGCCCGGCACCCGGTCATGGCGCTCGACCTGCCGGGCCATGGCGGCTCGTCGCAGGACCTCGGCGCCGGCGGCGTGCCCGGATTGGCCGAAGCGCTGCTGGCCTTCCTCGACGCCGTCGGCATCGGCCGCGCCCATCTGGTCGGCCATTCCCTGGGCGGGGCGGTGGCGCTGCAGGCGGCGCTGTCCCGGCCCGGCGCCGCCGCCTCGCTGACCCTGGTCGCCTCCGGCGGGCTGGGTGAGGAGGCCGACACCGGCTTCATCGACCGGCTGCTGGCCGCCGACGACCCGCAGGCGCTGGCCGCGGCGCTGCGGCCGCTCTACGCCGATCCCGGCCTGGTCACCCCGGCCCTGGGCGAGCTGGTGCTGGAGGCGCTGCGCGGCCCGGGCGTGCGCCGGACGCTGCGCCGCCTGGCCGACCAGTGCTTCAGCCCCGGCCGCCAGCGCCTGGTGCTGCGCGACCGGCTGGCAGAGATGGCAGTGCCGGTCCAGGTGCTGTGGGGCACGGCGGATGCGATCCTGCCGGTGACTCACGCCCGGGGCCTGCCGCCGGCGGTGGCGGTGCACCTGCTTCCCGGCCAGGGCCACATGCTGCCGATCGAGGCGGCGGCCGAGGTCAACCGGCGGATCGAGGAGATCGTGGCGACCGGGTGAGCCTTTCGCGGATGGGGGCGGCCGGCCGGGCTTGTCGCCACCGGCCGGGCGGATTCGAGTTGAACGGCGGACGCGGCGGAGGCCGCATGGACACAGTCGAGCATCTCAACGACCTGATCGGCCGCATCTATGATGCCGGCAGCGATCTTGCGGCCTGGCGGCAGGTCCTGACCGACATCTGCCGCTGGGGAGGCGGCGATGTGGGACAGATCCTGGTGTTCGAAGCCACCGCGCCGGCGCCGTTCTTCAACGTCGCCGTCGGCTACGACGCCGAGGTGCATGCCCGGTACCTGCGCGACTTTGCGCTGGAGGACCCGCGCCTGCCGGCCTGGCGGCGCCTGCCCCCGACCGTCCATCCCTGCCATCACGTGGTCGACCCGGACTGGTTCGACCGCCAGGATTTCGGTGCCTTCCTGGACGAGAACGGCTGCCGCTGGACCATGGCCGCCATCGACCCGGCTTTCGACGGGGTCGCCGGGATGAGCGTGCGCCGGCCCCGGCGGGACGGGCCGTTCACACCGGAGGAGGTGCGGCGTTTCGACCTGCTGGTGCCGCATATCCGCCGGTCGCTGGTGCTGCTGCAGCGGCTCGAGGGGCTGGCCGGCCGCGCCCGGGTCGCCGAGGACGTGCTCGACCGGTTCGACCGAGCGGTGATCCTGCTCGGCGCCGACGGCCGGGTGGTGCATGTCAACGCCATGGCCGACCAGCTGTTCGAAAGCGGCCGGCTGCAGCTGCGCGGCCGCCGGCTGCAGTCCGCCGACCCCGGCGAGACCACGGCGCTGCGCGCGCTGATCGCGGCGACGCTGGAGCCCGGGCCCCGCGCTCACGGGGTCAAGCTGCTGGCCGGCGGGACCGCGGCGCCGCTGATCGCCAGCGGCTGCCGGCTGCCGGACCGCCATCCCGCCGCATTCGCCGAGCCGCAGGCCGTGGCGGCGCTGTTCCTCACCCCCAGCGGCGGCAGCCGCGACGATCTTGGCCAGGTGCTGCCGGCGCTGTTCGGCCTCAGCCGCGCCGAGGTCCGGCTGGCCGCGGCGCTGCATGAAGGCTTCTCCCTGTCGGAGATCGCGGAGCAGCTGGAGCTCAGCCGCGAGACGCTGCGCACCCAGCTGCGCTCGGTCTTCGACAAGACCGGCACGCGGCGGCAGGGCACGCTGATCCGGCTGCTGACCGACCTGGCGCGGGAGAGCCGGCTGGCGCGCCGCGCCGCGGGTGTGATGGCGGACACGGCGCGGCCATAATGATCGGCTTAGCTTGGCGGCATAGAGACTGCACAAGCGAACCGTTTCATGTCGTCAACCATGGTCGTACATCACACCGAGCAAAATTCCGGGCTCGACCTCATCCAGCTCGCCGGCCGTCTTTGCCTGGCGCTGGTGTTCTTCGCCGCCGGCATTGCCAAGTTGCCCGAATGGGCGTCGATGGTGGCGGTGGTCCAAAGCCGCGGCCTGCCCGAGCCCGGGCTGATGCTGGGCGCCGCCGCGGCGCTGCAGATCGTCGCCGGCGCCTTCCTGCTGCTCGGCTGGCACACCCGGCTGGCGGCGCTGGCCCTGGCCGGCTTTACCGTCGTCGCCACCGTGGTGTTCCACCCGTTCTGGGACACGGCGCCGGACCGGTTCGAGCTCGACTTCGCGATCTTCATGAGCAACCTCGCCGTGCTCGGCGGGCTGCTGTTCATCGCCGGCACGGGCGGCGGCCGCCACTCCCTCGACAGCGGCCCCGGCGAGGGCTGATCCCCAACGCAGAAGGGCGCGCGACCCTCTGGCCGTGCGCCCTTCGCCTGTCGAGATCTGCGCGCTTACCAGCTCGCGATCACCGCCCCCTTGAACCGCTCGGCCAGGAACTGCTTCACCGCGTCGGTGTGGTAGCTCTCGACCAGGGTCTTGACCCAGGGCTCGTCCTTGCGCGCGGTCTGCACCGCGATGATGTTGGCGTAGGGGCTGTCGGCCGCCTCGCGCAGCACCGCGTCCTTGGCCGGGTCCAGCCCGGCCTCGACCGCGTAGTTGGTGTTGATCGCCGAGATGTCGGTGTCGTCCAGCGACCGCGGCAGCTGCGCCGCGTCCAGTTCGACGATCTCCAGCTTCTTTGGGTTGCCGCTGATGTCGAGCACGGTCGGCTTCAGCCCGGCGCCGTCGGCCAGCGTGATCAGCCCGGCGCTTTGCAGCAGCAGCAGGACGCGGCCGCCATTGGTCGGGTCGTTCGGGATGCCGACCTTGGCGCCGTCGCGCAGCTCGCCGATCGTCTTGATCTTCTTCGAGTAGATGCCGATCGGGAAGGTGACGGTGCTGGCCACCTTGCTGATCTTGTAGCCGCGCTTATCGATCTCGTTCACCAGATAGGGCTCGTGCTGGAACGAGTTGGCGTCGAGCTCGCCAGTGTCGAGCGCCGCATTGGGCACGACATAGTCCGAGAACTCGACGATCTCGATGTCCAGGCCCTTCGCATGCGCGATCGGCTTTACCTGCTCCAGGATCTCGGCATGCGGCCCCGGCGTCACGCCGATCCTGATGGTCTCGGCCCAGGCTGCTGGGGCTACAGCCAGGGCGAACGCCGCCGCGGCCAGAATCGTCTTCAGGCTCATAGTCTCCCCCTCGAAACGGAATGGGTCGGGTCAGGCGGCGCGCTGCCGCTTGTTGACGCGGCGGGCCAGCCGGTCGCCGGCCATCTGCACCGCCTGCACGAACAGGATCAGCACGATCACCACTGCGGCCATCATCTCCGGCATGAAGCGCTGGTAGCCGTAGCGGATGCCGAGGTCGCCCAGGCCGCCGCCGCCGACCGCGCCGACCATGGCGGAATAGCCGATCAGGCTGACCACGGTCAGGGTCAGGCCCAGCACGATCGCCGGCATCGCCTCGGGCACCAGCACCTTGCGCACGATCTGCAGCGGCGAGGCACCCATCGCCTTGGCGGCCTCGACCAGGCTCTGGTCGACCTCGCGCACCGCCGCCTCGATGATCCGGGCGATGAACGGCACGCAGGCGATGGTCAGCGGCACGATCGCCGCCGTGGTGCCGATCGATGTGCCGGCGACCAGCCGGGTGAACGGGATGATCGCCACCACCAGGATGATGAAGGGGGTCGAGCGGGTGGCGTTCACCACCAGCCCGGCGATGCGGTTGACGGCCGGCGCGGCGAACAGCTCGCCCTTGCCGCTGGTGGCCAGCCAGATGCCGATCGGGCCGCCCAGCAGCGTACCGATCGCGGCCGAGACCGCGACCATGTACAGCGTCGCCCAGGCGGCGTCAGCCAGCAGCGCGAAGAGTTGCGGGGACATGACCCAGAACCTCGACGGAAAGCTTGAGGGAAGTGAGGAAGTCGATCGCCGGCCGGGCCGCCTCGGGCCCGCCGGGGATCGACACGATCAGGGTGCCGAAGGGCGCGCCCTGGACGCTGTCGACGCGGCCCTGCAGCAGCGCCGCGTCGATGCCCAGGCGCCGGGCCAGCTGGCCCAGCGCGGTGGTGCCGGCCTGCGATCCGGCGAAGACCAGCCGCAGCACGGTCTCGCCGCCGGCCAGCGGCGCCTCGGACAGCCGGTCGGCCAGCGCCTCCGGCAGCTCGGCGCCGGTGACGCTGGCGACGAAGGCGCGGGTGGTCGCGGTCTGCGGCCGGGTGAACAGGTCGAACACCCGGGCCTCCTCGATCACGCGGCCCTGCTCCAGCACCGCGACGCGGTGGCAGATCGCCTTGATCACCGCCATCTCATGGGTGATCAGCACGATGGTCAGGCCCAGCTCGCGGTTGATCTTCGCCAGCAGCTGCAGGATCGAGGCCGTGGTCTCGGGGTCGAGGGCGGAAGTCGCCTCGTCGCACAGCAGCACGGCGGGCTCGCTGGCGAGCGCCCGGGCAATGCCGACGCGCTGCTTCTGCCCGCCCGACAGCTCGGCCGGGTAGCGGTCGCGCTTGTCGGTCAGCCCGACCAGCTCCAGCAGCCGGTCGACCCGCGCCGCGATGCTGCGGCGGTCGAGGCCGGCCAACTCCAGCGGCAGGGCGACATTGGCGAAGACGGTGCGGGAGGACAGCAGGGCGAAGTGCTGGAAGATCATGCCGATCTTCCGCCGCTCGGCCCGCAGCGCCGCCTCCGGCAGCGCCGTCAGCTCGGTGCCGTCGACCGTGACGGTGCCGGCGGTCGGCCGCTCCAGCAGGTTGATCAGGCGGATCAGGGTCGATTTGCCGGCGCCGCTGGGCCCGATCACGCCGAAGATCTCGCCGCGCTCGATGGTCAGGGACACGTCGGCCAGCGCCGCGACCTGGGCCTGGCCGGCGCGGGTGAAGGTCTTGGAAACGGAGTCGAGGCGGATCATGAGCGATGCCGGATCAGTGGGTCGGTGCGGGGCGGAACAGGGCCGGCCGGCGGGGCAGGGCGGCCGCGGGCCAGGGCCCGGATCAGGCGCGGCGACAGCGCATCGGCGCCGCGGCCACCCACCCTGTGGCAGGCGTCCGGTGCGCAAAAGGGCTGTGGGGGGCCGTCCTGGTCATCGTCGCGTCCTCACCTCGTCAATCGAGGGAACCACGACCTGCATCGTGGCGCTTTAGCGGTTGGTGACGCGGGCGCAAGCTGCTTCCCATCAAATCGCCGCGGGCCCGTCTGCGGTGGGCCGGTCCGTCGTCCCTTAGATAGAGCGCCGCATCCACCGGGTCAATAATCTGCGCCATGCGGCCTGTGGATCTCTGAATTTCACGTTAAGTTTTTGCATTATCTGGTGGGTGACCCTGGCTGATCGTGGCGACTTCATGACATGCATGCTTACCAATGCTGCGCTGCAAAAAGTCCGGTCCTGGCGCGGCACGAACATCCTACATTAGAGGGGCACAGGAGAACACAGAGAGGGCCGGCCCCGCCGGCAGTTGAGGTAAGCATGCATATCGATGTTCTGGACTTCGCTCCCGCTTCCGCCCGCCGCGGCGTCTTCGCCCGTCTCCGCGGGGCCGTCGCCCGCCGCATCGCCGAGAGCCGCGAGTACAGCCGGATCTTCAACGAGCTGATGAAGCTCGACCGGCGCGAGATGGACGAGCTGGGCATCGGCCCGGCCGATTTCGACGCCATCGCCCGCGGCACCTATCGCCGCTGAGGCCATGTGACCACCGGCCCCGCCCTCCGCGGCCGCCGGCAGACCATTCGCGGGGTGCGCGGGAGCAGCCGTTTGAGCCATTTTCCCGCCCCTTGTCGCGACTGTCATTTGGCGGATCGGCCAGACGGCGCTATATGAGCACCCCATGAGCAAGATACCACGCGCCCCGCGCGCCCCCGGGCAGTTGACCGACTGGCAGATCGCGAAGCGGCTGCTGCGCGACCACATGAAGGGCCATTTCTGGCGCTTCGTGATCGCCTTCGGCTGCCTGTTCGCGACCGCAGCGGCGAGCTCGGCCATCCCGTTCGTGAGCCAGCACATCCTGGACGGCATCTTCACCGACCGGAGAACGGACCTGCTGGTGCCGATCTCGCTCCTCGTCATCGCCGTCTTCTTCGTGCGCGGCGGGGCGACCTACGGCTTCACCGTGGTGATGAACGGCATCGGCCGGCGCATCGTCGGCGACCTGCAGATGCGCATGTTCCGAGCCAAGATCTGGGACGATCTCGCCAGCTTCCACGCCACCGCCTCCGGCCATCTGGTCAGCCAGTTCACCTTCAACGTCCAGGCCGTGCTCGGCGCGGTCTCGACCAGCGCGGCGGCGATCGGCCGCGATGCGATGACGCTGGTCGGCCTGGTGGTGGCGATGTTCTACCAGGACTGGAAGCTGGCCCTGATCGCCTCCGTCACCTTCCCGCTGTCGGTCTATCCGCTAATCAAGGTCGGCCGCGACCTGCGCAAGGTGACGCGCAAGTCGCAGTTCGGCATGGGCGAGATGACCAGCTATCTCACCCAGGTGTTCCAGGGCATCCGCCACGTCAAGGCCTACAATGCCGAGCAGCGGACGATCAGCGCGACCGAAAAGATCGTCTGGTCGGTGTCGCGCATGATGCAGCGGATGACCAAGATCAAATCCTACAACGCCCCCTTCATGGAGGTGCTGTCGGGTGTCGCCATCGGCGCGGTGATCTACTATGGCGGCGGGCAGGTCATCGCCGGGAACCGCACCACCGGCTCGTTCTTCGCCTTCGTCCTCGCGCTGATGCTGACCTACGACCCGCTGAAGCGGATCGTGAACACCTGGGGCTCGATCCAGCAGGG
>JAEKLZ010000137.1 GCA_019508225.1 Inquilinus limosus | reverse complement strand
GCGCTGGTCGCCCTGGCCCATGAGATCGACCGCAGCGTCGCCGGCCGCAGCTCGCTGGCCTCGGTGCCGGCCGAGCAGACCGGCAACATCCGCAACGACATGTACCTGACCTCCGAAGCGCTGAAGCAGATGGCGAAGACCAATTCGCCCGCCTTCAGCGCCGATGACGGCAAGGTGCTGACCGCCTATCGCGGCTATCTCGACCAGGCCACCAAGTTCATCCCCGACTGGGTCAAGGTCGCGGTCGCCATCGCGCTCGGCCTCGGCACCATGGTCGGCTGGAAGCGCATCGTCGTCACCGTCGGCGAGAAGATCGGCAAGGAGCATCTGACCTACGCCCAGGGCGGCTCGGCCGAGCTGGTGGCGATGGCGACGATCGGCGCCGCCGACATGTACGGCCTGCCGGTCAGCACCACCCATGTGCTGTCCTCCGGCGTCGCCGGGACCATGGCGGCGAACCGCTCGGGCCTGCAATGGAGCACGATCCGCAACCTGCTGATGGCCTGGGTGCTGACCCTGCCGGTCTCGATCGCCCTGGCCGCGGCCCTCTACTGGCTGCTGCGGCACCTGTTCTGATCCTGGACCAGGATTTGCAAGGGAAGCCCATCAGCTTCCAGTTCGGCGACGCGGTCGCCGCCGCCTACCGCTTCGACCCCGAGTCCGGCGCCTGCCGCCAGACCGGGGTCGATCCCCTTCCGGCGGCGGAGGGCGGCTGGGTCTGGCTGCATCTGAAGCTGACCGACATCCGCGCGCGGCATTGGCTGGCGCGCCACGGCGCCCTGCCCGCGGCCGTCGCCCAATGGCTGCTGGACGGGCCCGACCGGGTGCAGATGCAGCGGCTGGACGGCTGGCTGGTCGGCGCCGCCAATGGGCTGCACCACGATTTCGCCTTCGAGCCGGACCAGATCGGCCGGCTGCGCTTCTGCGTCGGGCCGAACCTGCTGGTCACCGGCCGGCGCCACCCGCTGCGCGTGGTCGACGAGATCCGCCGCAGCCTGGCCGGCGGCAGCGGGCCGAGGACCGCGCTGGGCATGCTGGGCCTGATCGCCGGCCACCTGGCGGCGGAGGCCGAGGCGATGGTCGAGAAGCTGATGGACGAGGTCGATGGCATCGAGGACCGGGTGCTGGACGACCGGTCGACCAGCCGCACGGTCGAGGACCGCCAGGCGCTGGGCCGCATCCGCCGCCGCGCCGCGACGCTGCGCCGCCATCTGCTGCCCGAGGGCGCCGTGGTCGCCGCCGGGCTGGGCGACCTGCCGGACTGGGCCGACCCGGCCGGCCGCGCCGGGCTGGCCGCCGCCGCCGAGCGCTTCGGCCGCATCGCCCGCAGCATCGACGAGGTGATCGACCGCGCCCGGCTGCTGCAGGACGAGATCGCGGCGCAACGCGCCGAGGCGATGAACCGCAGCCTGCTGGTCCTGTCGGTGCTGACCGCGATCTTCCTGCCGATGACGCTGATCACCGGCATCTTCGGCATGAACGTCGCCGGCCTGCCGGGCCTGCAGTCGCCGGACGGTTTCCTGTGGGTGATGGTGCTGATCCTGGTCGCCGGCGTGGCGACGCTGGCCCTGATGTTCTGGCGGAGAATGTTCTAGGGTCGGCCTATTCCGCCGCGGTGCGGTTGCCGATCGCCGGCAGGTTGCGCAGCAGCACGCGCACCAGCTCGGACTGCCGGTTGGTGCGGGTCTTCATGAAGATCTTCTTGAGGTGGTTGCGGATCGTCTCGTAGCTGACGTCCAGGCGGGTCGCGATCTCCTTCAGCGACAGCCCGCCCGCCACCTCGCCGGCGATCCGCGCCTCGGTCGCGGTCAGGCCGTACAGCCGCCGCAGCTCCGGCTGCGACAGCTGGTTCGCCGGCGCCGGCGCGGCGATGAAGATCGCCGCCTTGGGCTGGGTCAGGCTGAGCAGCGGCCGGTTGCGGCTGACCGGCGCGACCAGGACCGCGAGCTGCTCCCCTCCGCCCGAATCCGACAGGGTCAGGCCGCCGCCCGGCTCCAGCCGCGGGTCGTCGAGGATGATCGAGGCCGAGGCGATCAGCTGGCGCAGCCTTGCGGTCTCCCCCGGCTGGGTGGCCGCCAACAGGCCGCGCTGGTCGACCCGCAGCGTGGTGCCGGCCCGCAGCACCGACTCGGCCACCCGGTTGGAGAACGAGACCCGGCCGGTCGGATCGGTCAGGACCACGCCGATCGACAGGCGGTCCAGCCCGGTCTCGAGCACGTCGCGCTGGGTGACCACGTCGCCGAGCCGCTGGTGGATCTGGGCGGCGCGGGCGAAATGCGGCAGCAGCAGCCGCATCATCTCGGCCAGCCGCTCGGTCTCCTTCGCCGCCATCGGCTCGGCATGCAGCACGCTGATATGGGCCGAGACGCCGGCGCGGCGCAGGAAGGTGCCGCCGACGCCGGAGAGCAGCTGCTGCGGCCGCAGCCAGTCGGAGAAGAACTCGGTCCGCTCCAGATTGGGGCGCGGCACCAGCGCGTCGCTGATCGTGACCTCGCCGACGGCGCGAGTCAGGACCCGCTCGCTCCACGGGTTGAGGCGCCAGAAATGCTGGGCGTAGCTGTCGAGGAAGGGCTGATCCCAGCGGCTGGTCGCGGCCAGCGCCTCGTAGGCGGAGGTCGCGGCGTCGTCGGATTCATGCAGCAGGTACAGGCTGGCGTGGCCGTCGGCGAACAGGCCGGCAAGATCGTTGAGAACCGAATCCCAGAGCCCGTGGTCGAGCGCCGCGTCGTAGATTCTCGCGATAAGGTCCGGGAGATCATCCGCCATTTCGGGAACGATCCTCGACTGGACGCCAGACGAACGGGCCTTGCGCCGCGGTGCAAGGGCGGCCTCATCGGCCTGTCCAGGAAGATAGTCCATTTGGGTCAGGTTGCCACCCTCAATTTACAGATGGGACCGGAATGGGTTTTCAGTCATTCTATGGGTGTTCAGGGAAGAGAGATTATAGACACCCACGTAAATTGATATGGTTTTTATATATCTGAGGAATAACGTTTAAAAATCAGAAGCCGAGCGGCTCGTCCATGGAGGTTCACCGAGGGCGAATGTGCAAACCGACGGCGAAATAGGGGACAGGCCACACCCATCCGGTGTGGCCTGTCTCGTTTGTGGTGGGCCCCGTATTCAGAGGGCTGAGAGGGTGAGGCCGGCCGCGCCGGCGGCCAGCATCGCGACCGTCGCCGGCAGGATGCGCAGCGCCATCGCCCGGCCGCCGAGGAAGACCGCGAGGCCCGCCTTGACCAGGGTGTTCACCCCGGCCGCGATCAGCACCACCGTGCCGCCGGCCGTGATGTCGAGCCCGCCCTGGGTCAGCCGCGCCGCCGACAGGGTGATCGCGTCGACATCGGCCAGGCCGGAGATGGCGGCGAGCAGATAGAGGCCGGCGACGCCGAGGGTGCCGTCCAGGATCTTCGACAGCAGCAGCACCGCCGTGATCAGCGCCACGATCTTCAGCGCCGACCAGAGATCGAGCGGGTTGCCGAGCGGCGGCGCCTCGCTGGATTTGTCGGCGGCGGCCCGCCACAGCCACAGGCCGCTGCCGATCGCCACCACCGCGGCACCGGCCAGGGGCGCCGCCAGGGCCAGGGCCAGTGGCGGATGCAGCACCAGCACCAGCACGGCGACGCGCACCACCATCACCGCCCAGGCGGCGACGATGCCGGCGGCCAGCGCCGGCGCCGCCTGCGGCGCGGCCCGCGCCTGCCGGGCGAAGACCAGGGTCAGGGCGGTGGAGGAGACCAGCCCGCCCAGCAGCCCGGTCAGCAGCGTCCCGACCCGGGGACCGGCGATGCGCACCGCGGCATAGCCGGCGAAGGACAGGCCGGCGACCAGCACCACCAGCCACCAGATCCTGGCCGGGTTGATCGCCTGCCACGGATCCAGCGTCCGGTCCGGCAGGAACGGCGGCACCACCACCGCGATCAGCAGGAACTGCAGCGCCGCCGCGGTCTCGGCCGGGGTGAAGCGCTCCAGCCAGCCATGCAGCCGGTCCTTCTCGCGCAGCAGCAGGGCCACGACCACCGCCCCGCCGACCCCGACCAGGTCGTGCCCGATCCCGGCGGCGGCGCCGAGCAGCGCCGTGACCAGCAGCGCGACCTCGGTGGTCAGGCCCAGGCTGCCGTCGCGGTCGCGCCAATAGGCGGCCAGCATGTAGGCCCCGATCCCCGCCAGGAACAGCAGCAGCGGGCCGGGACCGAGATCGGGCGCCAGGAAAGCGGCAACGCCGGCGCCGAAGCCGGTGATGGCGAATGTGCGCAGGCCGGCGGCGCGGCGGCCCTCCGGCCGGTCCCGGTCGGTCCAGCCGCGCTCCAGCCCGATGATCAGGCCGACGGCGAGGGCGGCGCCGAGGCGCAGGGCCGAAGACGTCTCATCCATCCGCACTCTCCCCCGCGCCACCGATCCGGCGACCATAGCCGAGGAGCCGGGAGGCGCGAACCGAAGGATACGCGCGCCGGCACCGCCGGAAGAATTCGGACGGACGGCCGCCCACGCCCTAGGAACTCAGCCCTCAACCGGGCAAAGAACTCATACTTTGTTACAGTAGGAATTCAGACGATTTACATCCAATAATATGCCTCCGCCTGAAAACAATAATATTGATTTGGGGGAAAATCGCCATGTCCAAACTGTTTGCTCTGTCCTTGAGCATAGCGGTGCTCGGGGCGGTATGGGCCTTCCTCGCCTTGGGACCGCTCGCCGGTTTCGTCCTGGTCTGGGCCGGGTTCATCGCCTGGGGATGCTTCTTCCACTCCGGCGCCGACGAGAAGGCGCTGAGCAAGACGATCGTCGGCAATGCCTACGGCGCCGTGCTCGCCTGGATCGCGCTGCTGATCATCGTCCATGTCCCGATGCCGGCGCTGGGCACGGCGTGGCCAGCCATCGTCGTCGGCGTCACCGTCTTCTTCCTGGTGATCGTCGCCTCGGTCGACCTGCTGTCGGTGGTCCCGGCCAATGTCTACGGCTATGCCGCTGCCGTGGCCTATTCGCTGCACCAGGGCGCCGGCGCCGACGGCGTCGGACCGCTGCAGCGCCTGACCACGGCCAGCGCCGCCAACCCGCTGATCCTGCTGATCGTCTCGATGGTGTTCGGCGCGGTGTTCGGCTACGCCTCGGCCAAGCTCGCGGGGGCACTGGCCAAGTCAGCCGCCCCGGCCTAGCCGCTCGCTCCGCCGGCATCGCGCGCGGCGATGCCGGCGGAGCGGATCAACCGTTCAGCTTGGTCTTCAGCAACTCGTTCAGCATGGCCGGGTTGGCCTTGCCGCCCGAGGCCTTCATCACCTGGCCGACGAAGAAGCCGAACAGCTTGTCCTTGCCCGAGCGGTACTCGGCCACCTTGTCGGCCTGCGCCGCCATCACCTGATCGATCACTGCCTCGATCGCGCCGGTGTCGGTGACCTGCTTCAGCCCCTTGGCCTCGACGATGGCGCCGGCATCCTGTCCGGTCTCCATCATCTCGGCGAACACGTCCTTGGCGATGCGGCCGGAGATGGTGTTGTCGGCGATCAGATCGACCAAGCCACCCAGCTGCTCGGCCGAGACCGGGCTGTCCTCGATCTCGCGGCCGGCCTTGGCCAGGCCGCCGAACAGCTCGTTGATCACCCAGTTGGCGGCCAGCTTCGGGTCGCGCCCCTTGGCCGCGCGCTCGTAGAAGAAGGCCTTCGCCTGCTCCGCCACCAGCACCCCGGCATCATAGGCCGAGAGGCCGTATTCGCTGATGAAGCGCGCCTTCTTCTCGTCCGGCAGCTCCGGCAGGGTCAGGGCGATGCGCTCGACATAGCCGTCTTCCAGCACCAGCGGCAGCAGGTCCGGGTCGGGGAAGTAGCGGTAGTCATGCGCATCTTCCTTGGTGCGCAGCGACCGCGTCTCGCCCTTGTTCGGGTCCCACAGCCGGGTTTCCTGGTTGATCGACCCGCCCCCCTCGATGATCTCGACCTGGCGCCGCGCCTCGAACTCGATCGCCGACATGACGTGGCGGATCGAGTTGACGTTCTTGACCTCGCAGCGCGTGCCGAAGGCGGTGTCGCCGACCTTGCGCACCGAGACGTTGACGTCGCAGCGCATGGAGCCTTCCTCCATGTTGCCGTCGCAGGTGCCGAGATAGCGCAGGATCGAGCGCAGCTTGCGCAAGTAAGCCGAGGCGTCGTCCGGGCTGCGCAGGTCGGGCTCGGACACGATCTCCATCAGCGCCACGCCGGACCGGTTCAGGTCGACGAAGGTCTCGCGCGGCGACTGGTCGTGCAGGCTCTTGCCGGCATCCTGCTCGAGATGCAGCCGGGTGATGCCGACGGTGCGGGCCGAACCGTCCGGCAGGTCGAGCACGATCTCGCCGGTGCCGACGATCGGGTCCTTGTACTGGCTGATCTGGTAGCCCTGCGGCAGGTCCGCATAGAAGTAGTTCTTGCGGTCGAACACCGAGCGGCGGTTGATCTGCGCCTTGAGGCCGAGGCCGGTCTTCACCGCCTGCTCGACGCAATAATCGTTGATCACCGGCAGCATGCCGGGCATGGCGGCGTCGACCAGGCTGACCTGGCTGTTCGGGGCCGCGCCGAAATCGGCCGCCGCGCCGGAGAACAGCTTGGCCTTGGAGATGACCTGGGCATGGACCTCGAGCCCGATCACCGTCTCCCAGGTGCCCGTCTCGCCCTCGATCGTGTACATGGAACCGCTCGCACTCATACCGTCCGGAAGCGAGACAGGGAGCGCGGAAGGGGGGGCCGTGTCAAGGATTTCACGGCCGCCGCGCTATGGACGGATGGCGACCTCCGCCTCGATCTCGACCGCCAGGCCGAAGGGCAGCCCGGCCATGCCGACGGCAGAGCGGGAATGCGCGCCGCGCTCCGGCCCGAAGACCTCGACGATCAGGTCGGTGAAGCCGTTGATCACGAGCGGATAGCGGTTGAAGCCGGGCGCCGCATTGACCATGCCGAAGGCGCGCAGCCAGGCGGTGATGCGGTCGAGGTCGCCGAGCGCCTGTTTGACGCTGGCCAGGATGGCGAGGCCGGTCAGCCGCGCCGCCTGATACCCCTGCTCCTCGGTCAGCTCCTGCCCGACCTTGCCGAGCAGCGGCGCCAGCGACCCGTCCGGCGCCAGCGCGCCATGGCCGGAGACATGGGCCCGGTCGCCGTGCACCCGCACCCAGGGAAAGCTGAGCTTCACGCCGGGCGGCAGCTTGATCGGGGCCGGGAGCTGCAGTCCCAATGCCGCGAGCCTCGCTTCGATCTCGGCCATGGACGATTCCTCCGTATCGGCTCTGCGGATATAGTGCCAGCGGCCCGAAATATTGACCCGTCATGGCGAGCCCCGCAGGGGCGTGGCCATCCAGCGGTGCCGACCTCTGGATGGCCACGGCGCTTCGCGCCTCGCCATGACGAAAAAGGCCGGAGAGCCGACCTCAAAGGCCGCTGGTATAAGCCATCGAGGCCCAGCGCTCGATCCCATACCGGCGGAGCAGATCCTCGAGCGGAATCGCCGGCTCACCCGAGTTCACCCATTCCGCGTGGGCGCGCTCGGCGGCTTCGGCGTCCGACCGATCCTCGGCCTCTTCCAGCCGCAGCAGATCTTCGAGAGGGACAAGCGCCGCCACCGGCTTGCCGTCACGGGTCACCAGCAGGCGTTCGTGATCCGTGACGGTCCGATCGAGAACCGTCTCGGTCTCCCGGTGCAGCTCTCCGGCAGTCACATGCGGCGGGCGGGCGGATTCCATGACCGGCAGGATAGCACCGATCGGGGCCTAAACCACGTTCAGCTCGACGATCGGCCGGTTCTCCAGGATCCGGGTGAAGGCGAAGGGCGACAGGTCGAGGCTGCGGAAGCCGCCATGGGCGATCAGCTCGGCCACGCCGCGGCCGGCGGCCGGCGACTGCTGCAGCCCGTGGCCGCTGAAGCCGTTGGCGAAGATCAGGTTCGGCAGGTCGGGATGCGGCCCGATGATGGCGTTGTGATCGACCGTGTTCATCTCGTAATGGCCGGCCCAGGCATTGACCACCTTCAGGCTCTCGAAGGCCGGCACCCGCTCGGCCAGGGCCGGCCACATCATCTCGTCGAACAGGCCGTGATCGACCGTCAGATCCTCGGTGTCCGGGTCGTCGCCGACCGGCGGGGCGCCGCAGATGAACAGGTTGCCCTCAGGCCGGAACCAGACGCCCGAGGGGTCGATCACCAGCGGGCAGCCATCGAGTGTCCGGCGGCAGTCGAAGACGAAGACGCAGCGTTTGCGGCCCTCGACCGGCAGCTCGATCCCGGCCAGCGCCGCGACCTTGCCGGCCTGCGGCCCGGCGGCGTTGACCAGCGTGCCGCAGCCGATGCGGCCACCCTGGGCCAGGGTCACGCCGGTGACCCGGCCGCCGGCCC
>JAEKLZ010000136.1 GCA_019508225.1 Inquilinus limosus | reverse complement strand
CCAGCCGGCGCCGGACGCTGCCGCGGACCGCCTGGCCGCCCGGCTGCTGGCCGGCGACGGCCTGACCGCCGGCAAGGTCGCCGACTGGGACTAGCGTCCGCGGTGGCGTCGCGAGCCCCATATCCCTCACCGTCATGGCGAGCCCCGAAGGGGCGTGGCCATCCAGGATGGCTGGGTTTGATCCGGCTGCGAGACTGGATGGCCACGCTTCGCTCGCCATGACGAGGAAAGAGTTTGAGAATCAGCCTCAACAGGGGTTGGTGAACATCCGCCGCCCACGAGGCCGGACGCCCATAATCTCTTCACATTTGCGCTGAAGATTGTCCGCGGTTCCTGGGGGAGAGAACGGCGAGATGAGACGAACGACGATCGCACTGGCCTTGGCCCTGGCGGCCGGCCCGGCGGGGGCGCAGGCCCTGTCCCAGGCGGAGATCCTGCAGCTGGCCAAGGATGCCTGCAAGACGCAGGACTTCTCCCTGATGTTCGGCTATTTCGCGCAGAATGAGGGCGTGCGGGCCGCCCTCACCGCGCCCGAGGTGCAGATCCGCAGCCGCGCCCGGCCGGGGCAGCTCCAGCGCACGGTCAAGGGCGCCGAGTATCGCGACTTCAAGATCGCGATGATCGACTACAGCTTCTTCGACGCCGAATCGGCCGAGCGCTTCGACGCCGGCCAGTCCGAGGCGCTTGAGACCCTCAAGCTCGACATCACCGAGCAGCCCGGCGGCGCCTATCGCGTCGCCTATGTGAAGGCCGAATACGGGCCGCCCAGCGAGGACGAGGAATACGGCGAGCTGATCCGCACCTACGGCCAGCCCGGCGCCTATCTGTTCGAGCCGCGCGACGGCTGCTGGCACCTGACCCAGGATTTCCGCTGATGCGCCGTCTGCTCCCTGCCCTGCTGCTCGCGGCCGGCATCGCCGGTGCCGGCCCCGCCATCGCCGCCGGTCCGGCCTGCCCGTCGACCGATCTCGACGCCTTCCTCAAGGCCTTCATCGACGATGTCGCTCTGCAGCGCGCCTTCACCGCGCAGCCGCTGCGGGACCAGTCTGTCGACAACACCGCGATGCCAGAGCCCCGTCCCGTGACCCAGATGCTGTCCGGCGCCGCGCTACACTTCCCGGTGATGCCGACCCGCAGCGAACGCGCCACGCTGGGCCTCGAGGCGCGGTGGCTGGAGCGCGGCGAACGGCAGGCGGTGTTCCGGCTGGTGAAGGAGGACACCGACCTGCAGCTGACCTACGTCTTCCGCCGTGGGCAGGACTGCTGGCAGCTCGTCGAGCGGCAGGACGATTCGCTCTGATCCCCGATCAGTCCCGGAAGATCTTCTGTAGGAAATCGGCCAAGGAAGGGCGCCACACCGCCATCTCGTGATAGAGGCCGGGATATTCCTTGTAGTCGTAGGTGTCGTCGCTGCCGACCGTCACGGTGAAGCCGCGCAGGCTGGCGTTGACCTTGGCTGGTTCGGCGAGCGCCGCGGCGATGCCGGCGTCCGGCACGGTGGTCTGCGACACGCCGCTGAAGGTCGCCAGCCAGGCGAAGGTGCCGAGGTGGCCGAGACCGGACACCAGTGCCTGGTAGCCGCCCTGCGACAGCCCGGCCAGCGCCCGCCCGGCCGCGTCGGTGCGGACCCGGTAATGCGCCTCCATATACGGGATGATGTCGCCGATCAGCTCGCGGTCGGCGGCGGCTGCGTTCGCCGGATAGAAGGTCTGGCGCCGGGTCGCGCCCGGGAAGTCCTCCGGCACCGCGGCGGCGATGTCGGTCTCGGTGTCCGGGATCACCACGATCATCGGCACGATCTTCTTCTCGGCCAGCAGATTGTCGAGGATCTGCGGCGCCCGGCCTTGGGTGACCCAGGACCACACCGTGTCGCCGAAGCCGTGATAGAGGTACAGCACCGGCAGCGGCGCCGACCCGTCGCCATAGCCCGGAGGGGTCCACACCAGCATCTGCCGTTCGGACCCCAGCGCCGCGCTGGCCAGGGTCACGACCCGCAGGTCGCCATGCGGCACCGGCCTGGTGTCGACGATGCTGCCCGGCACCAGGATCAGGCTGGTGTTGACCTGGCGCTGCGGCTTCGGCCCAGCCGTGCCGGTGTCCGTGGCGCGAAAGCCGTCGACGTTGAAATAGTATTCGTAGAGGTCGGGCTCGACCGGGCCGATCGCGACGCTCCAGACGCCACGCCCGTCCCTGGCCATCGGCATGGCCTTCACCTTGGCCGGATCCATCGAGCCGAACACGACCGAGACGGCCTTCGCCTCCGGCGCGAACAGCCGGAAGATGATGCGCCGGTCCGCCTCGACCCGGGTGACGAAGTCGCGCAACGGCTGGTCGGTCGGCGGGAGGGCGGGAATGCCGGGGTCCGCGGCAAGCGACGGCGCGCCGCTCAACGATAGAAGAACCGCGATCGAAGCGGAGATCTTGCGCATGAGGTCCCTCCCGAGTCTGTGCGGAGGAATTATGCCCTACAAACGGGAAGAACGATCCGGTCGGTCCCTGAAGATCTTCTGCAGGAAGTCGATCAGCGACGGCCGCCACACCGCCATCTCGTGGCCCAGGCCCGGATATTCCTTGTAGTCGTAGCGGATGCCGGCCGCGTCGAGATCGCGGCGGAGGCCCGCGATATCATCACCCGTGATGCTGTCGTCGCTGCCGACCGTGACGGTGAGATTGCGCAACGTGGCATTCACCAGGTCCGGATCGGCCAGCGCCCGGGCGATGCCGTCATGCGGCACCGTCGCCTGCGACACGCCGCTGAAGGTTGCCAGCCAGCCGAAGCGGCCGAGATGGCCCAGCCCCGAGACCAGCGCCTGGTAGCCGCCCTGGGACAGGCCGGCGATCGCCCGTCCCGCCGCATCGGTGCGCACGCGGTATTGCGCCTCCAGATGCGGCAGGATGTCCTGCATCAGTTCCCGGTCCACGGCGGCGGCATTGGGCGGGTAGAAGTCGCGGCGGCGGGTCTCGTCCGGGAACTCCTCCGGCACCACACCGGGGATATCCGCCTCGGTCCCGGCGAAGACCACGATCATCGGTGCGATCCGACCCTCGGCCAGCAGGTTGTCGAGGATCTGCGGCGCCCGGCCCTGCAGGACCCAGGACCACGCCGTGTCGCCATAGCCGTGATAGAGGACCAGCGCCGGCAGCGGGGCCGAAGCGTCGCCATAGCCCGGCGGGGTCCAGACCAGGAATTGCCGCTCCAGGCCCAGGGCCGTGCTGTGCCCGGTCACCATCCGCAGGTCGCCATGCGGCACCGCCCGCGTGTCGAGGATGCTGCCCGGCACCAGGACCAGGCTGGCATTGAGCTGGCGCTGCGGCTTCGGCGTCGCCGTGCCGGTGTCGGGCGCGGCGAAGCCGTCGACGCTGAAGCCGTATTCGTAGAGGCCAGGATCGAGCGGGCCGAGCACCGCCTCCCACACGCCCTGCCCGTTGCGGGCTAGCGGCACGGAGCCGACCGGGTGGAAGTTGACCGTCACCGACCGGGCGGCCGGCGCCACCAGCCGGACGGTGACGCGCCGGTCGGCCCCGACCCGGGTCAGCCGGTCGCGCTGCAGGCCCTCGGCCGCGTCACTCACCAGAGATCAGTTTGAAGATCCCAGAAAAATCAGTGTCTTGCTCGCCATCGTTCACAAACAAGGTGTAGAGCGAGGCCGCTGCGGCGCCGAGCGGGGTGGCGGCGCCGGTGGCCTGGGCCGCGGATTGTGACAGGCGCAAATCCTTCAGCATCATCGCCGCGGTGAAGCCAGGCTTGTAGTCGCGGTTGGCCGGCGAGGTCGGCACCGGCCCCGGCACCGGGCAGTAGGTGGTCAGCGACCAGCACTGGCCGGAGCTTTTCGACGACACGTCGAACAGCTTCTGCCGGTCCAGCCCCAGCTTGTCGGCCAAAGCGAAGGCCTCGGACACCGCGATCATCGAGATGCCGAGCACCATGTTGTTGCAGATCTTCGCCGCCTGGCCGGTGCCCGGTCCGCCGGTGTGGACGATGGTCTTGCCCATCGCCTGCAGCACCGGCTCGGCCCGCGCGAAGGCCGCGTCCGGGCCCCCGGCCATGAAGGTCAGCGTGCCGGCCGTGGCGCCGCCGGTGCCGCCCGAGACCGGCGCATCGACCATGGCGAAACCGCGCGACGCCGCCTCCTTCGCGATCAGGCGGGCGCTGTCGACATCGATGGTCGAGCAGTCGATCAGCAGCGCCCCCGCCGGCGCGCTGGCGCAGACGCCGTGCTCGCCGAGATAGGCCTCGCGGGCATGGGCGCCGGTCGGCAGCATGCTGATCACCACCTGGGCGTCGTCGACCGCGGCGGCGATCGACGGCTTGGCGGCAATGCCCTCCCTCGCCACGGCGTCGCGGACCGAATCCACCGGGTCGAAGCCCGACACCCGGTGCCCGGCCTTGACCAGGTTCAGCGCCATCGGCCGGCCCATATGGCCGAGACCGAGAAAGGCGATGCGCAGCGACATAGGTTCCTCCCAACCAGGCGTGGACCGCCTGTCCTGTCGTTCGATCTCGATCGTTCAGTCGAAGCTCAGCTCACGGCCGGGCAGCGGCTGGAAATAGGCGGCCACCGCGGCGTCGTCCACCTCGCCCAGCGTCGCAGGCCGCCAGGCCGGGTCGCGGGTCTTGTCGACCAGCTGCGCCCGCACGCCCTCGAAGAAGTCGGGTTTGGCCAGGAAGCGGTGGACCATGCGGTACTCCATCGCCGCCACTGCGTCGTAGATCATGGTCTTGCCCTGGCGGATCTGCCGCAGCGTCACCTTCAGGCTGGTCGGCGACCCGGCGCGGATCTGCGCCGCCGCGGCCTGCGCCCATTCGCCGGGCTCGGCATCCAGCGCCGCCAGGATCTGCTCCACCGTGTCATGGCCGAAGCAGCGGTCGATCGCCGGGCGCAGCGGTGCCAAGGCCGATGCGCCGGGGTCGGCCGTAAAGCGCTGCAGCACCTCTTCCGCCACCAGCCCGCCCTGGCCGATCCATTCGGCATCCGCCAGCGCCGCGACCAGGTCGTCGACCCGGGCCGAGGCGACATGATGCGTACCCATCCGGGTGAACAACATGTCGGCGGCGCCGATGCGCGCCCCGGTCAGGGCGAGGTAGGTGCCGGTCTCGCCCGGGCAGCGCGACAGGAACCAGCCGCCGCCGATGTCCGGGAACAGGCCGATGCCGCATTCCGGCATGGCGCTCAGCGTCTTGCCGGTCGTGATCCGGTGCGAGCCATGCACCGACAGGCCGAGCCCGCCGCCCATGGTCACGCCGTCCAGCAGCGCGATCCAGGGCTTGGGGAAATGGTGGATGGCGTGGTTCAGCCGGTATTCGACCCAGAAGAAATCCTGCTCCAGGTCGCCGCCTGGCACGCCCGGCTGCGGCCCCCGCTCATAGACCGCGCGGATGTCACCGCCGGCGCAGAAGGCGCGGTCGCCGGCGCCGCGCAGCACCACGGCATGCAGCTCCGGATCCTCCGCCCACTGCGCCAGCTTCGGCAGCAGCGCCCGGCACATCGCCGGCGTCAGCGCGTTCAGCGCCTTCGGCCGGTTCAGCGTCACGATGGCGATCGGCCCTTCGCGGTCGAACAGGATCTCGTCGGTCATGGTGGTCTCTTCCGGCCTCACTCCGCCAGCAGGCGGCGGGCCACGATCAGGCGCATGATCTCGTTGGTGCCTTCCAGGATCTGGTTGACGCGGACGTCGCGCAGGAAGCGTTCCACCGGATAGTCCTTGATGTAGCCGTAGCCGCCATGCAGCTGCAGCGCATCGTTGCAGATCCGGAAGCCGGCGTCGGTGGCGAAGCGCTTGGCCATGGCGCAATGCTGGGTCGCGTCCGGGTCGCGCCGGTCGAGCGAATCCGCGGCGCGGTGGATCATCAGCCGGGCCGCATCCAGGTCGATCGCCATGTCGGCCAGCTTGAACTGCAGGGCCTGGAACTCGGCGATCTTCCGGCCGAACTGGCTGCGCTGCAGCATGTGGCCGCGCGCCGCCTCCAGGCAGGCGCGGGCGCCGCCGAGCGAGCAGGCGCCGATATTGACCCGGCCGCCGTCCAGCCCCTTCATCGCGAAGGTGAAGCCCTGCCCTTCCTCGCCCAGCCGGTTGGCGACCGGAACGCGGCAATCCTCGAAGATCACCATGGTGGTGACCTGGCTGTTCCAACCCAGCTTCTTCTCCTTCTTGCCGAAGGACAGGCCGGGTGTGCCCTTCTCGACCAGGATGGCCGAGATGCCCTTCGGCCCCGCCTCCCCGGTCCGCACCATCACGGCATAGATGTCGGAGGTGGAGCCGCCGGAGATGAAGGCCTTGGTGCCGTTCAGCACGTAGTGGTCGCCATCGCGCACCGCGCGGGTGCGCAGCGAGGCGGCGTCGGAGCCGGAGCCGGGCTCCGTCAGGCAGTAGCTGGCGAAGCGCTCCATCGTCATCATCGACGGCAGGAAGCGCGCCTTCAGCTCCTCCGACCCGAAGCTGTCGATCATCCAGCCGACCATGTTGTGGATCGAGATGTAGGCGGCGGTGGAGACGCAGGCCGCCGACAGCTCCTCGAACACGATCGCGGCGTCGCGCCGGGTCAGGCCGCTGCCGCCATGCGCCTCGCCGCAATAGATGCCGGCGAAACCCAGGGCCGCGGCTTGGCGCAGCGTGTCGACCGGGAAGATCTGTTCCTCGTCCCAGCGGGCGGCATGGGGCGCCATCTGCTCCGCGGCGAAGGCGCGCGCGGCATCACGGATGGCGTCTTGATCGGCGTTCAGCGTGAAGCTCATGAAATGAGCGTGGCCGCAACCGGCTCCGGGATCAAGGGGCGTCGCGTACGATTCTTTCGTGGGGCCTGAGACAATGCCGGCGCTGCTATGCTGGCCATCCGCCCGAACCGGAGAGCGCCATGCCCGACTTCGCCCCCGCCCTCGCCGAAGCCCAGGCCGTTCTGACCGCCGCCCTGACCGAGGCCGGTCGTCGCGAGCAGCAGATCGCTGTGGTGGTGATCGACCGCGGCGGCCACATCGTCGCCGCGGCGCGGATGGACGGCGTCGGCCACCTGACGCTGGAGATCGCCCGCCGCCGGGCGGCCGCGGCGCTGCATTTCGGCGAGCCGACCCGCGATCCTGCCCTGCGCCTCACCCGCGACCCGGCCGAGGCGGCGCAACTGGCCGGGCTGGGCGAGATCCTGGTGCAGCCGGGCGGCTTCCCCTGGCGCGACGCCGGCGCGGTGGTCGGCGCGCTCGGCATCGCCGGCGCCGGGGCTGAGGACGACCACGCCATAGGCGATATCGCCATCGGCGTCCTGTAGACGTTTTGCTGATTGCGTTTCCGGCCGCTTCCACGACATTGATAGCGCAAGGCACCCGCAGAGGTGCCGACGCGAACAGGGGGAGAGAGCATGCAGGCTGGCGCCGCTGCGCCCGCACCGGGAGATGCGCTACTGACCGCGGACTCGGTCAGCCTCGCCTTCGGCGGGGTCAAGGCCCTGACCGATGTCGGCTTCACCGTCCGCCGCGGCGAGCTGTTCTCGATCATCGGCCCGAACGGCGCCGGCAAGACCTCGATGGTCAACTGCATCTCCGGCCGTTACAGCCCGACCGCCGGCCGCATCCACTACAAGGGCCGCGACATCACCCGGCTGAGGCCCAGCGCCCGGGCCGAGCTCGGCCTCGGCCGAACCTTCCAGAACCTGGCGCTGTTCGCGCATATGTCGGTGCTCGACAACATCATGGTCGGGCGCCACCACCTGCTGAAGAACAACGTGCTGACCGGCGCGCTGTGGTGGCTGGGCGGCGCAAGGCAGGAGGAGCTGCGGCACCGCCGCGCGGTCGAGGAAATCATCGACTTCCTCGAGATCCAGCATGTCCGCCGCGCCCTCGCCGGCACCCTGTCCTACGGGCTGCGCAAGCGGGTGGAGCTGGCCCGCGCCATCGCGCTGAAGCCCGACCTGATCCTGCTGGACGAGCCGATGGCCGGCATGAACCTCGAGGAGAAGGAGGACATGGCCCGCACCATCGTCGACCTCAACGCCGAATGGGGCATGACGGTGATCATGATCGAGCACGACATGGGCGTGGTGATGGACATCTCCCACCGCGTCATGGTGCTGGATTTCGGCCGCAAGATCGCCGAGGGCACGCCGGAAGAGGTGCTGGCCGATGCCCATGTCCGCCGCGCCTATCTCGGCGAAGTGGACGACGAGGAGGCGGCGGCTTGAGGCGGCGGCGCCACTCCCAGGAAGCGCTGGAACTCACGTATCCACGGGTGTTGTCCGCGTTGCCTCTCCCGCTTGCGGGAGAGGTCGGGCTCGCGCAGCGAGACCGGGTGAGGGCGGCTCGGCCGCGACACCAGAGTCAACGTTTCAGGACCGGGCGGATCAGGCGCTCGCCCGCGGCAAAGCCGTGCTTTCGGCGAGGCCGTTATCCCCTCACCCGGACATCCTTCGGATGTCCGACCTCTCCCGCAAGCGGGAGAGGCAAAGGAATCGTGCCCTTAAAATCGGAGAATGCCGCAAATCCTCGGGATGAGCGGGCGGTTGGGAACGGTCCGGCATGACCGACGTCTTCGACACCTTCCCCAAGCTCTTGGCCCGCAACGCCGCGCGATGGCCGGACGAGGTGGCGCTGCGCGAGAAGGATTTCGGCATCTGGCAGGAGATCACCTGGGCCGGCTTCCACGCCCGGGTGCGCGGCTTCGCCCTGGCGCTGCGCGCGCTGGGCATCGGGCCTGGCGCCGTGGTCGGGCTGATCGGCGACAACCGGCCGGACTGGGTGGCCGGCCAGATCGCCGCCCATGCCGCCGGCGCCATGAGCCTGGGCCTGTACCGCGACGCGCTGGACGAGGAGGTGGCCTATCTGATCGGGCACGCCTCGGTCAAAATCGTCCTGGCCGAGGATGAGGAGCAGGTCGACAAGCTGCTGGGCCTGGGCGACCGCATCCCCAGCGTCCGCCACATCGTCTATTCCGACCCGCGCGGCATGAGGAAGTATCAGGATCCGCGGCTGCTGCCGGTCGACGACTTCATCGCTCTCGGCGCCCCGCTGCTGGCAGCCGATCCCGGCGTCTACGACCACATGGTGGCGGAGACGCGCGGCGAGGATGTCGCGGTGCTGTGCACCACCTCCGGCACCACGGCCCAGCCGAAGCTCGCCATGCTCTCGGCCGGGTCGGTGATCCGGCACACCGCCAGCTACCTGGCGGTCGACCCGCAGGGGCCGCAGGACGAATACGTCTCGGTGCTGCCGCTGCCCTGGATCATGGAGCAGGTCTACGTCTTCGGGAAGGCGCTGCAGTGCCGGATGGTGGTGAACTTCGTCGAGGAGCAGAGCACCAGCTGGGCGGATTTCCGCGAGATCGGCCCGACCTTCGTGCTGCTGGCGCCGCGGGTGTGGGAAGGGCTGGCGGCCGATGTCCGCAGCCGGATGATGGACGCCTCCTGGCTCAAGCGCCGGCTGTTCGATCTCGGTATGAGATTTGGCCTGAAAGCGCTTGATCAGAAGAAGAAATCAACGCTCGCCAGGATCCTGCTCTTCGCCGCGTTGCGTGACCGGCTGGGCTTCTCCCGGCTGCGCTCGGCCGCGACCGGAGGGGCCGCGCTGGGGCCGGAGACCTTCCGCTTCTTCCTCGCCATGGGGGTGCCGCTGCGCCAGCTCTACGGCCAGACCGAGCTGCTGGGCGCCTACACCATCCACCGGGATGGCGACGTCGATTTCGACACGGTCGGAATCGGCTTCGACGACAGCGTCGAGCTGCGGATCGAGGCGCCGGACGCGAACGGCGTCGGCGAGATCGTCACCCGGCACCCCAACATGTTCCT
>JAEKLZ010000135.1 GCA_019508225.1 Inquilinus limosus | reverse complement strand
CGTCTCCCAGGCGGCGGACATCCTGCTCGGCCGGGCCTGAGGCGGAAAGCGAGGCTGCTGTGGTGTCCGTGAACGGCCCGGCCCTGCCGGCCCTGGCCAGGCTGCCGCGTGCCGGGCAATGGGCGGTGCTGCTGGCCGTGTCGGCCGCCATCGCCGCCCTGCTGGAGATGGCCGGCCTGCCTGCGGCCCTGCTGCTGGGGCCGATGGTCGCGGGCATCCTGGTCGGCGTCGGCGGCGGCACCGTCCGGGTGCCGCGCCGGCCCTATCACGGCGCCCAGGCGATCATCGGCTGCCTGATCGCCGGGGCGATCACGCCGTCGATCCTGGTGTCCTTCCTACAGGACTGGCCGCTGTTCCTGGCGGTCGTGCTGTCGACGCTGGCCGCCAGCAGCCTTCTCGGCTGGCTGATGAGCCGCTGGCAGGTGCTGCCCGGCACCACCGGCGTCTGGGGCTCGTCCCCCGGCGCCGCGACCGCCATGGTGCTGATGGCCGAGGCCTTCGGCGCGGACGCCCGGCTGGTCGCCTTCATGCAGTATCTGCGCGTCGTCTGCGTCGCCACCGCCGCCTCGCTGATCGCCCGCTTCTGGGTCGGCACCGGCGATGCCGGGCCGGCATCGATCGTCTGGTTCCCGCCGATCGATGCCGGCCCCTTCGCGGCGACGCTGGTCCTGGCCGGGCTGGGGGCCGTGGCGGGATGGCGGCTGCGCATCCCCGCCGGCCCGATGCTGGTGCCGATGGTGGTCGGGTCGGTGCTGCATTCGCTCGGCCTGATCGAGATCGAGCTGCCGGAATGGCTGCTCGCCGCCGCCTATGCGCTGATCGGCTGGAACATCGGCCTCGGCTTCACCCGGGCGGTGCTGGTCCTCGCCGCCCGCGCGCTGCTGCAGATCCTGCTGTCGATCGTCGCGCTGATCGCCTTCTGCGGCGGCCTGGCCTTCGTGCTGGTCCGCGCGCTCGGCGTCGATCCGCTGACCGCCTATCTGGCGACCAGCCCCGGCGGCATGGATTCGATCGCCATCATCGCGGCGTCGAGCGATGTCGACCTGCCCTTCGTCATGGCGCTGCAGACCGTGCGCTTCTTCCTGGTGGTGCTGCTGGGCCCGTCGGTGGCGCGCTTCATCGCCCGGCGGACGCAAGTCCCGACTTAGGCTGCGGCTGCTTTCAGCCGCCCCAGCTCCTCCAGGAAGCGCTCCGCCGCCAGGTCGGGCGCCCAGGGCTCCCAGGGCGTGCCGCCATAGACGGGCCACAGCGGGTCGTCCTCGACCGGGCGGAACCGGATCTTCAGCACCTTCGACACCTCGTCGCGGGTCCAGCCGACGACGTGGATCGCCTCGCTGGCCGCGGCCACCCGGTCGGCCCGCTTGTGGAAGGCTTTCTGCTCCACCGTCCAGCGCTGCAGGCCATAGCGCAGGAACACCGTGTCCTCGAGCCGCGCGGCGAGGTCGCGGAATTCCTGGCCCAGGAAAGGCTTGATCACCGACAGCGGGTCGAAGCCCAGCAGCCCTTCATCGGCGTCGTGCAGCAGCTCGCGCAGCTCCGCCAGGGGCGACAGCGGCGCCGGCGCCCAGGTCCGGCACAGCGCCAGCACGGCCAGGGAGTGCTGGGCGACCGACAGCGGCAGCGGCCAGGCCGAATGCCCGCCCCAGCGATAGGTGCGGGCCAGGCCCAGGGCCAGGTCGCGATCGTCCCAGTCGAAGGGGGTGGGGTTGAGCAGATCCAGCCGCTTGCCCGACGGCAGCCGGACCCAGGCCCGCGCCATCGCCGTCCGTCCCTCCCACCGCATTCAGGCCGTCCGATTCATGATTTGCCGCAGCCGGACAACGGCGTCCGGCCCGTCTCCAGCCGCAGCCTTTGGCCGGCGACGTCGAGATCCGCGAAACGCGGCGGCGTCGGGGCAAGTTTCCCCGCCCGCATCGCTTCCACCAGCCCGGGGCAGTTGCCCGGTTCCAGCCGACCGATCAGCTCCCACCGTCCTTCCTGCTCTTGATAGGCGCTGATCATGCCGCTCGCCGACAACAGCACCTCCACGATGCCGTCGCCGGTGAGATCGCCGAAGAACGCGTCGCATTCGGCCTTCGCCGTCAGGCAATCGGGCAGCGGCCATCCCTTGCTCCAATCCTGGCGCAGAAAACTGTCCGGCAGGCTCCGCTCCTCAGGCCATACCTTGATGTTGGCCCGGCGGATCTCCGGGGTGATGGCGGCTTCCTGACGGCGCTGCCGGGAATTCCGCCGCTGCGCCTCGGCCGCCCGCTCGCCGGCCGCGCCGCCCCGCGCCGCCAGCTGCTCCAGGGCGGAGCTGCCGTAGCGGCCGCCGCCGAAGCGCAGGAAATCATAGTCGAACTCAGTGGGCGACACAGTCCCGTTCCGCAGCCGCCGCAGTTGATCGGCGACCGATAGCCTTGCCGGATCGGCCAGCGGCGTGAACAGGGCCAGCAGCACCGCGACCGCGGCCACGCCCGCGACGATGTTGGTCGTCTCCAGCGGCTTGAGCCAGGGCGCGGCCCGCAGCGCCGCCGCGACATAGCCCAGCGCGTAGCAGGCGCCCACCAGGACGCAGGCGATGCCGATGACACGTTCTGGCGTCAGCCCATGCTGATCGACCCTCAGCCAGATCGCATAGGCGGCCAGGCCGATCAGCGCGGCCGGCAGGATGGCGGCCAGCCGGCCGGCCCAGCGCAATGGCGCCGGCGGCGGCCGGTCCGGCTGGCCATCCTGGTAGGCGGCGTTGATCAGGACGATCAGGGTCGCGGCGGCGCCGAGCAGCAAGGCCGACGCGCGGCCGGTGCGCCACAGCGGTTCGAGGCCGGTGAAGGGCAAGGCCAGCAGGAAGGCGGCCGCCAGCCCGGCCAGCAGCGGCGCAAGCCACGCCAGCAGGGTCAGAGCGACGGTGCGGATGCCGCGGATCAGCCCCGACCGCACATCGGTCAGGTGGATCGCCGCTGCGGCCATCACGGTGGTCGCCGGGAAGGCGAACCATCGCTCGCCGATGACATCGCGCAGCTGCCGGATGCCGATCATGTCGAACAGGGCCGCGCCGAGATACAGCACCAGCCAGAACACGCTGACGAAGGCGCAGGACAGCGCCAGCTGGACACCATGCTTCCAGGCGATCTCGAAATAGCGCGGATACGGCGCGGTGATCCGGCGCTCGGCATCCGCGGCAGCGATCAGGTGATGCGCGATGAACAGCATCGCCGCGGCGGAGACCCAGAGGCCGAAGGACGGCCACGGCCCGCCCCGGGCGTCGATCGCCCGGCCGGCATCGTGGACGCCCAGCCCGGCAAGGACCAGCGCCGCGACGATGGTCCAGGCCAGAAATGTCCCGAGGCGGAGGGACCCGAGGCCGACAAGGGCGATCAGCGGCACATAGACGATGACCAGGGCCGCCGCGGCGAACAGGGGCCGCAGCTGAGCCAGCCAGAGCGGCTCTACAGCGGCCCGCCACAGGAGATACAGCGCCACGCCCTGCAGCAGGCCGATGACCAGCCGCGCGACGGCGACGGTCTGCGTGTCCTCGATGCTGTCCGGCCGTGAATCGCTCATCTCACCCCCGGGCCGACTGTGGCCTGCGGCTCATCCGGGAGCAAGACGCATGGAACCAGGCTCCCTCGCCATCGCGGCGAGGGAGCCTGGTTCCAGCGAACTTGGTAAATCAGTCCGATCGACAGCAAGCCCAACTGCCTGCCGCGAAACTAAAATCGCGGGCCTGCGAGCGGGTCAGCCGCCGTGGCAAGACGGAGAGGGCCTAGTCTTTCGCGGAGACCGCGGACCGCGTCGGGGCCCAGTTGCGCACGATGGCGCCGGCCGGTCCGTAGCGGCGGGCGAATTCCGCCTGGGACAGGCGCAACCCGCGGCACAGCATCTCGGCCCGGAGCGCCGCCTGGATACGGGATGGGCGGGGCGCGATGGGTTGGGGTTGCTCGGCCGAAGTGGCCATTTCCGCGATCTCCCTCATCGGGACCACAGTGTCGACGTCGTTCGCGGCCTTCAACGGGGGTGAGGTTGGCTTGTGCTCATCCGTCCGAAGCGGGGCCGGACTCGTCCTGGGACGCCTGCGGTGCTGACCAGCCATGGCGATTCCTCCAGCGGCTTTTGTCGTTGCGGCCCTCAGCAGACCCGAAGGCCTGGCGTGTGCCGTGGTTTTCCACAGGAGAAGATCGGTCGCTGCATGGTCATCGGCGATGCGACGGATGTGAAGCGCATCAGCACCGGGGGAACGGCACCAAACCGACAACCACACGGCCAACAAGGGCTGGCGATGACATCGCTCGGCGCCCTCGCAGTCGATCTCCGACCTGCAGGGTCGGCACTCTGCGCCAGCGGCTGCGCCTCGACAAGGAAAATTGTGAACGAAGACATAATATTACATTCCAATGACGGCCTGCGGCCTGGACCGCCGAACATCTGTTCAAAGCATCGTCGGCTTGAACACCGAAGCCACCTCGTCCGGGCCCAGCAGGCGCCACTTGCCCTCCGCTAGATCGCCGAGCAACAGGCCGCCGACGGCGGTGCGGTGCAGCGCCTCGACATGGTTGCCGGCGGCCGCGAACATGCGCCGGACCTGATGGTAGCGGCCCTCGGTCACGGTCAGCCGGGCGCGGCGCGGCCCCAGCACCTCCAGCACCGCCGGCGCCAGCGGCGTGGTCTCGGACCGCAGCATCAGCGTGCCGGCGGCGAAGACCGCCGCCTCCTCCCCGGTCAGGTCGCGCGCCAGCGTCGCCTCATAGACCTTCGGGATCCGGCTCTTCGGCGAGATGATCCGGTGCAGCAGCGGTCCGTCATCGGTCAGCAGCAGCAGGCCGGTGGTGTCGCGGTCCAGCCGCCCGACCGGGGCGATGATCGGGTTGCGCAGGCGGAAGCGCGGCGGCAGCAGCTCGTACACCACCCGGCCGGGATCGCTGGTCGAGCAGGTGTACCCGATTGGCTTGTGCAGCATCAGCACGGCACCGGGCGGCGGGTCGAGCGGCTGACCGTCGACTCTGATCTCGCCGTGTTCCGGCTGCGCCTCGGCGCCCAGAGGCCGGCCCTCGAGATCGGTCACGCGGCCATCGCGCAGCAACACCTCGACCTGCCTGCGGCTGCCATAGCCGAGATTGGCGAGGCGGCGGACCAGCTTCATCGCACGCCCTTCGCCGCCTCGATCACCTTGTAGGCGCCGTCATCGGCAATGCGGCGGACCTTGACGAAGGCTTTCTCCAGCGTCGCCTCATAGGGCAGATGCCGGTTCGCCACCAGGTACAGCCGGCCCTTCTGCCGCAGCGCCGCCGCCGCGGCGGCGATGAAAGCGCGGCCGAGATCATGCCGGTCGGCCCGCCCGCCCTCATGGAAGGGCGGGTTGGTGACGATGAAATGGTAGCGCCGGTCCCGCGGCAGCCCGCCGGCGACGTCGTGCCAGAGGAAATCGAGCGCGACCCGGCCGGCATAGGGCTCCAGGTTGCGCTTCGCCAGCTCCAGTGCCCGCGCCTCGGCGTCGTAGAGATCGAGCGACGTCACCTCCGGGCTGCGGTCCAGCACCTCGGTGGCGAGAGTGCCGAAGCCGGCGCCGAGATCGGCGCCCTGCCCCTTCAGATCCGGCGGCAGGTGTGCGGCCAGCAGGGCGGAGCCGGGATCGATCCGGTCCCAGGCGAACAGGCCGGGGCGGCTGAGGAACCGGCCGTCGGCCACCGGCCGCGGCGCGTCCAGCGCCGCCCATTCCGCCTGCAGGGCCGGATCGCCGGCCCCGGCCCGGACCCAGAACACACGGCAGCGGTTCTTCGACAGGCTGTCGACCGAACCGGCCAGCCGCGCCAGATCCTCCTCGGCGGTCCGGGCCCCGTCGGTGTTGCCCAGGCTGACCACGACCATCCCGCCCGGCTCGGCCTGGTCCAGCGCCCGGGCCAGCAGCGCCCGCGCCGCCTCACGCTGGCGCGGCGGCAGTACCAGCACCAGCGGGAAGCGCCCCTCGACCCGGGTCGAGACGCTCAGCCCGGCCGCCTCCAGCGCCGTGGCCCAGGGCCGGAAACTTTGCTCGCAGGCCAGGGCCGGCGAGGCGAATTCGGCCAGGACGGCGCCGGCGCGGGCGCCAAGCAGCAGCGCCCGGCCATCCGCCGGCCAGGCCAGGGTGCCGTTGCGGAACGGCAGGAACAGGGTGTCGAGGGCGGGATCGTCGGTCATGCCGGCCCTCCCTGGCATATCGCCGGAGAAAACGGAAGCGTCACCCACTTCGGGAGGCGCTGCCCAGCAGCTGCGCTGGGCGGCGCAGCGCCGGGTCGAAGGGGTTGAGGCGCGGGCCGATCGCCGCCGTCTCGCGCTTCAGGATCTCGACCACGGTCGGCAGCCGGTCCTCGCCCAGCCGCTCCGAGATCGTGCCGATGCTGAGCGCCGCCACCGCCCGCCCCTCGCGGTCGAGGATCGGCACTGCGACGCCGCCCATGCCGGGGATGGCGAAGTCACGCCGTGCGGCGAAACCCGTCTCACGGGCCTTCGCCATCTCGGTCCGCAGATGGACTTCATCCATCATGAAGCTCTGGCCGATCAGCCGGGGGACGTTGAAGCGGATCGCCTCCTCGCGCTCCGCCTCCGGCAGGAAGGCCAGGATCACCAGCGCCCCCTGCCCGACCCCGAGCGGCACCCGGCCGCCGATGTCGCCGGTGAAGGAGCGGATCGGGAACGGCCCTTCGCAGCGGTCCAGGCACATCGCGTCGAAGCCGCTGCGCACCAGCAGGAACACGGTGTCGCCGAGCATGGCTGACAGGCGCTGCAGCACCGGCCGGCACAGGTCGCGCAGATTGCCCGGATTGCCGGCCCGCGCCGCCAGGGCGAAGAAGTCGACGCTGAGCCGGTAGAGGCGGCTGCGGCCGTCCTGCTCCACCACCCCTTCCGCCAGCAGCGCCTGCAGCAGCCGGTGCACGGTCGCCTGGGTCAGGCCGGTAGCCTCGGCGATGCGGATCAGCTTCGCCCCCTCCCCACCCACCTCGGCCAAGGCCCGCAGGATGGCGAAGCCGCGCTGCAGGCTCTTGCCCGGGGCTTCGCTCTCTTTCGCCATTTTCGGAAACTCCAGGTCAAAAATCCGCGTAACAGTTCCGAAATCCGGAATCTTAGTCATGATACTCCTGAAAAAACGGAATGTCGCCTTGACTCGTCATCGCGAAAGAGTCTTCTGGAAAGATGCGTCGGCGCCTTCCGTTCCACGGAAGCAAGACCGGCGGGACCGAAACGGTCATCGACAGGGATGCCAGGGAGACAGCATTGACCTTCCTCCGGCTCGAACGGATCTCGAAGCTCTATGGCGACGTCGCGGCGGTCGCCGATCTCGACCTGACCGTGGAGCGCGGCGAATTCGTGTCGCTGCTCGGCCCCTCCGGCTGCGGCAAGACCACGACCCTGCAGATGGTCGCCGGCTTCGTTCCGGCCACGACCGGACGCATCCTGCTCGATGGGCAGGACCTGACCCGGGTCAAGCCGAACCGCCGCGGCCTCGGCGTGGTGTTCCAGAGCTATGCGCTATTCCCGCACATGACCGTGGCCGACAACGTCGCCTTCGGCCTGGAGATGCGCGGCGTCGCCAGGCCGGAGCGGGCGAAGCGGGTCGAGGAGGCGCTGGCGCTGGTCCATCTCGACCACCTCGCCGGCCGCTATCCGCGCGCCCTGTCCGGCGGCCAGCGCCAGCGCGTCGCCCTGGCCCGGGCCCTGGTGATCGAGCCGCCGGTGCTGCTGCTGGACGAGCCGCTGTCCAACCTGGACGCCAAGCTGCGCGAGGCGATGCAGTTCGAGCTGCGCCAGATCCAGCGCCGCACCGGCACCACCACGATCATGGTCACCCACGACCAGTCCGAGGCGCTGTCGATCAGCGACCGGGTGGTGGTGATGGAGCGCGGCCGCATCACCCAGATCGACCAGCCCTACCGGATGTACGAGCATCCGCGCAGCCGCTTCATCTCCGATTTCGTCGGCAAGGCCAATCTGCTCGACGGCGTGGTGGCGCATGTTGGCGCCGTGGCGCAAGTGACGGTCGGCGCCGCGACCCTGGAGGTGCCGGGCGACGGCCTGCCCGCCGGCGCCCGGGTGCTGCTGTGCCTGCGGCCGGAGAAGCTGGGGCCGGCATCGACTGGGCGCCGGAGATGGTCCGGGTGCTGCGCGACGCCGAAGCCGCGGAGGCCGCCCGATGAGCGCCGCGACGGCCGAGGGGCGCCTGGCCCCGGCGGCGATGGCGCTGCCGGCGACGATCCTGTTCGCCGGGCTGGTGCTGACGCCGCTGGCGTTGACCCTGATCCTGTCCTTCCACGTCTACGACCACGCCACCGGCGTGCAGGATTCCTGGACCGTCGGCCAGTATCTTACGGTGCTGACCGATCCCTACTACTACGAGATCTTCCTGCGCACCTTCCGCCTGTCGGCCCTGACCACGCTGATCTGCATCCTGGTCGGCGCGCCGGAGGCCTATGTGCTGAGCCGGATGCGCAGCCCGTGGCGCTCGGTCTTCCTGCTGGTGGTGCTGGCGCCGCTGCTGGTCTCGGTCGTGGTCCGCGCCTTCGGCTGGAGCATGCTCCTGGGCCCGACCGGCCTGGTGAACGAGGCGACCCAGGCGCTGGGCCTCGGCCGCATCCGGCTGCTCTACACCGAGACCGCGGTGGTGGTGGCGCTGGTCCATATCATGGTGCCGTTCATGGTCATCCCGATCTGGACCTCGCTGCAGAAGCTGGACCCGGCGGCCGAGCAGGCGGCGCTGTCGCTGGGCGCGTCGCATGCCACTGTGCTGCGCCGGGTGGTGCTGCCGCAGGTCCTGCCCGGCCTGCTGTCCGGCAGCCTGATCGTGTTCGGCCTCGCCGCCAGCTCCTTCGCCATCCCCGGCCTGCTCGGCGGCCGGCGGCTGAAGATGGTCGCGACCGTGGTCTATGACGAATACCTGAACTCGCTGAACTGGCCGCTGGGCGCCGCCATCGCGGTGATCCTGCTGGTCGCCAACCTGGCCATCATGCTCGGCTACAACCGGATCGTCGAAGGACGGTACCGGAAGACTCTCGGGTGAGGCGGAAATGAGCCGCAACGGCCCTCTCGCCCTGGTCTTCCACACGCTGGTCGTGATCTTCATGCTGGCGCCGCTGGCGATCGTCTGCCTGGTCGCCTTCACGCCGGAGAACACGCTGAGCCTGCCGACCAACGGCCTCTCGCTGCGCTGGTTCGACGCGGTGTTCCACCATGCCGATTTCCTGCAGTCCTTCTGGAACAGCCTGGGGCTGGCGACCCTGTCGGCGACGCTGTCGACCGCGATCGCCGTGCCGGCCGGCATCGCCACCACCCGCTATGCCTTCCGCGGCCGCGACGCGCTGAACGCGCTGTTCCTGTCGCCGCTGCTGATCCCGCATCTGGTGCTGGGCGTGGCGCTGCTGCAGCTGTTCTCGCGGCTCGGCGCCGCCGGCAGCTTCTTCTGGCTGGTGCTGGCGCACAGCGTGGTGATCACGCCCTATGCGCTGCGGCTGGTGATCGCCGCCCTGGTCGGCTTCGACCGGTCGACCGAGCAGGCGGCGGCGTCGCTGGGGGCAAGCGCCCTCACCGTGTTCCGCCGCATCACCCTGCCGATGATCCTGCCCGGCGTGGCCGGCGGCTGGCTGCTGGCCTTCATCAACAGCTTCGACGAGCTGACGATGTCGATCTTCGTCACCTCGCCCGCCACCGTCACTTTGCCGGTGCGGATGTACATGTACGCGACGGAATCGATCGATCCGATGATGGCCGCGGTGTCGGCCCTGATGGTCGCCGTCACCGCCGTCACCATGATCGTGCTCGACCGCATCTACGGCCTCGACCGCATCCTGGTCGGCCGCCAGTGACCGGATCCTCCTCATGCCCATCCTGACCCGCCTGGCCGAGACCGGCCGGCCCGAGATCCGCTTCCGCCTCGATGGCCGGCCAGCCACCGCCCTGGCCGGCGACACGGTGCTGACCGCGATCCTGACCACCGCCGACCGGCTGCGGCGATCGGAGTTCAGCGGCGGTCCCCGCGCCGGCTTCTGCCTGATGGGCGCCTGCCAGGATTGCTGGGTGGCGACCGAGGACGGGCAGCGCTTCCGCGCCTGCTCCACCGCCATCGCCGAAGGCATGCGGCTGGTGACCGGAGAGGCGGCATGAGCGGCGACATCCGCCCGGTCATTGTCGGCGCCGGCCCGGCCGGCATCCGCGCCGCCCAGGCCCTCGCGGTCGCCGGGCTGCGGCCGGTGGTGGTGGACGAGGCCGCCAAAGGCGGCGGCCAGATCTACCGCCGCCAGCCCGACGGCTTCACCCGCGACGCCAAAACCCTCTACGGCACCGAGGCGGTCAAGGCCGAAGCGTTGCACCGGACCATCGACGCGCTGGCCATCGACCACAGGACCCAGACCCTGGTCTGGAACATCGAGGCCGGTGCGCTGGACCTGCTGCGCGACGGCCAGGCGGAGCGCCTGCCCTACAGCCACCTGATCCTCGCCACCGGCGCCACCGATCGCATCCTGCCGATCCCCGGCTGGACCCTGCCCGGCGCCTACAGCCTGGGCGCGGCGCAGGTGGCGCTGAAATACCAGGGCTGCGGCATCGGCCGACGCGTCGCCTTCATCGGCACCGGCCCGCTGCTGCCGCTGGTCGCCGCGCAATATCTCAAGGCCGGGGCGGAGGTCGTGGCGGTGCTGGACACCGCCCGGCAGGCCGACAAGCTGGCGGCCCTGCCCGGCCTGCTGCGCGGCCCGTCAGTGCTGGCCAAGGGCCTGCGCCTGCTGGCGGCCCTGAAAGCCGGCGGCGTGCCGCTGCGCCATGGTGTCCGTCCGCTGCGCAT
>JAEKLZ010000134.1 GCA_019508225.1 Inquilinus limosus | reverse complement strand
GCCGCCTGGCCCGGGTCGCCGCGGCGATGGTGCCGCTGGCGGTGCTGGAGCTGCCGCTGCAGCTCGATCCCTTTCCCATGTCGATGATCTGGCACGAGCGGCGGCAGGACGACCCCGCCCATGCCTGGCTGCGCCGGCAGGTGGTCGAGGCGGTACGCGAGTCCGAGCGGCCGGCTGATGCGAACAGGCTTTGACCGCGGCGGCGCGGCGTCGTGAGATGGCGCCCGACAGGGGAGGATCGGATGAGCCTGGTGCCGGTGATCGATCTGGCGGCGGGACAGAAGGGGGCCGTGGCCGCCGCGGTGGCGGAGGCCTGCGCGCGGGTCGGCTTCCTGGTGGTGACCGGCCATGGCGTGCCGGCGGCGGTGATCGATCGCGGCTGGGACGCCGCCCGCGCCTTCTTCGACCTGCCGGAGGCGGCGAAGCGCACCGTGCTGATGCCGCGGCCGGGCTATCCCTACGGCTATTCGCCGGTGGCGGGGGAAAGCCTGGCGCAGTCGCTCGGCGACCGCCGGCCGCCGGACCTGAAGGAGAGCTTCTCGATCGGCCCGGCCGACCTGACGCCGCCGCCCGATTCGGCGGACGCGATCGCCTTCGCCTGGGCCGCCAATCTGTGGCCGACCGAGCCGCCCGGCTTCCGCGACGCGATCTTGCACTATTACCAAGCCCTGTCTGATCTCGCCGGCCGGCTGATGCGGCTGTTCGCGCTCGGCCTCGACCTGAAGGAGACCTTCTTCGACAGCCGGATCGACCGGGCGATCAGCGCGCTGCGGCTCTTGAACTATCCGGACCAGCCGGTGCCGCCGCAGCCGGGGCAGCTGCGCGCCGGCGCCCACACCGATTACGGCTCGTTGACCATTCTGCTGCCGCAGGACGCGCCAGGCGGGCTGGAGGTGCAGGGGTTCGATGGGGCGTGGCACACGGTCCCGGCCGTGCCGGGCGGCTTCGTGATCAATCTCGGCGACCTGATGGCGCGCTGGACCAACGACCGCTGGCGCTCGACGCTGCACCGCGTGGTCAACCCGCCGCCGGATGCCGCCGGGTCGACCCGGCGGCAGTCGATCGCCTTCTTCCACCAGCCGAACTGGGACGCGGAGATCGCCTGCCTGCCGACGTGCCTCGGCGCCGGCGAGACGCCGAAATACCCGCCGGTCCTGTCCGGACCGCACCTGGCGTCGAAGTTCCGCTCGACCGTGACGCTGCCGGCGACTTAGCGCTCAGAAATCCGAGCAGCGGCCGTTGACATCCCAGTCGCCGTAGCGGGTCGGCTCCAGCCCCTTGGGACCGCCGATCTCGCCGGGCATCTGCGGCACGATCTCGACCGGCGCGCCGGTGCGCGGGTCGATGCGCTCTGCCAGTTCCTTCGTGGCCGGCTCCTGGGGCCACAAGGGCTTGGCGGCGGGTGTCTTGGTCTCGTCCATTTCCTGGATATGGCGAGGCGGGGCCGCCGAGTCCAGGCTTGATCGGGGGCGGGCCGGGGCCATTTCATCCGGGACGTGACAACGGAGGAACTGATGTCGGGCTACATCCGCACGGCGATGCTGCTGGCGGCCCTCACCGCGCTGTTCATGGCGGCGGGCTGGCTGCTGGGCGGGCGGGGCGGAATGATGATCGCGCTCCTGGTGGCGGTGGGCATGAACCTGTTCGCCTACTGGAACGCCGACAAGATGGTGCTGCGCATGCACAATGCGCGCGAGGTCGATGCCCGCACCGCGCCCGACTTCACCAACCTCGTCGCCCGGCTGGCCGAGCAGGCGCAGCTGCCGATGCCGCGGGTCTACGTCATCGACACCGACCAGCCGAACGCCTTCGCCACCGGCCGCAACCCGCAGAACGCCGCGGTCGCCGCCACCACCGGCCTCTTGAGCCGGCTGTCGGCGGAGGAGGTGGCGGGGGTGATGGCGCATGAGCTGGCGCATGTCCGCAACCGCGACACGCTGATCATGACCATCACCGCGACCATTGCCGGTGCGCTGTCGATGCTGGCCAATTTCGGCCTGTTCTTCGGCGGCGGCGACAACCGCAACAACCCGCTCGGCTTCATCGGCGTGATCCTGACCGTGATCCTGGCCCCGATGGCCGCGATGCTGGTGCAGATGGCGATCAGCCGCAGCCGCGAATACGAGGCCGACCGGGTCGGCGCCGAGATCTGCGGCCGCCCGCTGTGGCTGGCCGCGGCGCTGGAAAAGATCGAGGCGTTCTCGAAGCGGATCGACTACGGTGCGGCGGAGCGGAATCCCGCCACCGCCCACATGTTCATCATCAATCCGTTGCATGCCCATGCGGTCGACAGCCTGTTCTCGACACACCCCAAGACCGCGAACCGCGTCGCCGCCCTGCAGCGGATGGCCGGCATGGCGCCGGCCCGGGGCCGCGGGCCGTGGGGGTAAGGTTCAGATCTTCCCCACTCCCGTGACTGCCGCACAAACCCAACCGAGTCCCCCCTCCCCCTGCGGGAGGGGGCTAGGGGGAGGGGGTTGTCGATCAAAGAAGGCCGGCCACCCCGAATTGAGCGCTATCTGCGGCCGGACCGAGGAGGCAGGGATTGCGCTTGCGGCGCGAACCCCCTCCCCCTGCCCCCCTCCCGCGAGGGGAGGGGGGACTAATTTTGTTTCTCGAGCCCAGGCGGCGGGCGGACGCCGCTCATGACCGCTGCGGCCGCCATCGTCCCGCGTACAAACCCGCGGGCCGCGATCTTCGGCTGGTGCCTCTACGACTGGGCGATGAGCGCCTTCAACACGGTCATCGGCACCTTCGTCTTCTCGGTCTATTTCACCAAGGGCATCGTCGGCGATCCCGAACAGGGTGCGGCGCTGTGGGGCATCGTCATCGGCGTGGCCGGCGGCGCCATCGTCCTGCTCAGCCCGGTGCTGGGGGCGGTCGCCGACCATGGCGGGCGGCGCAAGGTCTGGCTGGCCGCCTGCGTCGCCGTGGCGGCGGTGCCGACCGCGCTGCTCTGGTTCATGGCGCCGGACCCGTCCTCGATCGTGCCGACGATGCTGCTGGTCGGCCTCGCCACCGTCGCCTTCGAGCTGTCCTACGTCTTCTACAACGCGCTGCTGATCGACGTGGCGCCGCCCGGCATGCTCGGCCGCGTCTCCGGCTGGGGCTGGGGCCTCGGCTATTTCGGCGGGCTGGTGTGCCTGGTGATCGCGCTGTTCGGGCTGATCGGCTTCGGCGGCGCGGCGCCGCTGCTGCCGCTGCCGGCCGTCGACTCCGCCGGGCCGCGCGCCACCGGGCCGCTGGTGGCGCTGTGGTGGGTCGTGTTCGCGCTGCCGCTGCTGCTGCTGGTCCGCGAGCGGCCGGGCGGCGCCGCGATCGGCACCGCGATCCGCCGCGGCCTGGCCGATCTGTGGCGCACGCTGAAATCGCTGCCGGGCCAGGGCAACCTGGTGCGGTTCCTGGTCGGCAGCGCGGTCTATCGCGAAGGCTTCAATTTGCTGTTCGCCTTCGGCGGCATCTACGCGGCTGGGACGCTGGGGCTCGATTTCGGCCAGCTGGTGCTGTTCGCGATCGGCCTCAACGTCACCTCCGGCATTGGCGCCATCCTGGCCGCCTGGGCCGACGACGCGCTCGGGTCGAAGCCGACGATCCTGGTCTCGATCGCAGCCCTGATCCTGATCGGCATCCCGATCATCCTGGTCACCGACCCGGTCTGGTTCATCGGCCTGGCCCTGGCGCTGGGCCTGTTCCTGGGGCCGGCCCAGGCGGCCAGCCGTACCCTGATGGGCCGGCTGGCGCCCGTGGGCGGCGAGGGCGAGGCCTTCGGCCTCTACGGCCTGACCGGCCGCGCCACCGGCTTCCTCGGCCCCTGGCTGTTCGCCGCCGCCACCGCCGCCTTCGCCAGCCAGCGCGCCGGCATGGCGACGGTGATCGCCCTGTTCGCCCTCGGCGGGCTGGTCGTGGCGACGGTGCGGGAGCCGGCGCGGGGCTGACCGCCGGCGCCTTGGTTTCGCCAAGGCGCCCCGGCAGGCTGAGCCGATCGGTCTGAACGGAAGGGGCGTGGCGGATGGAGGCAGGGGAACCCGGGGATAGACCATCCACGGCCGATATCGCGGCCTTGCTTCACGCCACCGGCGAGGATGGCCGCGTCGATCCGCTGGCCTTCGCGGCGCAGCGCCTGATCCTGCGGCACGAGACGATCGACGTCGTCGACGCGAAGGCGCTGGCCGCGGACTTGCTGGCCGAGCCCTTCCCGCCAGCGGGCGCGGCGCCCGGGATCGATCGCGACGCCCTGATCGGCGCCGTCCTCGACCGGCTGCCGACGCCCGTCGCCCAGCGGGTCCGGACCGCGCTGGCCGGCGGTGCGGCCGTGGCAGATCGTCCCGCCAGTCCGCCAGCCCGGCGTTTCATCTGGAGCAACCCGCGGACATGGTTCCGGACGGCGTCCGGGCGCCGGACCCGGTGGCCCGATCACAGCGGGTTGAGCAACATGGATGCGCGCCGGGTGCGCGAGGCACGGCGCCGCACGGCCGACGCCTATGCCGCCCTCGGGGCCTATGCCGATCCCGAGGCGTTCCGGGCCGAATTCGCCGGGACCAAGGACTTCCGGAACTTCTTCCTGGGGCTGGCCCTGATCTACATCGAATCCGAGACGCTGCAGGCCGAGCTCGCGCGGGGAGTCCGGGTCGACATGCTGCGGGGCAAGGCGGTCCGCGCGACATTGAGATGGTATGCCGGCCTGAAGGAGGCCGAGGCCGCGGGTGCGTCGGATCGATATCTCGCCGACTCCTGGGATGTCGGCCTGGATGCGGCGGTCTGCGCCATGCCGGCGGCGAATTTCGAGAAATTCTGCCGGGCGGCCGGATCCTATTTCGAGAATGGGCTCGACCCGAAGGACCCCGCCGTGGCCGTGGCGATCGCCGACGCGGCCCGCGCCCGGCGGCGTGCGGCGGAACGGGGCGAACCCGGCCGATAGGCCGGGCCGGCCGCAGCTCAGTGCCGGAAGTGCCGGCGGCCGGTGAACACCATGGCGATGCCGGCCTGGTCGGCGGCATCGATCACCTCGCGGTCGCGCATCGAGCCGCCGGGCTGGATCACTGCGGTGGCACCGGCCTCGACCAGGGCCAGCAGGCCGTCGGCAAAGGGGAAGAACGCCTCCGACGCCGCCACCGACCCGGCGATGCGCGACCCGGTCTCGCCCGCAGCCTCGGCCGCTTCCGCCGCCTTGGCCACGGCGATCTTGGCGCTGTCCACCCGGCTCATCTGCCCGGCGCCGATGCCGACCGTGGCCCGGCCCCTGGCGAAGACGATGGCGTTGGACCGGACATGCTTGGCCACCTGGGTGGCGAACAGCAAATCCTCGATCTGCGCCGGGGTCGGCGCCTTGCGGGTGACCAGCTTCAGCTCCGACGCTTCCGGCGCCGCATCGTCGCGGGTCTGGGTCAGGAAGCCGCCAGCGACGCTGCGCAGGAGCCGGCGGCGCTGCGTTGGGTCCTGCACCCCGCCGGTCTTCAGCACCCGCAGATTGGCCTTGCCGGCGAAGACGGCGGCGGCCTCCGGCTCGACGTCGGGAGCGATCACCACCTCGGCGAACAGCGCGGTGATCGCCTGGGCCGTGGCCGCGTCGATCGGCCGGTTGGCGGCGATGATGCCGCCGAAGGCGCTGATCGGGTCGCAGGCCAGCGCCTTGGCATAGGCCTCGCCGAGCGTGCCGGCGACGGCGACGCCGCAGGGGTTGGCGTGCTTGACGATGACGACCGCGGGCTCGGTGAACTCGGACACCGCCTCGAAGGCCGCGTCGGCGTCGAGGATGTTGTTGTAGCTCAGCTCCTTGCCCTGGACCTGCTCGGCCGTGGCCGGGCCGGGCACCGACGGGCCGCTCAAATAGAGGGCGGCGGCCTGGTGCGGGTTCTCGCCGTAGCGCAGCGTCTCGGCCAGCTTGCCGGACAGCGACAGGCGCGGCGGGAAGGTCTCGCCCTCGACCTCGGCGAACCAGCCGGCGATGGCGGCATCATAGGCGGCGGTGCGGGCGAAGGCGGCGGCGGCCAAACGGCGGCGGGTCGGGCCCAGCGTGCCGCCATTGGCGGCGATCTCCAGCCGCAGTGGCTCGTAATCGACCGGCGAGGTGACGACGGCGACGAAGGCGTGGTTCTTGGCCGCGGCGCGGGTCATCGCCGGGCCGCCGATGTCGATGTTCTCGATGCCGTCGTCGAAGCTGGCGCCGCGCGCGATCGTCGCCTCGAACGGGTACAGGTTCGACACCAGCAGGTCGATCGGCGCGATGCCGTAATCGGTCATCGCCTCGAGATGCTCGTCGCTGTCGCGCCGGGCCAGCAGGCCGCCATGGATCTTCGGGTGCAGGGTCTTGACCCGGCCGTCCATGATCTCGGGGAAGCCGGTATGGGCCGAGACTTCCTTGACCGGGATGCCGGCCTCGGCCATCGCCTTGAAGGAGCCGCCGGTCGACAGGATCTCGACTCCGCGATCGGCCAGGAACCGGGCGAACTCGACGATGCCGGTCTTGTCGGAGACGGAGATCAGCGCGCGGCGGATCGGCAGGGCGGCTTCGGTCATGTCGGGCTCCCCGGGGGCAGAAGTGGCCCGTCTTTAGACCCGGGCGGGCGGGTTGTCGACCGTCTAGCGCCGCGGGGCGCTGCCTTGGTGCGGGCCGCCGTACCGGTCTTCCAGCCAGCGCACGGCGAAATCCGCCATCTCCGCCGCCGGGACCAGGACCGAGGCGGCGTCGCCGATGCTGCCGCGCACGCCGCGACCCGCTGCCAGGAAATCCTCGACCACGGTGGCGAAGTAGCCTTCCGGCAGCCCGTCGACGATGGGGTCGGAGGTGTCGAACTCCTCGAAGCGGCGCCACACCGTCCGGCCCTCGACCAGGATCGGCGCCTCGGTGCGGACGACCCGCTTGCCGGGGATCCGGGCCAGGTGCTCGGCGTGGTGCAGCAGGCTCATGGCATCGAGCGGGGCGCCCAGCATCAGCACCTTGCCGTGGGCCTGCACCAGCCTGGCGAAGGGCGACTGCTCGCCATAGCCGTAGTCCAGGGCGTGGTCGGCGGTGAACCATTCGGCCCGGCCGCCGACCGCGGCGAAGGACGCGCCGGGATTGGCGCTGCGCCGGGCACCCGGCCGGGTGCGCACCAGCTCGGCGATGGCGCCGTTGGCCCGACGGGCGCGGGACGCAGCCGGGTCGAAGGGCGGGATGTCGTCGCGCAGCTCGGCCGGCACGTTCCCGTCATCGTCCAGCAGCTCGTGGTAGTCGTCGCTCCAATCGGTGTAGACCAGGATCGTGCCGCCCGGGCCAATCACGTCGTGCAGCGCGTCGATCAGCACGTCTGGGCCGCCGAGGATGCGTCCGGCCGAGCGCAGCCCGGCATGCACCATCACCGCATCGTCGGGGCCGAGGCCGATGTCACGAATCTGGGCGGCCAGCGTCCGCCGGGTGTGGATCTGCGCAGTCAACCGGGGTCTCCGTCGTTTCAGGGACTCGTCGCCGATCTTAGACGGATGCACGGCCCGCAGCGGCTTCGCGACGAAGCCGCCGAGGCCGTAGAGGCGCTCCGAAGCCCTGGATGGGCATTTCGAAAGAAGCCCACCGGAGCCCGACCGACAAAGCGAGATACATCTTCGGTGATCAGGGTCTGAAGCCAGGTCCTGCCGGTTCCGGAATCCCTGCCGAACCACGCCACGACGCCGGCACGAGTCACGAGGCACGCGACGTCCGGATCGTTCCAGGGCGGCGAGATCTCGATCACTCCGATGCCATGAGCACGCGCAAATCGCCTGAAGGTGCGGATGTCGCATCTTCGAACATCCAAGCCGCAGCTGCGGAGCGCAGTCCTCCCGGATGCAGTGAAGCGACCACGCCGGTCGACATTCTCAACCTGCACATAGGTAACGGTGTCGGAGGCCCCGGCGAAGCCGACTTCGATCGATCCGTAGAACCAGTAAGCCGCCTTGCTTCGTCCCCAGCGGGCGCCGAACTCCGACGGGCGGCCGCATGCCGACGCGATCTCCCGTCTGCTGGCGCCCGGGCGCAGAGGCCCGAAACCGCCTGTTTCCAGGAACTCAGGCAACGACACCATCGGCAAGGGATTCAACGTCCCATCCTTTGGGGCTCTACGCCAACCGCCGTTCCCGGCGCAGGATCCATTGCACGCCGGTGCTCTCGGCGCCGACCTCGCCCCAGATCACGACTTGCGTGGTCTTGCGGCGGTCGGTGCCGCGGCCGGCATACGCCAGCCGTCGCCGCCGGGCAGGCGGATGATCACCGAGCTGCCGCCCTGCACCGGCGACAGCTGCAGGGCCGGGTGCAGGTGGAAGCGGATGGCGAAGGGCAGGCCGCGCGCCGCATCGGTCTCGGCGAACAGGATGTCCTCGCCGCGCAGCTCCTCACCATTGGCCGACAGCTCCAGCCGGCGGCGGTGGATCAGGCCCAGCGATTCGCGATAGCCGTCGTGCCAGGCGTCGATCAGCACCGATTGCGGCGTCTCCTGCCGGTCGACCTCGATGCCGTGCGGCCGCTTGCCGATGCCGGCGTCGCGCAGCACCTCGGCCGAATCGCGGCCGGCGACGGACAGGGTGGAATGGGCCGGCGTGCCGCGCAGCGCGGTGTGCCAGGCGCTGTCCTCGGCGCTGCCGCGGCCGGGCCAGGCGCCGCAATTGACGATCATGCGCTCGCGCCCGACCGACAGCTCGAAGGACAGCAGCCCGGCATGGGCGCCGTCATCCGCGCCGGCCGGCGGCGGCGCGCCGACATCGAGCAGCAGCAGGGTGCGGCCGGCCATCGCCCGCTCGAAGCCGCTGTGCCGCGCGCTCTTCGGCGCCCGGGCCTTGGAATCGGCCTGGGACAGGACGGCGTCGATCAGCACCGGCTCGCCCTCCTGCGCGTCGTTGAACAGGGCGAAGCCGCCATCGCCGTGGCGCAGCAGGCGCAGCGCCGGCGCCATCCGGTCGATCGCCAGGTGCAGCGCGTCGGGCACATGCGCCTGGGCGGCGCGGAAGGCGGCGCGGATGTCGATCAGCTGGCGCAGCACGGTCAAGTGCACCGCCGGGTTGCGCTGGATGTGCCCGCCATCGGGCAGGATCTGGCGCGGCAGGCATTTGCCCAGGATGCGCTGCGCCTGGTCCAGCCGCGGCCGGCCCTGGGGCAGGGCGACGGCGCCGTAGACCAGACCGCGCACGGTCTGGATCTGGCGCGGGTCGACCGGGTCGCCATCGGCGACGCGGGTCAGGTGGCGCAGCTGCCGCGACAGGCTGGCGAAGACCCGGCCCCGGAAATCATCGTCGGCGCTGGCGCAGAAGAAGTCGTGGGCGCCGAGCCAGCTGGCGATGCGCTGGCCCAGGATGTCCGGCCGCCAGGTCAGCGGGTGCCAGCGGTCGTAGCGCTCGATCCAGTGGTCGATCAGCCGCCGGGCCTGGCGCCGGGCCTGGTCGCCGCCGGCGGCACGCAGGTCGCGCAGCCATTCGAAGCCGTGCAGCGCCTCGATGAAGTCGGGGGCGGCGCCGAACGGCTCCCAAGGCGCGGCCGCCGCCGCCTCATAGGTCTGGCCGCCCAGCCGGTAGGTCCCGGCGATCAGCGCGGCGCCACGCTCGGCGTCGCCCGGCCAGGGGTCGGGCGGCACCATCAGCAGGTCGCGCGGCCCCTTGCGCCCCAGCGCCACGGAGTATAGCGGGTTCGAATAGGCGAACCGCGCCAGCTGGTCTTGGACGTTGCGGGTGAGGCTGCGCGGAGACCTCATCGCTCAGCTTTTGCCGCGGATCGCGGCGATGTTGCCGGCATAGGCGCCTGGGCCGCCCCGGAAGGCGGCGGTGCCGGCGACCAGCGTGTCGGCGCCGGCGGCGATCACCCGGGGCGCCGTCTCCGGCGTGATCCCGCCATCGACCTCCAGCCGCACGTCGCGGCCGGACTTGTCGATCATCGCGCGCAGCCGGGCGATCTTGTCGAGCTGGCTCTCGATGAAGCTCTGCCCGCCGAAGCCGGGATTGACCGTCATCACCAGCACCAGGTCGATGTCGCCCAGCAGCTCCTCGACCATGGCGATCGGCGTGCCGGGGCTCAGCACCACGCCCGGCGCCTTGCCCAGCGAGCGGATCAGCTGGACGGTGCGGTGCGGGTGCGGCCCGGCCTCGGGGTGGAAGCTGATGCGGTCGGCCCCCGCCTCGGCGAAGGCCGGGATGTAGGGATCGGCCGGGCCGATCATCAGATGGGTGTCGAAGGGCAGGGCGGACCAGGGCCGCAGCGCCTTCACCACGGTCGGGCCGAAGGTGATGTTGGGCACGAAATGCCCGTCCATGATGTCGAGGTGGAGCCAGTCGGCCCCGGCCTCGGTCATGGCACGGGCCTCCTCGCCCAGGCGGGCGAAATCGGCGGAGAGGATGGATGGGGCGATCAGGACCGGTTTGACCATGATCGTCCTCATAACAAGGGACCGGCCGCGTCACAACCGTGACGAACCCTTGGCGCAGATGCGATCGGCCGGGACGGCGAGTCCGCCCCGGCCGATCGCATCATGAAAGGCTTACTTCGCCTTGGCCAGGAACTCCTTGACGTTGTCCGGCGTCACCGTGTCGAGGCCGACATAGGTGATCTCCTGCACCTTCTCGCCCTTCTTCAGCTTCTGCAGCATCTCCATCGCCAGCGCGCCCATCTCGTAGGGCTGCTGGCCGATCAGGCCGTTGGCATAGCCGTCGCGCAGCAGCTCCAGCTCCGTCTTCAGCGGCGTCCGGCACGAACAGCGGCCAGCCGCCGACCGGCAGCAGCGCGTCGATGTCCGGATGGGCGGTCAGCGTGTCCTGCAGCTGCTGCACCGCCAGGGCGGCGTCGTCGTTGCAGTACAGCGGCGAGCCGGCGACCTGGGTCCAGCCGGCGCCCAGCCCGTCGATCACGCCGCGCACGCGGTCGTTCAGGTTGGCCGCGGCCGGGCCGCCCGAGACCATGGCGTAGGTGCCGCCGCTGGGCTTCAGCTTGGCCGCCATCTCGCCGATCGCCTTGCCCATGGCGTAGTTGTCGGTGCCGACGAAGGCCTGGCGCTTCGACCCCGGCGCGTCGGCGTCGAAGGTGATGGTCGGGATGCCGGCGGCGACCGCCTGGTCGATGACGTTGGTCAGCGCGTCGACATCGGCGACCGAGATCGCGAGCCCGTCGATACCCTGGGTGACCAGGTCCTGGACGATCTGCGCCTCGCTGGCCGGCTCATGCTCGACCGGGGCGATATAGACGCATTCGATGCCGAGCTTCTTGGAGGCGTCCATGCAGCCGTCGCGCGACAGGTCGAAATACGGGTTGTTCATGGCCTTCGGCACCAGCGCGAAGCGCAGCTTGTCCGCTGCGTTAGCGCCGCCAGCCATGGTCATCACGGCGCCAAGCGCCACTGCGGTCAAAAGCAACTTCTTCACAATAAGTCCTCCCCTTGTTGAACTCGTTTGCCGGCGTGGCGGCTCAGGCCGCCCGCCGGGATCGGATGCGGTCCAGCAGCACCGCCAGGATGATGAACACGCCGACGAAGAAATCCTGCCAGTAGGGCTGCACGCCGCCCAGGATCAGCCCGTTGCGGATGACCTCGATCAGCGCCGCGCCGGTGATGGCGCCGAGCGGCCCACCGATGCCGCCGGTCAGGTTGGCGCCGCCGATCACCGAGGCGGCGATCACCCGCAGCTCGTAGCCGACCGCGGTGTTGGCGGGGGCGGAGCCGAGCCAGGCCAGCAGCAGCACGCCGGTGAAGCCGGCGAGGGCGCTGCAGAACACATAGACCGAGATCTTGACCCGCTCGACCGGCACGCCGGTCAGCGCCGCCGCCTTCTCGTTGCCGCCGATGGCGAAGACGTGCCGGCCCCACTGCATGTGGCGCAGC
>JAEKLZ010000133.1 GCA_019508225.1 Inquilinus limosus | reverse complement strand
TTGTCGAGGCCGAGCGCCTCGGCCATCTCCGGCGTCACCGACTGGATCTGCACGCCGAGCCAGCCGCGCTGGACGCTGCCATGGTCGCGGATCTGGGCGATCACGGTCTTGGCCAGGTTCGACGGGATGGCGAAGCCGATGCCGACCGAGCCGCCCGACGGCGAGTAGATCGCGCTGTTGATGCCGATCACCTTGCCGCTGGTGTCGAAGCTGGGGCCGCCCGAATTGCCGCGGTTGATCGGCGCGTCGATCTGCAGGAAGTCGTCGAACGGGCCGGAGTGCAGGTCACGGCCGCGGGCCGAGACGATGCCGGCCGTGACGCTGCCGCCGAGGCCGAAGGGGTTGCCGACGGCCACGACCCAGTCGCCGACCTGGGCGGCGTCGCTGTCGCCCCATTCCACCGTCGTCAGCTTCTTGTCGGTGTCGATCTTGAGCAAAGCGAGGTCGGTCTTCTCGTCGGTGCCCACGACCTTGGCCGGGATCACGGTGCCGTCATTGAGGGTGACCGTGATGTTGTCGGCGCCCTTCACCACATGGTTGTTGGTGACGATGTAGCCGGCCGGGTCGATGATGAAGCCGGAGCCGGCGCCATGGATCACCTGGTCGGCATCGCCGCCACCATTGCCGCCGCCGCGCGGGCCACGGCGGCCCTGCTGCTGTTCGTCGAAGAAGCGCTTGAAGAACTGGTCGAAGGGCGAGCCCGGCGGAAACTGGCGCATCTGGCCACCGCCATTGTCCTCGTCCTCGTCGGCCATCTGCGCCGCCGAGGGATGCTCGGTGGTCGAGACATTGACCACGGCCGGGGTCACCTGGCGCACCAGGCCGGCAAAGGAACCCGGGGCGGCCGGGACGATCGAAGTCGGCGCCTCGGCCTGGTTCTGGGCCACGGCAGGACGGTCGAAGGTCAGGACAGCCCCGACCGGCACGCCGATCAGGGCCGTGCCGAGCAGCAGCGCCGCCGTCATCCGGCGGAGGCCGGTCCGCGGGCCGCGATCATCGGAGCCGAAGGGGGTTTTCATCTGCATCATCTCCACCACTGTCCAAGCGCCGCCGCAATCGGTCGGCGTGTGGTGATGAAGATGGGGTGTCCGCCTTTAAACGCCTGTTTCGACGGTATTAATTCGACTTAATGAAGCCCGGGCGCCGGCCGCCGCACATCGAGACAGATCGTTTCAAGACTGAGACCATTCGTTGCGAGCTTAACGAAAAGTATGTTGCCGGCCTGGTCCACGGGGTGCAGAACCGGATCGTGGTTTCGGCCGGCGCCAGTGGCGCACTCAGCATCCTGCCGGCGGCCGGCAGCCAAACCGAGTGGTTGTTCTTTGTTTTCGGCCTGCCCATATCTCGGGTGTCGGCCGATGTGCCGAGAACCGATCCCGATGTTCACCGATCAGGGTGAGCGGGAGAGAGACAACATGGTCACAACACTGCTTGTCGTCTGGGCCATCATCGGCCCATCCGTTGGACTTGCCGTCGGCGCATGGTGGTGCAGCCGGGAGCGGGAGGAGCCGGTGCGCGTCATCTCCCGCCAAGCCCTGCCGTCCACCAATCGCTCGCTGGGCTGGCGCTGAGCGGGACGGCTTCGGCCCCCTTCAGATGATCGTCAGCAGCGAGTGGAACTCGGCCGGATCGATCTCCGGCTGCGGGTCCCCCCATTGCGCGGCGGCGACCTCGTCCGACAGCTGGCTCAGCACATGGACGCGGACGTCGGGGCAGCCGTCGATGCGCTGCTGCACGGCGGCATCGACCGGCCAGACCGTGGCGACCAGCATCAGCACATAGGACAGGTCGTCGGTCGCGTCCGACAGCGGCAGCAGCAGGGTCCGCTTGCGCACGCTGTCGAGGCCGTCGGACAGCGCGAATTCGGCGTAGGCCGGGCGTTCGGACAGTTGCACCGTCATCAGCGCCCGGCGCATCGCGTCGTGACGCTCGCCGGAGCAGAGATCCTCCAGCGGCCGCCCGGGCAGGTTCCGGTCCGAGGGCAGCCCCGCGCCCTGGGCGTCCAAAGCGAAGCGGAACGTTCCCTCGCATGGCATCCAGGCCCACAGCAGGATCGGCGGAGGCAGCCGGCTGAGGCTGGCGAAGATCATGTCGTCGCATGCCGGAAGCCGTCCCCTGGCCGCGAGCCGGGTCCATATCCGGTAGACCGTCCGAAGCTGCCGGTCCGCAATCGCCTCATCGAACGCCACGCTAACCATCCCCCCACAGGAAGCTCGCCGCACACGGGAGAAAACCTTGCTCTCACATCCTAAACTATGCATCCCCCAATTGGAGGATGACATCGAAAGTTTTCAGACATGAGATCGCGATTCATCTAGACCTGTTGCCGGGATGTCAGGGGGGACGCCGGTCCTGTCACCGAGTATTCACAAATCGGTTCCGGTCTTCGACGAGGCGCTGCGGTCATGTGCCGGCGGCTGAGCTATTCGGGCGCCCCGATCTTCCTCGAGACGCTGCTGTTCGAGCAGGAGTTCTCGCTGATCGCGCTGCATGCCCGCAAGGCGGCGGTGGCGACCACCTGCTGGTGACTGACTGCGCCGGCCGGCCGGACCTGGAGCCGTTCAGGCCCTGACTTGCGGTTCAGCCGCTCGTATCAAAACACTAACCCGTCATGGCGAGCCCCGAAGGGGCGTGGCCATCCAGCGGCTCCAGCCCCTGGATGGCCACGTCCCCCGGCTCAAGGCCGGGGTCCTCGCCATGACGGGTAAGGGATCTGATCCGGAGGATCAGAGCGTCAGGCCCGCAGCCTTTCGTTGTTCGGATCGAAGGGCGATTCCTCGATCACCACGGCGCGGTGCGGCTTGCCGAGGATGCTGACGTCGAGCTCGGTGCCGATCTCGCCGAGATCCGGCCGGACCATGGCGAGCGCCAGCGACTTGCCGACGCGCCAGCCATAGCCGCCCGAGGTGCAGCGGCCGACCAGCGCGCCGCCCTTGGTGATCGGCTCGTTGCCGCGGGCGTCGGCGTCGGTGACGTCGAGCACCTCCAGCGTCACGAAGCGGTTCTTGAAGCCGCGCTCGCGCCAGGCCACCAACGCGTCACGGCCGATGAAGTCGCCCTTGTTCGGATGGACGAACCGGTCGAGCCCCGATTCCAGCGCCGAATACTCGATCGACAGCTCGCGCGGGATCAGGCGGTACGACTTCTCCAGCCGCAGCGAGTCCATCGTCCGGATGCCGAAGGGCTTGAGGTCGAACTCGCGGCCGGCATCCATCAGCAGGTCGAAGATGGTGTTCTGCATCTCGATCGGGTGGTGCAGCTCCCACCCCAGCTCGCCGACGAAGTTGACGCGCAGCGCCTGGGCCTGGGCGATGCCGACATTGATCGGCTTGCCCGACAGCCAGGGGAAGGCGGCGGTCGACAGGTCGGTGTCGGTCAGCTTCTGCAGCAGGGCGCGGGAGCTCGGGCCGGCCAGGACGAAGACGCCGGCCTGGGTGGTGATCTTCTGCAGGTCGACCGAGCCGTCGCGCGGCCGCAGCTTCTGCAGCGTGTCGAAATCGTGCCGCTCATAGGCGCCGGCGCCGACCAGATAGTACCGGTTCGGTCCCTCGCAGTAGATCGTGAACTCCGACCGCACGCCGCCGTTCTTCGACAGCAGATGGGCCAGGGTCATGCGGCCCGGCTTCTTCGGCACCCGGTTGGCGACGATGCCGTCCAGCCAGGCGGCCGCGCCCGGCCCGCTGACCGTGTATTTGGCGAAGGCCGACATGTCGAGCAGGCCGACCTTCTCATGCACATGCCGGGCCTCGCGGCCGACGAACTCGAAGTAGTTGGAGCGGCGGAAGCTCCACTTCTCGCGCACCTTCTCGCCCGGCTTCACCGGGGCATGGTTCTCGTTGACCAGCGTGTCGGGCTTGTTCAGCTCCGCCTCGGTCAGCTCATAGCCCTCTGGCGCGAACCAGTTCGGCCGCTCCCAGCCATAGACGGTGCCGAACACGGCGCCGAGCGCCTTCATCCGGTCGTAGCAGGGCGCCCGCTTCAGCGGCCGCGCCTCGGCCCGCTCCTCGTCCGGATAATGGACGGTGAAGACGTTGCGGTAGGCCTCCTCGTTCTTGGCCTTGAGGTAGCCGCGCGAGGCGTAGGGGCCGAAGCGGCGCGGGTCGACGCCCATCATGTCGATCGACGGCTCGCCCTCGACGATCCATTCGGCCAGCTGCCAGCCGGCGCCGCCGGCGGCGGTGACGCCGAAGCTGTGGCCCTCGTTCAGCCAGAAGTTCTTCAGCCCCCAGGCCGGGCCGATGATCGGGCTGCCATCCGGGGTGTAGGCGATGGCGCCGTTGTAGACCTTCTTGACCCCGACCTCGCCGAAGGCGGGCACGCGGGCGATCGCGGTCTCGATATGCGGCGCGATCCGCTCCAGATCCTCCTGGAACAGCTCGTATTCCGACTGCTCGTCCGGCCCGTCGAGATAGCAGACGGGCGCGCCCGGCTCATAGGGGCCGAGGATGAAGCCGCCGGCCTCCTCGCGCAGGTACCAGGAGCTGTCGGCCTCGCGCAGCACGCCCATCTCCGGCAGACCCTGGCGCTGCCGCTCCTGCACCGCCGGGTGCGGCTCGGTGACGATGTACTGGTGCTCGACCGGGATCACCGGGATGTCGAGCCCGACCATGGCGCCGGTGCGGCGGGCGAAGTTGCCCGAGGCCGAGACCACATGCTCGCAGGTGATGTCGCCCTTGTCGGTCTTCACCAGCCATTCGCCGGACGGCGTCTGCTCGATCGCGGTCACGGTGGTGAAGCGGTGGATCTCCGCCCCCATCGCCCGGGCGCCCTTGGCGAAGGCCTGGGTCAGGTCGGCCGGCTGGATGTAGCCGTCATCCGGGTGCTGGATCGCGCCGATGATGCCGTCGGTCTCGCACAGCGGCCAGATCTCCTTGACCTGGGCCGGGGTCAGGATGTTGACCTTGATCCCGATCGTGTCGGCCACGCCCTTGTAGTACATGAACTCGTCCCAGCGGTCCTTCGTCCGCGCCAGGCGGATGTTGGAGACCTGGCGGAAGCCGACATGCTGGCCGGTTTCGGCCTCGAGCGAGTTGTAGAGCTTGACCGAGTGCTTGTGGATCTGCCCGACCGAGTAGCTCATGTTGAACAGCGGCAGCAGTCCGGCGGCGTGCCAGGTGGAGCCCGAGGTCAGCTCCCTGCGCTCGATCAGGACGACGTCCGTCCAGCCCTTCTTGGCCAGGTGATAGAGCGTGCCCACGCCCACCACGCCGCCGCCGATCACCACCACGCGCGCTGTTGACTTCATCGCTCGAACCGCTCCCTGCGGGCCTATAGGGCCATCCTGACGCGAGTGTCCGGGCGGGGCCGGTTCGGGGCTAATCCAGCCGCGACCTGTGATGTCGCAGGCCCGCCAAAGGCCAAGCCGCGTCAAAGATTGGCGCAATCGGACTGGCCGGCCGCGCCGGGATCGGCATGCTGGCCTCGAGATTCCTGCGAGGCCGATTATGCCACTGCCGCCCGAACCGAAGATCGTCTTCCTCGACCGCGAGACCCTGGCCCCGGCGATCCGGCTGCGCCCGCCCGCCTTCCCGCATCGCTGGGAGGAGCATCAGCGGACCGCGCCGGAGCAGGTGCTGGACCGGCTGCGCGGCGCCAGCGTCGCCGTGATCAACAAGGTGCAGCTGCGCGAGCCGGTGCTGGAACAGCTGCCGGAGCTCCGCCTGATCGCGGTCGCCGCCACCGGCACGGATTGCGTCGACACCGCCTGGTGCGACCGGCATGGCGTCGCCGTCTGCAACATCCGCGGCTATGCCGTGCACACGGTGCCGGAGCATGTCTTCACCCTGATCCTGGCGCTGCGCCGGTCGCTGCTGCCCTATCGCCGCTCGGTCGAGGCAGGGCGCTGGCAGGAGGCCAGGCAGTTCTGCTTCTTCGACCACCCGATCCTCGACCTGCACGGCGCCCGGCTGGGGCTGATCGGCGGCGGGTCGCTGGGCCATGCGGTGGCGACGATCGGCCGGGCCTTCGGCATGGATGTCGTCTTCGCCGGCCGCAAGGGCGATCCGACGCCCGCCGATGGCAGGATCCCGTTCGACGAGGCGATCGCGACCAGCGACGTGCTCTCGCTGCACTGCCCGCTGCGGCCGGAGACGCGCGGCCTGATCGGCGCCCCGGAGTTCGCCCGGATGAAGCCGGAGGCCCTGCTGATCAACACGGCACGGGGCGGGCTGGTCGACGAGGATGCGCTGACCGAGGCGCTGCGCACGGGGCGCATCGGCGGCGCCGGCTTCGACGTGGCGATGCCGGAGCCGCCGCCGGCCGACGCGCCGCTGATGCAGCTGCTGGACCTACCGAACTTCATCCTGACCCCGCATGTCGCCTGGGCCGCCCGCGGCGCCATGCAGACCCTGGCCGACCAGCTGATCGACCTGATCGACGCCTTCCAGCAGGGCCGGCCGTTCAATTTGGTGGCGGGCGCGCCGAAGGGCTGAGACGGGCAGAGGCGGAGGCGTGTTGCCTCTCGCGAGCGGGCTATCGGATGGTCAAAAGCTATCGCGAGCATAGAAGCGTGTAGCCTCTCCCGCTTGCGGGAGAGGTCGGACATCCGAAGGATGTCCGGGTGAGGGCCAGCGGTCCTGCCAAGCGCACGGACCTCGCGCGAGCAAGCGCACGATCCGTCGTGTCCTGAAGCAATGATCCTGGTGTCGCCGCCGCAAGGCCCTCACCCGGAGCCGCTTCGCGTCTCCGACCTCTCCCGCAAGCGGGAGAGGCAACGCGCACGACATCAAGGTGATATGGTGGAAGGCGGAGTGCCTCAGCCGCTGTCGGGCCCGGACGGCCTCGACGGGGGCCGGCTGGTGGCGGACGCATCCGCCGGGCGAGGCCAGCCCTGCGCGGGCGCATGTCCGGCGGTCTCCGCCCTGGCCCCGCCGGGAGCCTCCGCCGTTCCGGCGATGGCCGCGGCGATGGCGGCGCGGTCGGGCGGGATGCCGAGGGCGCGGCACATGCTGCGGATCAGATCCTCGAGCGGCAGAGCCCTGTCGGCGGTGTCGGGACGATCGCGATGGTCGCCGGCCAGCCGGTCCCACAGATCGGCGGTCAGTTGTTCGCGAGTGTCGATATCGGCGGGCGTGGCGCCGGCGGTCGCGGCCGCGATGGACTCTGTGACGCCCTCGGCGACGCGGCGGCGGCGATCGGCCGCCCGGGCCAGCCGGTCGTCCTGGTCCTGATCGGCGGCGTGCCGGGCCTCCTGCCCCTGCTGGCGCAGCTTGGCCTTCAGCGCGATGGCGCGGCGGATGCCGAGGGAGAGGCGGCTGAAACGGGTTTCGGCCTTGCAGGCCCGGTCGAGGTCGTCGGCCTGCAGGGCGGCGAGGGCCTCGGCCTGGAACGCCCGGGCCATCGCCATGCTGAGCTCGACCAGGCCGGACAGGATCGCGTCCTCGTCCAGGATCGGCGGGGCGGTGGGCGCGGTCTCGGTCCTGGTGTCGGCATCGGCCATCTGAGAATTAGAACATAATAGGAACATTAAGTCAAGAGACCGCATGCCGATCTTGAACCTCCGGCGGGGTTGGCGGCGGTGCCGTCCGCGAGTCACACTGGCGGCGAACGGCCCGCACGGTGCGTCGCCCCTGCCCCGCCGGCCGCTCCCACAGATCGCGCCGCGCCGGCGGCGGCTTCGGACCAGCTGATCGGAAGGACGGACGCATGACCACGGATTCCAGCATCGCGCACCGCCGGCTCGGCGGCCTCTCGGTCTCCGCCATCGGGCTGGGGCTGATGCCGCTCTCGGGCGTCTACGGCGCCGCCGACGACGCGGCCTCGGAGGATCTGATCCGCCGCGCCATCGATCTCGGCGTCGACCATCTCGACAGCGCCGACATGTATGGCTGGGGCCACAATGAGGAGCTGCTGGGCCGCGCCATCAAAGGCCGGCGCAACCGCGTCGTGCTGGTGACCAAATTCGGCCAGATCCGGCGCGAGGGCGGGCCGAACGGCGTCGATGGCCGGCCGGAGTACGTGGCCCAGGCCTGCGAGGCCAGCCTGCGCCGGCTGGGCGTCGACACCATCGACCTGTACTACCAGCACCGGGTCGACCCGGCGGTGCCGATCGAGGACACGGTCGGCGCCATGGCCCGGCTGGTCGAACAGGGCAAGGTCCGCCATCTCGGCCTGTCCGAAGCCGGGGCGGACACCATCCGCCGCGCCCATGCCGTGCATCCGATCGCGGCGGTGCAGACCGAATACTCGCTGATGTACCGGGCCGAGGCGGAGGCGACCCGCTTCCTGGCCGGCGCGATCCAGGACATCTCCCAGATCGACGGCCGCCGGGCGGCGCATCCGCGCTTCCAGCCCGAGAACTTCGCCCATAACCGCGGGCTGGTCGACCGGTTCGAGGCGCTGGCGGCGGAGAAGGGCTGCAAGCCGTCGCAACTCGCCCTCGCCTGGGTGCTGGCCCAGGGCGACGACGTGGTGGCGATCCCCGGCACCCGGTCGATCGCGCGGCTGGAGGAGAATCTCGGGGCGCTGCAGGTGGTGCTGACGCCGGACGACCTGGCCCGGCTGGACGCCGCCATCCCGGTCGGCGCCGCCGCCGGCACCCGCTATGCCGCCGCCGGGATGAAGTCGGTCCAGATCTGAGGCTTCACTCCTCCTCCCGCGCATCGAACGCCTCGCGCGCGGCGTCCAGCGCCGGGAAGTGGCGCTCGGCCCAGCGGTCCAGGGCCGTCAGGGTCTCGCTGAGGGATTCGCCGAGCGGGGTGAGCCGGTATTCGACATGCGGCCGGGCGGTGTGGAAGTCGCAGCGCGAT
>JAEKLZ010000178.1 GCA_019508225.1 Inquilinus limosus | reverse complement strand
GCAGCTACGTTCAGCGCGTGCTGGAGAACACGCAAGTCTACCGCCTGCGCCTCGGCGAGGCGCCGAAAGCCGGGGCTTTGGAAGCGGATCTGCTGCGCTGAGGATGGCTGCCATTCCTCCCTTCTGGATGCCCGGGCTTGACCCGGGCATCCAGAAGGCCTCGACATTTCCTGGATTGCCGGGTCAAGCCCGGCAATGACAGATGGTCTAGAATTCAATTTAGATAACGCCGCTAACCGACTGAGAAAGAACGATGATTGTCTGCGTCACCGACATCGAGGCCGCTGCCGGCCGCCTGCGCGGCCAGGCCGTGCGCACGCCGCTGCTGCGCTCGCCGCTGCTCGACGCCCGGGCCGGGCGCGAGGTGCTGGTCAAGGCCGAGCCGCTGCAGCGCACCGGGTCGTTCAAGTTCCGCGGCGCCTACAACCGCATCGCCATGATCCCGGAGGCGGACCGGGCCCGCGGCGTGGTCGCCTTCTCCAGCGGCAACCATGCCCAGGGCGTGGCGGCGGCGGCGAAGCTGTTCGGCATCAAGGCCACGATCGTGATGCCGGCCGACGCCCCGGCGATCAAGCGGCGCAACACCGAATCCTACGGCGCCACCGTGGTGGCCTATGACCGCTTCGGCGAGGACCGCGAGGCGGTGGCGGCGAAGATCCAGGCCGAGACCGGCGCCACGCTGGTGAGGCCCTATGACGACCCCGGCATCATCGCCGGCCAGGGCACGATCGGCCTGGAGATCGCCGAGCAATGCGCCGAGCTGGGCGTGCGCCCCGACGCGGTGCTGGTCAGTTGCAGCGGCGGCGGCCTGGTCTCCGGCGTCTCGGTGGCGGTCAAGGCCCGGCTGCCGGGCACCCGGATCTACTCGGCCGAGCCGGAGGTCATGGACGACATGCGACGGTCGCTGGCCGCCGGCGAGCGGGTGAAGAACGCCCCCGATGCGCGGTCGATCTGCGACGCGCTGCAATCCCCGACGCCGGGCGAGATCACCTTCGCGATCGCCCGCGAGACGCTGTCGGGCGGCGTCACCGCGCCGGACGACGCGGTGCTGCGGGCGATGGGCGTGGCCTTCGACACGCTGAAGCTGGTGGTCGAGCCGGGCGGCGCCGTCGGCTTGGCGGCGACGCTGGAGAGGCGGATCCCGGACGATATCCGCACCGTCGTCATCGTCTGCTCCGGCGGCAATGTCGACGCCGCCACCTTCCGCGACGCCCTCTCGACCTTGTGAGAGCATGACCGGCCGCCCCGCCTTCTTCGACCGTCTGCAGGGCTGGTGGGACGGCCACGCCCAAGGCGGGCGGCCGCCGCACCGCGACGCGCTGAGCCCGGTGGAGATCATGCCGATGCTGCCGCATCTGCTGATGCTCGACCTGTCCGGCCCGGCGCCGCGGGTGCTGTGGGCCGGTACCGCGGTGAAGGAAGCGCTGGGCGGCAATCCGGGCGACCAGCCGCTGGACCGGACCCCGCTGGGCGGGCCCGAGGCCGCGGCCGCGATCGCCCGAATGATCGCCGAGGCCCGGCCGGTCGAAGCCCGGCTCGGCGGCCGACCTGCGCTGCTGTGCCCGCTGATCGACGACACCGGCGCGGTCCGCGCCGCCCTGGCCGGACTGGCGCGCGCGGATCCCTGATCCCGGGCGGCCCGTCCCAATTTCGCCACAACTGCCCGGCACTCTTAGGCAAATCGTCCCATCCACCGCCGCACCGGATCGATCGGGCACAAACGACCCCGCGGCATCGCCGTAGGGGCAGGTCGGCGCATCGGGTCACGTCAGGACTGAAGCCTTTTTCATTGCTGCATTCTGCGACGCATTGAGGAGTCTCATGTCCATTGTCCAACGGATCCTTCTGATCCTGCTGCCGGTGCTGGCGCTGTCCTTGCCCGCCACCGCCGCAGTTCCCACCGGCCCCCATCCCCGCATCTGGCTGACGCCGCAGGTGATCACCAGATGGCAGGCGGCGCAATCCGTGCCCGGCAGCCCGGTGGCCCGCGCCATCGCCAAATGCAACGACGCCCGCCTGAATCCGGCCGATTATTTCAGCGGCCAGTACCAGAGCTTCCGCTGGGTCGAGGCGCTGGATTCCTGCTTGGTGGCGCGCGTGACCACCGGATCGACTTTGCACCGCGACACTGCGATCAAATACTGGCAGGCGCTGCTGGACGACGCGGACAAGGTCGGCGACGCCAACGGGCCGCGCTATCCGAACCTGTCGGGCCCGATCACGCCCTTCGGCATCGCTGCGCGCGACACCGGCTATTCGATGCGCACCAACGTGGCCTGGGGCGCCCTCGGCTATGACTGGCTGTACAATGATCTGAGCCCGGCGCTGCGGACCAGGGCGGCCACCCGCTTCGCCCAGTGGCTCGCCTTCCACCAGGACCCGGACACCTATCAGCGGGCCGAGGCCGGGTCGAACTACCACGCCGGCCACGTCCTGGCGGTCACCCTGATCGCCATCGGCCATGCCGACGCCATGGACGCGGCCAGCCCCGGCACCGGCACCGCGCTGTGGAATTACGTCACCAACACCATGTGGTCCCAGGTGATGGCCGGCGGCGTGGCCGCGCGCCAGCCGATGCTGGGCGGCGACTGGGCCGAGGGCTGGCAGTACGGGCCGCTGGCGGTGATCTCCTATTCCCTGGCCGGCCGCGCCATGACCGAGCGCGGGGTGCCCCAGCCCTGGATCGGGCCGTGGCTGCACCAGTCGCTGTATCGCTATGTCTACGGGCTGACGCCGGACGACCGGATGTTCGTCGGCGGCGACACCGACGACGAGAAGCCGACGCTGGCCACCAACCCCCTGCCCCTCTACGCCGTGCTGGCCGGCCCGGCCGCCACGCTCGACAAGGCCCAGGCCAAGGCCGAGCTGGCCCGCCTGGCCCTGCCAGCGCCGGCGGCCAATGGCGATTTCACCCTGCTGTTCCAGGCGCTGGCGGCGGCCGAGACGGTGGCGCCCCAGCCGATCGACCGCGCCTCGCTGCCGCCGGGCTGGCTGGCCGCCGGCGCCGGCAACTTCTATGCCCGCACCGGCTTCGGCCCGGGCGCCACCTGGATGGTCAGCCAGTGCCGCGGCCTGATCAGCGCGCACCAGCATGTCGACGCCGGCAACATCACCCTGTCGCGCGGCGCCGACGCGCTGGTGGTCGACCCGTCGCCCTACGGCACCCGGTCGACGCTGACCGGCAACGCGCCGACCATGAGCCAGCCGCATTTCAACGCCGACTACCGGCCGAGCCAGGGCAGCTGGGGCGAAGAGAACCCGCCCGACGTCCTGCTGCTGGCCCTGACCACACGCTTCCTGTTCGCCGGGTCCAGCGCCACCTCGGGCGTGTCGGCGACGCAATGCGCCTATACTGGCCAGTTCCGCTTCCAGGGCAACGCCTCCACCATCCTCGACGGCACCCGGCGCGACCTGGTGCTGCTGCCCGGCGCGACCGGCGCCTCGGTCGTGGTGCGCGACCTGGTCCGCACCACGCCGGCCTGGAGCCAGACGCCGAACCCGCTGCTGCTGCGCTTCCGCTCGCTCGGCAGCTTCACCGCCGGTCCCGGCGGCGACCGGGCGCGCGCGGTGGTCGGCGCCTCGGCCCTGCTGGTGCGGCGGCTCTACGGCACGGCCACCACCGCGGCGAGCGCCGTCCCGGTGGATGATTTCTGCGACGAGCAGGGATCCTGCATCGACGGCCGGTTCGCGGCCAATGAATGGGCGGTGACCGTGCCCGGGCCGAGCCCGAGCACGATCCACCTGCTCGACGCCGATGCTGGCACCGCCGTGGCGCCGACCGCCTCCTCGATCCGCACCGGCACGGTGATCCTGACCGCGGTGCTGCGCGAGGGCCGGCAATACTACGTGGCTTCGCACACCGCGATCAGCGGCATCGTCGGCAGCTATGACGCCCCGGCGGTCGAGAGCACGCATGTCGTACTCGACCCGCCTGCCGGCGCCCGGGTCAGCGTCACCGCGACGCTGAACCCGACGGCCCACACCTGCCGCTTCACCCTGGCCACGGCCAGCGGCTCCGCCGGGCTTCCCAGCCAGCCGCTGATCATCCGGGTCAGCCCCAGTTGCGCGGTCCGGCCATAGGCCGGATGCCGTGGCGGCGCGCTTCGTCCGGGTTCATCGAACCGTCATCGATCTGAAACAAATCAAACATTACAGATCGGTAAGGTCCGGCCCGGATTCAAAAGCCCGCCGCCACGGCAGCCAGCCCAGAGGGGACCGAGATGGACCAGGATTCCGCCCTGTCGCGCGTTCAGCGCTACGAGCAGCAGGATGACCGCAGCAGCAACCTCTCCGACAACCCGACCATGGGCGACATCGTCAACGCCCGCTTCGGCCGGCGGGGCATGCTGCGCGGCGCCCTGGCCGTCTCGGCGATCAGCGCGGTGGCGGGCCCGGTCGCCTTCCTGTCGGGCAGCCGCCCGGCCCAGGCCGCGACCGGGGCGCCCTCGCGCTACGTGTTCGAGGAGCTGCAGGCCGGCGTCGACACCAAGCACCATGTGGCGGCCGGCTACGACGCCGACATCCTGATCCGCTGGGGCGACCCGGTGGTCAAGGGCGCCCCGGCCTTCGACGTGCAGAAGCAGACCGCCGACGCGCAGGAGAAGCAGTTCGGCTACAACAACGACTACATCGGCTACGTGCCGCTGCCGCTGGGCTCAAACTCCAGCGACCACGGCCTGCTGGTGGTGAACCACGAATACACCGACGCCGCGATCATGTTCCCGGGTCTGGCCGATGCCAAGGGCGAGTTCGAGCTGAGCGCGCAGAGCAAGGAGCAGATCGACATCGAGATGGCCGCGCATGGCCAATCGGTGATCGAGATCAAACGCGGCGCCGACGGCAAATGGGCCGTGGTGCCTGACAGCGCCTATGGCCGCCGCATCACCGCGCGCTCGACCGAGTTCCTGGTCACCGGCCCGGCGGCGGGCCATGACCGGCTGAAGACCTCGGCCGACAAGACCGGCACCAAGGTGATCGGCACCATCAACAACTGCGCCGGCGGCACCACGCCCTGGGGCACCACGGTGCATGCCGAGGAGAACTTCAACGGCTATTTCGGCGGCGAGTTGAAGGACGATCACCCGGAGGCCCGCAACTACAAGCGCTACGGCCTGGGCGAGGCGGAGTACGGCTGGAGCCTGCACCATGACCGCTTCGACCTGGTGAAGGAGCCGAACGAGCCGAACCGTTTCGGCTGGGTGGTCGAGATCGACCCGACCGACCCGACCTCGACTCCGAAGAAGCGCACCGCGCTGGGCCGCTTCAAGCACGAGGGCGCCGAGAGCATCGTCGCCAAGGACGGCAGCGTCGTCGTCTACATGGGCGACGACCAGCGCTTCGACTACCTGTACAAGTTCGTCACCTCCGGCAAGTTCGATGCGAATGACCGCAAGGCGAACATGGACCTGCTGGACCATGGCACGCTGTACGTCGCCAAGTTCGATGCCGACGGCAAGGTCGCCTGGATGCCGCTGGTGTTCGGCCAGGGCCCCCTGACCGAGGCGAACGGCTTCAAGAGCCAGGCCGACGTGCTGATCGAGACCCGCCACGCCGCCGACCTGCTGGGCGCCACCAAGATGGACCGGCCGGAGGACGTGCAGCCGAACCCGGTGAACGGCAAGGTCTATGTCATCCTGACCAACAACGACAAGCGCAAGGCCGAACAGGTCGACGCCGCCAATCCGCGGCCGGAGAACAAGTTCGGCCACATCGTCGAGATCACCCCGGCCGATGGCGACCATGCCGCCACGACCGCCGCCTGGGACCTGCTGGTGAAGTGCGGCGACCCGTCCGTCGCCGCGGTCGGATCCACCTTCCACCCCTCGACCAGCAAGAACGGCTGGTTCGGGTCGCCGGACAATTGCGAGATCGACGCCGACGGCCGGCTGTGGGTTGCGACCGACGGCAACAACTACAAGTACAGCGGCCGCGCCGACGGCATCTGGGGCCTGGAGACCGAGGGCGAGGCCCGCGGCACCGGCAAGCTGTTCTTCCGCGTCCCGGTCGGCGCCGAGATGTGCGGCCCGAAGATCACCCCGGACCTGACCACCTTCTTCGTTGCGGTGCAGCATCCGGGCGAAGGCGGCAAGGAATGGCCCGAATTCGGCCGCCCCAGCACCTTCGCCGACCCGTCGACCCGCTGGCCCGACTTCAAGGACGGCATGCCGCCCCGCCCCTCGGTGGTGGTGATCACCAAGCAGGGCGGCGGCAAGATCGGCGCGTAAGTCACTGAAAAGAGGCGTCATTGCGAGCGCAGCGAAGCAATCCAGGGCCGCTCGCACCGGCCCCTGGATTGCTTCGTCGGCTTCGCCTCCTCGCAATGACGGTAAGGGTTCTGAGAACCAGGCACGAACCTCCCTGTCCCGGCGGGGAGGTTTTTTTGTCGCCGGGCCGCGCCGCGGCTTGCGGCCGGGCGGGGCCGTATCGATAGTGGTCCGCGAGTTCGCGAGACGATCGGACGGATCATGAGACGCCTGAACGCGGCCACCGCGGCCGCCATCATCGCCCTGCTCGGGCTGATCAGCGCCGCCCGGGCGCAGAGCAACGACCTGTATGTGCTGGGGATCGGCCTGTTCATTGCCTGCCTCGGCATCGTCATGCTGCTGCTCAAGCAGCATTTCGACGCCCGGGAGGATCGGCCGAGCCGCGCCTTTCTGCCGAGCGAGCCGGGCTCCTGCTTCGCCGTCACCTTCCTGCTCGGCATCCTGGCCGTGGTCGGACTGATCATGGCGACCGGGCCCGAGCTGTATCGGGTCGGCCTCGGCCTGTTCGCCGTCAGCGTGATCGGCGCCGGTGCCGCCCTGAAGCGCGGCTTCGACCTGATCGACCGCGGCAGCGCCCGAGACCATGCGGACGCGCATTGAAGCCATGCATTGCGACGGCCCGCCGCAGGGCCTGCACCCACCCCTGGTTGCTTGACAATTTCGCGTTCGTTCCCAAATCCATACTGCGGCCGGCGATGGTTTGTCCCCCCAACCATCGCCAAGATCCTCCGATGGGATCGAATTAGCCGTCAGCCGGGCCGGACGCTCCCTCCCCTCCGAGCGGATCGGACCCAGGCGAAGAACGGCCCCGACGCTTCCCCCCGCGTCGGGGCCACTTCTTTTTCGGGGTCAGGACTCATCCGCACCATATTGGATCATTGGATCTATGCATTTCCGCCGGCATCGGCGAGATCTGCTGCGCACACGCCCCTTTCGGTTCCGCCTGTCACGGGCCGGAATTCTTCGCCAAAGCGATTGACAAGCCCTTCGCAGCGCAACATGGATGCTTGACGCAGTTGCAGCATCGCCGCTGCCGCACGGGGAGGCACCATGCCGGATTCGCGTCAAGCCACGCCTCGGCCGGAGGATCGGACGATACCCCTCGCCCGCGAGCTGACGCAGCTGCTCAAACGCTACGAGAAGTCGCAGCGCGAGGACCCCTTCGCCAACCCGATCCAGCACCTGGCGCTGGAGCTGTCGCGGAGGCTGGCCGACGGCAAGCTGGACATTCGCGATGTCGAAGGGCTGATCGGCCACCTGACCATCGAGGGCTTCAGCCACCGCGCCGCCCGGCTGGGCCGCTATCTCGGCGAGACCGCGCCCGAGGCCAATGACGCGGCGCTGCGCGCCCTGTTCCAGGGCCTGACGCGCGATGCCAAGGGCGGCACCGTGTCCTTCGCCGCCTTCCGCCGCCGGGTGGAGAGCGAGGCCTTCGGCGTCGTCTTCACCGCCCACCCGACCTTCAACCTGTCCGGCGCCCTGATGGCGGACCTGGCGGCCCTGACGGCCGGCCGCGCGGCCGACGGCGCACCGCTGACCGAAGCGGCGAAGTCCGCCCTGCTGGACCGTGCCGCTGCGGTCGAGCACCGGCCGGACGAGGATCTGAGCTTGGCGCGCGAGCATGCGCTGTCGCTGGACGCTATCGCCAATGCCCGCACCGCGCTGGGCCGCGCCTGGGGCATCCTGCTCGACGTCGCCCGCGAGGCCTATCCCGAGGATTGGCGCGGCCTGACGCCGCGGCTGGTCACCCTGGCCTCCTGGGTCGGCTACGACCTGGACGGCCGCTCCGACATCCGCTGGACCGACTCCTTGCACAAGCGCCTGCTGGTCCAGGCGGCACAGCTGGACCACTACCTGGCCGAGGTGCGGGCGATCCGGTCCGCGGTGCCGCGCGGCGCCGCCGACCTGCTGGAGACACTGGACCTGCTGGAAAGCCGCGTGGCGCTGGCGATCGCCCAGATCCGGGACGAGGTCGCCGCCTTCGCCGTGGCCGATCCCGGCTCCGCCGCCGGGCGCGAGCAGATCCGCGTCATCAGCCAGCGCATCCATGCCGGCCAGGCGCTGCGCCTGACCGAATCCGCCAGCCTGATCGCGATCGTCGACCGGGCGCTGGAGCGCACCGAGGACCCCGACCTGTCGCGCCGCTTCTGCCTGTTGCGCGCCGAACTGGCGACGCATGGGTTGGGCGCCGCCCACACCCATGTGCGGATCAATGCCACCCAGGTGCACAACGCCATCCGCAAGGCGGTCGGCATGGTGTCCGACCCGAACGACCCGCGCTACCGGCAATCCTATCTCGACCGGCTGAACGCGCTGCTCGATGCGGTCGAACCGATGTCGGTCAATTTCGGTTCGCTGCTGGCGGAGCGCACCTCGGTCAAGCGCCTGTTCATGCTGCTGGCGCAGATGCTGAAATACAACGACCGCTCGGCCCCGATCCGCTTTCTGATCGCCGAGAGCGAAAGCGCCTTCACCTGCCTGACCGCGCTCTATTACGCCCGGCTGTTCGGGGTCGACGGCATGGTCGACATTTCGCCGCTGTTCGAGACCGAGAAGGCGCTGGAGAACGGCAGCCGGATCATCGAGCAGTTGCTGGAGAACCCGCATTACCGCGACTATGTCCGGCGCCGTGGCCGGGTCTGCGTCCAGACCGGCTATTCCGACGCCGGGCGCTATCTCGGCCAGACCCCGGCCGGGGCCTCGATCGAGCGGCTACGCCTGCGGCTGATCCGGGTGATCGCCAAGGCCGGACTGCCGGACGTGCAACTGCTGATCTTCGACACCCATGGCGAATCGATCGGCCGCGGCTGCCATCCGGGCGGCATCGCCGACCGCCTGTCCTATGTCGACCCGCCGGCGACCCGGGCGTTCATGGCCAGCCAGGGCGTCACCTTCAAGCAGGAGGTCAGCTTCCAGGGCGGCGACGGCTACCTGTACTTCGCCCATCCCGACCTGGCCTATGCGGTGGTCGCCCGCATCCTGCAGCACGTGCTGACGGAGGTCGACGACACCCGCGACGATCCGTTCTACGACGAGGCGTCCTACATCCGCGAGTTCTTCACCACGGTGAAGGAGTTCCAGGTCCGGCTGATGGAAAGCCGCGACTACGGCGTGCTGCTGCAGGCGCTGGGCCCGAACCTGCTGTTCCCGTCCGGCAGCCGCGCCACCAAGCGGCAGCACGAGGACCCGGGTGAGCTGGATCACGCCATGCCGACGCAGCTGCGCGCGATCCCGCACAACGCGATCCTGATGCAGCTCGGCCTGCTGGCCAACAGCGTCGGCGGCGCCGGCGCCGCCATCGCCAAGGATCCGGAGCGGTTCCGCGAGCTCTACGCCGCCTCGCCGCGGTTTCGGCAATTGGTGGGGATCATCACCTACGGCGCCTCGGCCAGCAATCCGGCGGCGATGAAATCCTATATCGACGCGCTCGACCCCGGCGCCTGGATCACCCGCGCCGCCGCCACCGGCGACCGCGAGCTGGCGGACCGGATGGTGGCGCTGTCCGGCCATCTCGAGCCGATGCCGGTGTGCGAGCGGCAGAGCCGGGTGTTCCGCGCCCTGCACAAGGATTTCATCCTGCTGCGCGAGGGGCTGGAGAGCGTGGCCGAGACGGCGCCGCATGTCGACGCCGCCAGCCGCGACGCGTTGGCCGTGCTGCACGCGGTGCGCCTGGCGCTGATCCAGGAGATCTTCCTGCTGGCGATGCGCATCCCGGAATTCTCCAGCCGGCACAACCTGACACTGAAGCAGGTGATCGCGCGTGTCCTGCATCTCGACGTGCTGCCGGCAGTGCAGTCGCTGGAGGAGATCTTCCCGCTGACCGAGGACACCATCGCCGTGGCCGATTTCGGCGAGGCCGCGACCTACCGTTCTGATGAGAGCCAGAACTACCAGTTCGAGAACGAGCGGATCTTCCGCCCGATGCGGCAGATCTACGGCTTGGTGCGCCGGGTCTCGGCCGCGGTGGTGCACCGGACGGGATTCTTCGGATAGCGGATCGGGCGAGGACAGGTCCTCGCCCGCCGCCCCCGCCGTCAGAGCAGGAAGTCGGAAGCGACCAGCGTGGTGGCGCTGACGACCACGATCTGCATGTCAGCCACCATGTCGCCGTTCACATCCGCCAGCACGATCTGGGCGCCGCCGCTGGCGACGACCCGCAGCTCATGCCCGGCCCCGGTGAAAGCGGCGCCGCCGAGGAAGGTGAAGGCGGTGTCGCCATTGCCGGCATTGCCGTCGGCGTCGACGCCCCAGAGATCGATCACGTCGCCTTCAGCGTGCGAGAAGTCGCTGATCGTGTCGCGGGCCGAAGCGGTACTGTCGGAGACGGTTTCATAGTTGAAGGTGTCGGCTCCCGCGCCGCCCTTCAGCGTGTCGGCCCCGCCGCCCCCGCTCAGGTAGTCATTTCCGACCATGCCCCAGAGTCCGTTCGCCCCGTCATCGCCGATGATCCCGTCCGAGAATCCCGAGCCGACCACGTTCTCGACGCTGACATAGCTGTCGCCGGCGCTATCGCCGCCGCCGACCACACCCCCGAAGAGATTCACCCCCACTCCGATAAGGGCCGTGGCATAGCTCGCCGTGTCTGTGCCCGTGCCGCCATCCATGGCATCGCCACCGGCGCCGCCGACGAGGGTGTCGTTGCCGTCGCCGCCGCGCAGGGTGTCGGCCCCGCCCTCGCCATAGAGCACGTCGTCCCCGAAACCGCCGTCGAGCAGGTCGCTGCCGTCGCGGCCCCAGAAGGTGTTGGCCCCGATGTCGCCGGTCATGGCGTCGCCATAGGCCGTGCCGCCGACGGCCTCGACACCGGTCAGCAGATCGCCCTGGGCGTTGCCGCCCGTCCCGGTCCCGGCCCCGAGATCGATGATCACCCCGCTGGGGTTGTGGGTGGGATCGGCGTCGTAGTCGACGATGTCGGTCCCGGCCCCGCCGTCCAGGCGGTCGGCGCCGGCGCCGCCGAAGAGCACGTCGTTGCCGTCGCCGCCGAGGAGGATGTCGTCGCCCGCCGCGCCATCCAGCACATTGGCCCCGGCATCGCCGACCAGGGTATCGGCCAGGGCGGTTCCACGGAGGTTCTCGACGGCGACCAGGATATCGCCCGCGGCGTCGCCGGCCGTTCCCTGACCGACCGCGAGATTGACCGTCACCGCGGCGGTCGAGGCGCTGTAATCGGCCCAGTCGATGCCGGCGCCGCCATCGATCGTATCACCCCCCGCGCCGCCGATCAGGATGTCGGCGCCGGCGCCGCCGAACAGCATATCGGCCCCGGCGCCGCCGTTGAGGGTGTTGGCGCCGGCATCGCCGGTCAGCCGGTCGGCGAAGGCGCTGCCCAGCATCGCCTCGATCCCGCTCAGCCCATCGCCCTGGGCGTCGCCGCCGCTGCCCAGGCCCATCGCCAGGTTGACCATCACGCCCGCCGCGGAGGAGCGGTAATCCGCGGTATCGAAACCGTCGCCGCCGGTCAGATAGTCCGCGCCGCCACCGCCGGCCAGCACATCGTCGCCGGCACTGCCGTTCAGCGCATTGGCGCCCGCATTGCCGGTCAGGGCATCCGCGAAGTTGGTGCCGCGGATATTCTCGACGCTCGAAAAGGTGTCGCCGGCCGCGTCGCCGCCGGTCCCGGCGCCGGCCGCCAGGTTGACCGCCACCGCCGCAGCGGACGCGGTGTAGATCACGAGATCCACGCCGTTGCCGCCGGACAGCTGATCGGCCCCGAAGCCACCGATCAGCTGATCATTGCCCTCGCCGCCCGACAGGATGTCGTCGTCGTTCCCACCGTCCAGCACATCGGCGCCGGCACCCCCATCGAGGGTATCCGCCATCAATCCGCCAAGCAGGGTGTCGTCTCCCCCGCCGCCGGAGAGGGTGTCCTTGCCCGACAGGCCGGAGAGCAGGTTCGCGCCGTCATCGCCGGTGATCTGGTCGTCGAAGGAGGATCCGGCCACCTGCTCGACGCCATTGAACACGTCGCCCAGCGCATCGCCCGCCGTCCCGATGGTCTTGAGGTTCAAGACCACGGCGGCGGCGGATGCGGAGTAGTCGGCCACGTCGATGCCGGCGCCGCCGATCAGGGTATCGGCCCCGGCGCCTCCCCTGAGGGTGTCGTCGCCGGCCCCGCCATTGAGGATATTGGCGCCGGAGCTGCCGATCAGGATATCGGCGAAGGCGCTGCCGGTCGCGTTCTCGATTTCGCTCATCCGGTCGCCGTCGGTGGTGAAGCCGCGCAGATCGACCGTGATGCTGTCCGCCATGTCGCTGAAATCGGCCGTGTCGTTGCCGTTGCCGCCGACCAGCGCGTCCTTGCCCGCACCGCCGCGCAGCACATCGTCGCCATTGCCGCCGACCAGCGTATCGTCCCCGGCGAGGCCGATGATCAGATCGGCGCTGTCGCTGCCTTCGAGAAAATCATTGCCGCTCGTGCCCGTCACGGTCGTCATTGCCGCCCCCGTCAAATTCGTTAAGGAATGCCCGCATGTCCGGGCGGCGATGCCGCCCGGGACCGAAACCGGTCAGAGCACGAAATCGGCCGCCGTCAGGGTGGTCGCGGTGACGACCAGAACCTGCATGTCGGCCACCTTGTCGCCGTTCAGGTCGGCCAGCACGATCTGGGCGCCGCCGCTGACCATGACCCGCACCTCGTGCCCGGCCCCGGTGAAGGCGCCGCCGCCGAGGAAGGTGAAGGCGGTGTCGCCATTGCCGGAATTGCCGTCGGCATCGATCGCCGACAGGCTGATCCGGTCGCCCTCGGCATGCGAGAAGTCGTTGAGGGTGTCCCGCGCCGAGGCCGTGCTGTCCGCCACCGCGCGATAGACAAAGGTGTCGGCCCCCGCCCCGCCCTTCAGCGTGTCGGCCCCGCCGGCCCCGGCCAGCACGTCGTTTCCGCCCAGGCCCCAGAACGCATTGGCCCCGGCATCGCCGGTGATCGTGTCGGCATAGGCGGAGCCCTGGACGCTCTCGACGCCGCTGAAGGTGTCGCCGGCCGCTTCGCCGACAGTGCCTCCGGTGGCGAGGTTCAGCGCCACGGCTGCGGCCGCCGCGGCGTAGTTCACGACGTCGCTGCCGGCGCCGCCGGTCAGGGCGTCGGCCCCCAGCCCCCCGATCAGGGAATCATTGCCGTCACCGCCGTCGAGAGCGTCGGTCCCATTGCCGCCATAGAGGCTGTCGTCCCCGGCCGCCCCGGCGAGCGTGTCGTTGCCGCCCTCACCCCACAGCGTGTTGGCGGCACCATCGCCGGTCAGCCGGTCATTGAAGGCCGACCCGCGGAGCGCTTCCATCTCGATTAGGATATCACCTTGGGCGTCACCGCCGGTGTTGGCGGCGGACGCCAGATCGACGGTCACGGCCGCCGCGGAATCCCGGTAATCCGCAAGGTCGAAGCCGGCGCCCCCGATGATGGTGTCGGCGCCGCCGCGCCCCTGCAGCACATCATTGCCGAGGCCGCCTTCGAGGTGGTTCACCCCGGCGTCTCCGGTGATGCTGTCGGCATAGGCCGATCCGGTCACGGCCTCGATGCCGCTGTAGCTGTCGCCCGTGGCGTTGCCGGCCGTGCCGTGGCCGGTGGTCAGGCTGAGGGTCACGCCGGCGCCGGCCCGGGCGAAGGTCACCGTGTCGGTTCCGGTGCCGCCGGCCAGCGTATCCCCGCCGGCCCCGCCATCGAGGACATCGTTGCCCGCGCCGCCGGTCAGAACATCGGCGAAGGCGCTGCCACGCAGCCCCTCGATCCCGGTCAGCACATCGCCCTGGGCATCGCCGCCCGCGGCTGTGCCGGTCGCCAGGTTGACCGACACCGCGGCGCCCGAACCACTGTAGTCGGCTGTGTCGAGGCCATTGCCGCCGGTCAGGACATCGGCGCCGCCGCCGCCCGCGAGCACATCGTCTCCATCCCAGCCCGACAGCGCATTGGCAACGGCGTTGCCGGTCAGCACGTCCGCTCCGCTGGAGCCGGACAGATTCTCGATGCTGCTGAGCCGCTGGCCGCCGGCCGCAGTCCCGGTCACGAGATCCGCGGTCACGCCGTCGGTCCAGCCGAACGAGGCGGTATCGTTGCCGTCACCGCCGATCACGGTCGCAGCATTGCCGAAGCCGCTCAGATAGTCATCGCCATTGCCGCCGATCAGGGTGCCTGACCCGCTCAGCGAATCGTTGCCGTCGCCGCCATCGACAAAGGAGCCGCCCGCTATGTAGTCGTTCCCGTCCAAGCCGTAGGCGACATCGACCGCGGAGATGGAATCGTTTCCATTTGTCAGTATGAAATTATATGTTCCATTATCGGATTCGTGATAGCCGAAATCAATCGAACTATACCATCCGGTTTTGCCTCCAATAATACTGTCTTCGCCATTGAATACCAAATGCTGATCTCGTATGAGAACAAACGGCCATGACGGTTGCTCATCCTGCCAATAAACCGTCACACCAGCCCCGTCCGGGCCGATGACATAGTTGCTCAAGTCAAGGTATGCTGGGATCGGATCGGTCATCTTCGTCTCTCCCCAATCGTTCAATTTTATATGAAAACAGATATTTCTTTAGCTATCTGACGCCGATCATCTCGGGATGACGTCAACAACGCCGGCTCAATCGAGTGCCAGCCGCCGCTATAGGTCTGTTAGGACGGACATTAATCCTGTCCCGGTGCAGATTCCAGCTCTTGCATATCATATGCTGACATCGCGGCCTCCGCGATGCGGTCCGGGGGGCTCCGGCCGCTGCCCCATTCCACCGCCGGCCGCGCTGGTCTAGACAGGGACAACAGATCCTTCAGCGGCCGAGATCCGATGACCGATTCCACCAGCGCCCCGCGCACGATCCGCCTCGCCGACTACCGGCTGCCCGATTTCCTGATCGACACGGTCGACCTGCATTTCGACCTGCGCGAGGACGGGGCGACGGTGACGTCGCGCCTGACCATGCGGCGCAACCCGGCGACCTCCGACCCCGCGGCGCCGCTGGTGCTGGACGGCCAGGGCCTGAAGCTGACCGGCGTCGCGCTGGACGGCGAGGCGCTGGGCGACAACCGCTATTCGGTCGATGCCGAGCACTTGGCTCTGCCCGGCCTGCCGCAGTCCTTCACCCTCGAGATCACCACCGAGATCGAGCCGCAGAACAACACCTCGCTGCAAGGGCTCTACACCTCCGGCGGCAATTTCTGCACCCAGTGCGAGGCCGAGGGCTTCCGCCACATCACCTATTATCTCGACCGGCCGGACGTGCTGGCCCGCTACACCACCACCATCGTCGCCGACAAGGCGAAGGTCCCGGTGCTGCTGTCGAACGGGAACCCGGTCGGTTCCGGCGAGGCCGAGGGCGGACGGCACTGGGCGAAGTGGGAGGACCCGTTCCCGAAGCCGTCCTACCTGTTCGCCTTGGTGGCCGGCGACCTGGTGGCGGTCGAGGACAGCTTCACCACCCGGTCAGGCCGGCCGGTCGAGCTCAAGATCTTCACCCGCAAGGGCGACGAGACCAAGGTCGGCCACGCCATGCGGTCGCTGAAGGCGTCGATGGCCTGGGACGAGCAGGCCTATGGCTTCGAATACGACCTCGACCTGTTCATGATCGTCGCCGTCTCCGACTTCAACATGGGGGCGATGGAGAACAAGGGCCTGAACATCTTTAACACGGCCCTGGTCCTGGCCAGCCGCGAGACCGCGACCGACGGCGACTTCCAGCGCGTCGAATCCGTGGTGGCGCATGAGTATTTCCACAACTGGACCGGCAACCGCATCACCTGCCGCGACTGGTTCCAGCTGTCGCTGAAGGAAGGCCTGACCGTCTTCCGCGACCAGGAGTTCTCGGCCGATACGAACAGCCGGCCGGTGCAGCGCATCGGTGATGTCCGGCGCCTGCGCGCCATCCAGTTCCCGGAGGATGCCGGCCCGATCGCCCATCCGATCCGGCCGGAGAGCTATATCGAGATCAACAACTTCTACACGCCGACGGTGTACGAGAAGGGCGCGGAGGTCATCCGCATGATCCACACCCTGCTCGGGCCGGAGCGCTACCGGAAGGGCATCGACCTCTATGTCGAGCGCCATGACGGCCAGGCCGCGACCTGCGAGAACTTCGTCGCGGCGATGGAGGATGCGAGCGGCGTCGACCTCACGCTGTTCCGCCGCTGGTACTCCCAGGCCGGCACACCGGAGATCGCCGTCGAAGAGGAGTGGGACGCCGCTTCCGGCCGCTACAGCCTGACCCTAGCGCAGTCGACCGCGCCGACGCCGGGCCAGCCGGACAAGCAGCCGCTGCACATCCCGGTCGCGCTCGGCCTGCTCGACGCGCAGGGCCGCGACCTGCCGGTGCGACTGGCCGGCGAGGCGGAGGCCGCGCCCGGCACGCGGATCCTGTCGCTGACCGAGGCACGCCAGCGCTTCACGTTCGAGGGGCTGGCCGAGCGGCCGGTACCGTCGCTGTTCCGCGGCTTCTCCGCCCCGGTCAAGCTGGCGTCGCAGCCGCGCGAGCGGCTGGCCTTCCTGTTCGCCCATGACAGCGACCCGTTCAACCGCTGGGAGGCCGGCCAGCAGTTGGCGACCCAACTGCTGCTGGAGGGCGTCGCCGCCCGCAAGATCGGGCGGGAGTGGCGGCTGGACCCGGATTTCGTCGCCGCCGTCCGTCGGCTGCTGGACGACCCCGCGCTGGATGCCGCCTTCGTCGCCGAGGCGATGGCGTTGCCGAGCGAATCCTTCCTGGCCGACCAGATGGCGCTGATCGACGTCGAGGGCATCCATGCGGTGCGCGAGGCGGCGCGGCTGGCCATCGCCACGGCGCTGCGCGACCGGCTGCTGGCCCTCTATCGGGCGAATGACGACCGGGGACCGTTCGACGTTTCCGCCGCCGCGGTCGGCCGGCGGGCGCTGAAGAATGCCTGCCTGGCCGCCCTCGGCCTGCTGCCGGGCGATGCCGAGGCCACCGCCCTGGTCCTCGACCAGGCCCGGACCGCCGGCACCATGACCGACGTGCTGGCGGCGCTGACCGTGCTGCGCGACCGCGACATCCCGGAGCGGGCGCAGGCGCTGGAGGCGTTCTACGCCAAGTGGCAGGACGAGCCGCTGGTGGTCGACAAATGGTTCGCGCTGCAGGCGACCTCCGCCCTGCCCGGCACGCTCGACGCGATCAAAGCGCTGACCCGCCATCCGGCCTTCACTCTGCGCAACCCGAACCGGGCGCGGGCGCTGATCTCCAGCCTGGCCATGGGCAACCCGCTGCATTTCCACGCCGCGGACGGCTCCGGCTACGCCTTCCTGGCCGACCAGGTGCTGGCGCTGAACGGGCCGAACCCGCAGCTGGCGGCGCGCATCCTGGTGCCGCTCGGCCGATGGCAGCGGCACGAGCCCGGCCGTCGGGCGGCGATGCAGGCCGAGCTGGACCGCATCCTGGCGGCGCCCGAGCTGTCGCGCGACGTCTACGAGATCGCGGCGAAGAGCCGGGCGTAGGTGCCTGCGTCTAAATGAAACCTCGGCCGGGTCTCGGCCGAAGGGACAGGGGGAGGACGATACGGATGACGCTATGGTCTGAGGGCGATTCCCCCGCGGCGGCGCGAAACAGCTGCTTCACTTCGTGCCGTTGACCGGACCGGGCTGGCGCCTTACTTCGCCTGCAGTCACTGGAGCACCGACCTCTTGGCCCCTACCCCGCCCCGATCAGCTTCGTCCGGCCCGATCGACGACCGCGCCGCTGGCCGCTGGCTGAAGCGGCAGGCCGGGCTGGCGCGCCGGCCGATCGGCCTGACCGCGGCGGCCGGGATCGCCCAAGGCCTGTGCGGCGTCGCCCAGGCCGGGCTGATCGCCTGGGTCCTGCAGCGCGCGGTGATGGAAGGGGCCGGGCTGTCCGACCTCTGGCCGCTGTTCGCCGGCTTGCTGGCCGCGGCCCTGCTGCGGGCTGGCGCCGCCTGGACCTGGGAAGCGCTGGGCGCGGTGGCGTCGACCCAGGTGAAGACCCGGCTGCGGCGGAAAATCCTGGACCGCGTCCACGCCCTGGGCCCCGCCTGGCGGGCGGAGCGGCAGACCGGCGACCTGGCGGTCACGCTGATCGAGCGGATCGAGGCGCTGGACGGCTACTACGCCCGCTTCCTGCCGCAGAGCCGGGTGGCGATGGTCCTGCCGATCCTGATCCTGGCCGCGGTCTATCCGATCGATTGGGTGTCCGGCGTGATCCTGACCGTCGCCGGGCCGTTCGTGCCGCTGATGATGGCGCTGATCGGCATGAAGGCGGCGGATGAGAGCCGCAAGCAGTTCCGCGTCCTGGCGCGGATGAGCGCCTATTTCCTCGACCGGCTGCAGGGCCTGGCGACGCTGCGGCTGTTCGGCCGGGCCGAAGCCGAGGTCGAGGGCATCGCCCTGGCCGCCGACGCCTTCCGCGACCGCACCATGCGGGTGCTGCGCATCGCCTTCCTGTCCTCGGCCAGCCTGGAGTTCTTCGCCTCGGTCGCGGTCGCCGTCGTCGCCACCTATGTCGGGCTCGGCCTGCTCGGCCATATCGGCTGGGGCACAGCGCCGAACCTGACCCTGTTCAGCGGCCTGTTCGTGCTGCTGATGGCGCCCGACTTCTTCCAGCCGCTGCGGATGCTGGCCGCCTATTACCACGACCGGGTGGCCGCGATCGGCGCCGCCGAGGGCCTGGCCGAGGTGCTGGACACGCCGGAAGAGGCCCCCGCCGGCGGCCGGCCGATGCCGCAGGGCGACCTCGACATCGAGTTCGACGCCGTCTCGGTCGCCTTCGACGGCGGCACCCGCAGCGCCGTGCGCGGCGTCAGCCTACGGATCGCGCCGGGCGACCATGTCGCGCTGGTCGGGATGAGCGGCGCCGGCAAGTCGACCCTGCTGTCGCTGCTGCTGGGCTTCCGCCGGCCGGATGCCGGGCGGGTGCTGGTCAACGGCGTCGACTTGGCCGAGATCGACCCGGAGGATCTGCGCCGCCGCATCGCCTGGATCGGCCAGGCGCCGGTGCTGTTCCACGGCACGCTGCGCGACAACATCCGGCTGGGCCGGCCCGAGGCCGACGATGCGGCGGTCGACCGTGCCGCCGCCGAGGCCCGGGTGACGGAGTTCGCGGCGGCGCTGCCGCAGGGGCTGGACACGCCCGTCGGCGAGCGTGGCGTCGGCCTGTCCGGCGGCCAGGCCCAGCGTGTCGCCCTGGCCCGCGCCTTCCTGAAGGATGCGCCGCTGGTGCTGCTGGACGAGCCGACCGCCGCGCTGGACCGCGACACCGAGGCCGAGATCCTGGAATCGATCCGCCGCCTGGCCCGTGGGCGCACCGTGGTGGTGGCGACGCATAGCCCGGCGGCGATGGCGATCGCCGACCGCCGGATCCTGCTGGACCAGGGCCGGGTGCAGGCGGAGGCCGCGTGATGGACCGCCGCGACCGCCCCCTCCTCGCCATCCTGCGCCTGGCGCGGCCGCAGCGGCGGAAGATGGCGCTGGGCCTGCTGCTGGCGATCGTCACCGCCCTGTCGGGCCTCGGCCTGCTGGTGCTGTCCGGATGGTTCATCGCCGCCTCGGCCGTGGCCGGCGCCGCGGTGGCGACCGCCGCTGCCTTCAACTTCGCCAGCCCCTCGGCCGGCATCCGCGGCCTGGCCGTGCTGCGCACCGGGTCGCGCTATGCCGAGCGGCTGGTGACGCATGACGCCACCTTCCGCTTCCTGGCAGGCCTGCGCGTCTGGCTGTTCCGCGCCGCCATCCCGCTGGCCCCGGCCCGGCTGGAGGAGCAGCGCGGCGGCGACCTCTTGAACCGCATGACCGCCGACGTCGATTCCCTCGACGCGATCTATCTGCGCGTGATCGTGCCCGCCGTGGTCGCCGTGCTGGCTGTGCTGCTGGTCGGCGGCGTGCTGCTGTGGCTGGACCCGGCCGCAGCCGGGATCGTGGTCGCGCTGGCCCTGCTGGTCGGCCTGGCCCTGCCTTGGGCGATGCAGCGGATCGGCGCCCCGGCAGGCAAGGCGATCGCCCTGGCCACCGCGCGGCTACGCACCCGCATCGTCGAGGGCGTGCAGGGTCTGGCCGAGTTGAAGGTTTACCAGGCCGACGGCCGCCATGCCGATGCGGTGCTGGCCGAGAACGAGACGCTGATGGTGGCGCAGCGCCACATGGCGCAGCTGTCCGGCGTCTCCACCGCCCTGTCCGGCCTGGCCGGCCATCTGGCAGCGCTGGCGATCCTGGCGCTGGGCGTGGCCGGTGTCGCCGCCGGGGTGCTGCCGGGCCCGGCGGTGGCGCTGATGATGCTGGGCGCGCTGGCGCTGTTCGACGCGCTGGTGCCGCTGCCGCTGGCCTTCCAGAATCTCGGCCGCACCCGTGCCGCCGCCCGCCGGCTGCTCGACTTCGCAGGGCTGGCGCCGCTGGTGCGCGACCCGGAGGCGCCGGCCCCCGCCCCGGCCGGCAACACCATCGTCCTGTCCGGCGTGTCCTACCGCTACCGCCCCGGCGACCGGCCGGCGCTGCAGGACATCGACCTGGAGCTGCCGGAGGGCCAGCGGATCGCGGTGATCGGTCCGAGCGGCAGCGGCAAGAGCACGCTGACCGCCCTGATCCTGCGTTTTCGCGACGCGGATGCGGGCAGCATCACCATCGGCGGCGTCGACCTGCGCCGCCTGCCGCAGGCCGAGATCTGGCGCCGCATCGCCTATCTGTCGCAGCGCAGCCAGATCTTCGCCGGGACGATCCGCGACAACCTGCTGATCGGCGACCCTGACGCCAGCGACGACCGGGTGGCGGCCGCGGTCGAGGCCGCCGGCCTGTCCGGCTGGGTCGAGGCCCTGCCGCGCGGCCTCGACACCTGGGTCGGCGAGGCGGGAGTCCAGGTCTCCGGCGGCCAGGCCCGGCGCATCGCGCTGGCCCGCTGCATCCTGAAGGACGCGCCGATCCTGGTGCTGGACGAGCCGACCGAGGGGCTGGACGCCGAGACCGAGGCACAGGTGATCGAGGCGCTGGAGCGGCTGACCGCCGGCCGCACCACGCTGGTGATCACCCACCGCCCGGCGCTGCTGCGCCTGGCCGACACCGCCGTGCTGATGGCCGAGGGCCGGATCGCGGTGCAGGGCGTGCCGGCGGAGGTGCTGGACGCCGCATCCCCGAACCGGGCCAAGCGCCATGCCGCGGTTTGACCTGAACCGGATCGGGGTGCTGGGGCCGACGACGATGCGCCTGGTGCTGCAGGCCTTCGGCGTGCTCTGCGTCGTCGCCGGCATCATCGGGGTGTTCGTGCCGCTGTGGCCGACCACGATCTTCATGATTCTGGCGCTGTGGGCCTTCGCCCGGTCCTCGCCCCGGCTGCACAAGTGGCTGCTGACCCATCGCCGCTTCGGCCCGCCGCTGCAGGCCTGGGAGCGGCACGGCGCGATTCCGGCCTGGGCCAAGCTGCTGGCGGTGGGCAGCCTGGCCGTCAGCCTGACGATCCTCGCGTTCACCGTGCATTCGCACCTGGTGGTCGGGATCGTCGCCGCCTTCTTCGCGATCCTGGTCCTGTACATCCTGACCCGCCCGAACGCCAAAATCTAACCGGGGCATGGGCCGGCCATGACACGCTTGTCATTTCCGAACCGCCCCGCCTCGTCGTAAGGTTCCGATCATGCGAATCCTCGTGATCGAAGACGACGCCCAGGCCGCGCAATACCTGACCAAGGGTCTGCGCGAGAGCGGATTCGTCGTGGACCATGCGCCGGACGGGCCGCAGGGCCTGTTCCTGGCGACCAGCGAGACCTACGACGCGATGATCGTCGACCGCATGCTGCCGGGCATGGACGGGCTGCTGATCGTCGAGACCATCCGGCGCAACGGCAACCAGACGCCGGTCCTGTTCCTCAGCGCCATGGGCCAGGTCGACGACCGGGTCCGCGGCTTGCGCGCTGGCGGCGACGACTACCTGACCAAGCCCTACGCCTTCACCGAGCTGCTGGCCCGGCTGGAGGCGCTGCTGCGCCGCGGCGCCAGCCCGACGGCGGCGCAGACCGAATTGCAGATCGGTGATCTGAGGATGGACCTGCTGTCGCGCAGCGTCACCCGCTCCGGCCGCAAGATCGACCTGCAGCAGCGCGAGTTCCAGATCCTGGAGTACCTGATGCGCCATTCCGGCCAGGTGGTCACCCGGACCATGCTGCTGGAGAATGTCTGGAACTATCACTTCGATCCGCAGACCAACGTGATCGACGTCCATATCAGCCGGCTGCGGCAGAAGATCGACAAGGACTTCGACGCGCCGCTGCTGCAGACCGTGCGTGGCGCGGGATACTGCCTCCGTGCATCTGATTAGGGTCCTCCGCAGCTCCACCTTCCGCTATGCGATCATCTACATGCTGGTGTTCGGGGTGTCCGTCGCCGGCGTGCTGGGCTTCGTGTACTGGCAGACGGTGCGAGTGATCGCGTCGCAGACCGACGACACCATCCAGGCCGAGATCACCGGCCTGGCCGAGCAGTACCGCCAGTTCGGCCTGCTGGGCCTGGTGCGCATCATCCGCGAGCGCAGCCAGGCCGCCCCGGGCCGGCGCGGCCTGTACCTGCTGGCCGACCGCAACTACAACCGGATCGAAGGCAACCTGTCGTCCTGGCCGCCGATCGCCCGCAGCGCCGCCGACAGCACGGTCGACTTCCTGGTGGCGACCGATGTCGGCGGGGATTCCAAGCCCCAGGTGGCGCGAGCCCGCACCTTCCAGCTGATCGGCGGCTTCTACCTGCTGGTCGGGCGCGACATGACCGAGCGCACCGATTTCACCAAGCTGATGACCGATGCGCTGATCGGCGGCATGATCCTGACCGCGGTGTTCGGCATCGCCGGCGGCATCCTGATGAGCCGCAGCCTGCTGGCCCGGATCGAGGGCATCAACCGCAGCACCGAGGACATCCTGCAGGGCGACCTGACCCGGCGCATGCCGGTGCGTGGCAACCGTGACGAGTTCGACCGCCTGGCCACCAGCCTGAACGCCATGCTGGACCAGATCGACGGGCTGATGACCGGCATGCGCGGCG
>JAEKLZ010000132.1 GCA_019508225.1 Inquilinus limosus | reverse complement strand
ACCGGCGCCAGCTCGGCCAGCGTCATCGCCATGCCGCCCCAGCCGCTGCCGATGTCGAGCACGTTCTTGGCGTCGTCGAGCAGCAGCTTGGCGGCGATGTGCCGCTTCTTGGCGATCTGGGCGTCCTCGATGCTGCTGATCCCATCGCCGAAATAGGCGCAGGAATACTGCATGTCCTCGTCGAGGAAGAGCTCGAACAGCTCGCGCGACAGGTCGTAGTGGTGGGAGACGTGCTCCTGCGCCTTGCCGACCGGGTTGTATTGCTGCAGCCGGCGCAGCCGGCGGCCGACCGAATTCAACAGCGCCTGCAGCGGATAGCCGTCCAGCGACTGGAAGTTATGGCCGTACAGCGCGAACAGGTCGCGCAGAGTCGTGCCGTCCGCCATCGTCAGCGTGCCGTCCATATAGGCCTCGCCGACCGCCAGCGCCGGGGCGGCGAACAGCCGTCGCGGCAATGCCGGGTCGTGCAGCCGGACCGAGGCGAAGGGTCCGGGCTGCTTGCCGGCGAAGTCGTGGGCGACGCCACCGGCATCGGTCACCCGCAAGCGCCCGGCTTGCACGAAGCGCGAGAGCATATGAGAGAGAAGCCGCATTTCGGTGCCCTGAGTTGCGTACTTTTGTCGCGAGGCTACTCCCCAAATTGACGCAGTTTCAACACGGCCGGGCCACAATCGGCGGATGTGAGGTTTGCCTTACACGCAGAGGCGAAAGTCCTTGCATTTTCCGGTCCGCGGCACAGTCTGGCCGCGCCGATTCCCGCCCCATCAACACCGTGCCCCCCGATTCCGTTTCAGCGAGAGGCAGCCTATGACCGCGATCGTCGACATCCATGCCCGCCAGATCCTCGACAGCCGGGGCAACCCGACCGTCGAGGTCGACGTCACCCTCGAATCCGGCGCCTTCGGCCGCGCCGCGGTGCCGTCCGGCGCCTCGACCGGCGCCCATGAGGCGGTAGAGCTGCGCGACGGCGACAAGTCGGTCTATGGCGGCAAGGGCGTGATCAAGGCCGTCGACGCCGTCAATGGCGAGCTGTTCGATGCGCTGACCGGCCTCGACGCCGAGGACCAGATCGAGCTCGACCGCACCATGATCGAGCTCGACGGCACCCCGAACAAGGGCCGGATCGGCGCCAACGCCATCCTCGGTGTCAGCCTGGCTGTGGCCCGCGCCGCGGCCGAGGATGCCGGCCTGCCGCTGTACCGCTATGTCGGCGGCGCCTATGCCAGCATCCTGCCGGTGCCGATGATGAACATCATCAATGGCGGCGCCCATGCCGACAACCCGATCGACATCCAGGAGTTCATGGTCCTGCCGGTCGGCGCGCCGACCCTGGCCGAGGCGGTGCGCACCGGGTCGGAGGTGTTCCACGCCCTGCGCAAGAAGCTGAAGGATGCCGGCCACGGCACCAATGTCGGCGACGAGGGCGGCTTCGCCCCTAATCTCGGCTCGGCCGACGAGGCGCTGAGCTTCATCATGCAGGCGATCGAGGCGGCCGGCTACAAGCCGGGTGACGATGTGGTGCTGGGGCTCGATGCCGCCTCGACCGAGTTCTTCAAGGATGGTCGCTACCACCTGGAAGGCGAGGGCAAGACCCTCGATAGCGCCGGCCTCGTCGCCTATTACGAGGATCTGGTGAAGCGCTACCCGATCGTGTCGATCGAGGACGGCATGGCCGAGGATGACTGGGAGGGCTGGGCCGCCATCACCAGCGCCCTGGGCAAGCGCGTCCAGCTGGTCGGCGACGACCTGTTCGTCACCAACCCGGAGCGGCTGTCGCAGGGCATCGCCCGCGGCATCGGCAACTCGATCCTGGTCAAGGTCAACCAGATCGGCACCCTGACCGAGACGCTGCAGGCGGTGGAGATGGCGCACAAGGCCGGCTACACCGCGGTGATGTCGCACCGCTCGGGCGAGACCGAGGATTCGACCATCGCCGACCTCGCCGTCGCCACCAATTGCGGGCAGATCAAGACCGGCTCGCTCAGCCGCTCGGACCGGCTGGCCAAGTACAACCAGCTGATCCGGATCGAGGAGCAGCTGGGCCGCGCCGCCAGCTATGCCGGCCGGTCGGTGCTGCGCCAGCGTTAGTACCTTCGATTGACGCCGACCCCGACCTATGGTGACCTAGAGCCATGAGCATGTTTCGCTTTCTCCGGCGGAAACTGCGGCCGGTCATCGGGCCGGTGGTTGGCGTCTGCCTGATCGCCTACTTCACCTACCATGCGATCCAGGGCGACCACGGCATCTTCGCCCGCGACGCGCTGCAGGGCGAGGTCGCCCAGGCCAAGTCCACGCTGGAGTCGCTGACAGCGCAGCGCACCGAGATGGAGAAGCGCGCCGCGCTGATCGACCCGAAGCAGGTCGACACGGACATGCTGGACGAACGGGCCCGGGCGATGCTGAATGTCGCCAGGCCCGACGATGTCGTCATCTTCTTTCCGAAGAGCGCTCCGGCCCCGGCGCCGGCCCAGTAAACCCGCGCGTCTGCCTTGCGCCGATGGCGGCGCGACCCTGGACCTGCGCCTTGCAAATTCCGTCCGTGCGGGGTAGCACTGGGCCAGGCGAAAGTGCTATGCGCGCCTATTAACGCGATGCCATCCGACCAGGGAGGATCCATTGGCCGCCACGAAACGTCGTCCTGCCCAGGAGAAGACGTCGGGAGCCGTGACTCCCGCCTCCGCCGGCAAGGACGAGTTGCTGCGCTACTACCGGGATATGCTGCTGATCCGCCGCTTCGAGGAGAAGGCCGGCCAGTTGTACGGCATGGGCCTGATCGGCGGCTTCTGCCACCTCTATATCGGCCAGGAGGCCGTCGTGGTCGGCATGCAGGCCGCCCAGACCCCGGCCGATGACGTCATCACCGGCTATCGCGACCACGGCCACATGCTGGCCTGCGGCATGGACCCGCGCGGCGTGATGGCGGAGCTGACCGGACGCCGCGGCGGCTACTCCAAGGGCAAGGGCGGCTCGATGCACATGTTCAGCCGCGAGAAGAAGTTCTTCGGCGGCCATGGCATCGTCGGCGCCCAGGTGTCGCTCGGCACCGGCCTCGGCTTCGCCCATCGCTACAAGGAGGACGGCGGCGCCTCGATCACCTATTTCGGCGACGGCGCCTCCAACCAGGGCCAGGTCTATGAGAGCTTCAACATGGCGGCTCTCTGGAAGCTCCCGGTCGTCTATGTGATCGAGAACAACAAATACGGCATGGGCACCTCGGTGCAGCGCGCTTCGGCCAATGCCGACCTGCATCTGCGCGGCCAGGCCTACGGCATCCCGGGCTTCCAGGTCGACGGCATGGACGTGCTGTCGGTCAAGGCGGCCGCAGCCGAGGCGCTGGAGCGCGCCCGGGCCGGCGAGGGGCCGACCATCCTGGAGATGATGACCTACCGCTATCGCGGCCACTCGATGTCCGATCCGGCCAAGTACCGGACCAAGGAGGAGGTCACGAAGATGCGCGAGACGCACGACCCGATCGATCTGGTGCGCAAGAAGATCGACGCGATCGGCGGCGTCAGCGAGGACGACTTCAAGGCGATCGACAAGGAGATCCGGGGCATCGTCAACGATGCGGCGGAATTCGCGCAGCAGAGCCCGGAGCCCGATCCGTCGGAGCTCTACACCGACGTCCTGATCGAAGCCTGAGTCATCACGCCCCGGCGCGCGCCCGCTGGAGGCGCCGCCGGCTGCCGGAGAATTCCCCAATGCCCACCGAAATCCTGATGCCGGCGCTGTCGCCGACCATGACCGAGGGCACGCTCGCGAAGTGGCTGAAACGCGAGGGTGACGCGGTGAAGTCGGGCGACGTCATCGCCGAGATCGAGACCGACAAGGCGACCATGGAGGTCGAGGCGGTCGACGAAGGCACCATCGGCAAGATCCTGGTGCCGGAAGGCACCGAGGCCGTGGCCGTGAACACCCCGATCGCCATCCTGCTGGGCGACGGTGAGAGCGCCGGCGACATCGCGCACGCCAACGGCAAGGCCGCCCCGGTGGCGGAGACGCAGCGCGAGGCGCCGGCCACCCCCGAGGCGCCGAAGGCCGAGGCCCGGGCGCCCGCTGCCCCGGCCGCGCCGCCGGCGAGCAAGGCGCCGCCAGCCACGGATGAGGACAAGTTCTTCGCCAAGACCAGGCGCCTCACCGTGCGCGAGGCGCTGCGCGACGCCATGGCCGAGGAGATGCGGCGCGACCCGACCGTGTTCCTGATGGGCGAGGAGGTGGCCGAGTACCAGGGCGCCTACAAGGTCAGCCAGGGCCTGCTGGAGGAGTTCGGCGCCAAGCGCGTGATCGATACCCCGATCACCGAGCACGGCTTCGCCGGCCTCGGCGTCGGCGCCGCCTATGCCGGGCTGCGGCCGATCGTCGAGTTCATGACCTTCAACTTCGCCATGCAGGCGATCGACCAGATCATCAACTCGGCGTCCAAGACGCTGTACATGTCCGGCGGCCAGATGGGCAGCCCGATCGTGTTCCGCGGCCCCAACGGCGCCGCCTCGCGCGTCGGCGCCCAGCACAGCCAGGACTATGCCAGCTGGTACGCCCACTGCCCGGGCATGAAGGTGGTGTCGCCCTGGTCGGCGGCGGATGCCAAGGGCCTGCTGAAATCGGCGATCCGTGACCCGAACCCGGTGATCTTCCTCGAGAACGAGATGCTCTACGGCCAGAGCTTCGACGTGCCGGAGGATCCGGAGTTCATCGTCCCGATCGGCCGCGCCAAGATCCTGCGCCCGGGCAAGGACATCACCATCGCCGCCTATTCGATCATGGTCGGCAAGGCGCTGGAGGCGGCCGAGACCCTGGCCGCCGAGGGCATCGACGCGGAGGTCATCGACCTGCGCTCGATCCGTCCGCTCGACGTCGAGACCATCGTCAACTCGGTCAAGAAGACCAACCGCCTGGTCTCGGCCGAGGAGAGCTGGCCCTTCGCCGGCATCGGCTCGGAGCTGGCGGCGCTGATGATGGAGCACGCCTTCGACTATCTCGACGCCCCCGTCGGGCGCGTCTGCTCGGTCGACGTGCCGCTGCCCTACGCGGCCAATCTCGAGCATCTCGCGCTGCCGCAGGCATCGCACATCGTGGCGGCGGCGAAGGCCGCCTGCTACCGCTGATCCGGGCGCCGGACGCAGGGAGAGATCGATGACGATCAACATTCTGATGCCCGCGCTGTCGCCGACGATGACCGAGGGCACGCTCGCCACCTGGCACAAGAAGGAAGGCGACAAGGTCAAGTCCGGCGACGTGATCGCCGAGATCGAGACCGACAAGGCGACCATGGAGGTCGAGGCGGTCGACGAGGGCACCATCGGCAAGATCCTGGTGGCCGAGGGCACCGAGAACGTGCCGGTCAACGAGATCATCGCCATCCTGCTGGAGGAGGGCGAGGATGCCGGCGCGCTGAAGGGCGGCGCGCCCGCCGCGAAGCCCGAGGCCAAGGCCGAGGCTCCGGCCGCCGCCGCGCCGAAGCCCGAGGCTGCCCCGGCCAAGGCGGACGCCCCGGCGGCCCAGCCGGCCCCGGCCGCCAAGCCGGCGGCGAACGGCCATGACGACAGCCGCGTCTTCGCCAGCCCGCTGGCCCGCCGCATGGCGCAGCAGGCCGGCATCGATCTGGCGGCGCTGCAAGGCAGCGGCCCACATGGCCGCATCGTCAAGGCCGACATCGACGCGGCCGTCGCCGGCGGCGGCGCTGCAACCAAGCCGGCCGCCGCGGCGCCCGAGGCGGCGAAGCCCGCACCCGCCGCCGCCCCGGCCGCGAAGCCGGCGGCCGCCGGCCCGAACGCCAAGCAGCTGGCCGATGCCTATGGCATCCCGTACAGCGAGCAGAAGCACAGCAACATGCGCAAGACGGTGGCGCGCCGGCTCCTGGAGTCGAAGCAGACCGTCCCGCATTTCTACCTGACGGTCGACATCCAGCTCGACGCGCTGCTGAAGCTGCGCAAGGAGCTGAACGACCGCGGCGACGTCAAGCTGTCGGTCAACGACCTGATCATCAAGGCGGCGGCGCTGGCGCTGCGCAAGGTTCCGGCGGCCAACGCCTCCTGGACCGACGAGTCGATGATCCAGTACGAGCGGGTCGACGTCTCGGTGGCGGTGGCGACGCCGGGCGGCCTGATCACCCCGATCATCAAGGACGCCGACCGCAAGGGCCTGGGCACGATCTCGGGCGAGATGAAGGACCTGGCGGCCCGCGCCCGCGACGGCAAGCTGAAGCCCGAGGAGTACCAGGGCGGCACCTTCTCGATCTCCAATCTCGGCATGTTCGGGGTCAAGGACTTCGCGGCGATCATCAACCCGCCGCAATCCTGCATCCTGGCGGTCGGCGCCGGCACCCAGCAGCCGGTGGTCAAGGACGGCGCGCTCGCCATCGCCACGGTGATGAGCTGCACGCTGTCGGTCGACCACCGCGCGGTCGACGGCGCGGTCGGGGCCGAGTACCTGGCCGCCTTCCGCGCCCTAATCGAGGCGCCGCTCAGCATGATGCTGTGACCCGGTCGCGGGGGCCGGCCCGAGCCGGCTCCCGACCGCCGACCCCATGATCGCCTCCGCCGGGATGCGGGTGGCAGCAAGGAGACACGACAGTGGCTGAGACCAGCTTCGACGTCCTGGTGATCGGCGGCGGCCCGGGCGGCTATGTCGCCGCGATCCGCGCTGCCCAGCTGGGGCTGAAGACCGCTCTGGTCGAGCGCGAGCATCTGGGCGGCATCTGCCTGAACTGGGGCTGCATCCCGACCAAGGCGCTGCTGCGCTCCTCCGAGATCTCGCACCTGCTGAAGCATCTCGACCAATATGGCTTTTCGGCCAAGGACATCAGCTTCGATCTTAAGAAGGTGGTTGATCGGTCGCGCAAGGTGGCCGGGCAGCTGTCCGGCGGCGTCAAGCACCTGCTGAAGAAGAACAAGGTGCCGGTGTTCGACGGCAGCGCGAAGCTGCTCGGCGGCGGCAAGGTCGAGGTGGTGCTGAAGGCCGGCGGCAAGGAGACGCTGGCGGCCAAGCACATCATCATCGCCACCGGCGCGCGGGCCCGGAACCTGCCTGGGCTCGAGGCCGACGGCAAGCTGATCTGGAGCTACAAGGAGGCAATGGTCCCGCCGGCCATGCCGAAGTCGCTGCTGGTCATCGGCTCGGGCGCCATCGGCATCGAATTCGCCAGCTTCTACCGCAACATGGGCGCCGAGGTCACCGTGGTCGAGATGCTCGACCGCGTGCTGCCGGTGGAGGACGAGGAGATCTCGGCCTTCGCCAAAAAGCAGTTCGAGAAGCAGGGCATGCGCATCCTGACCGGCGCCAAGACCCAGAAGCTGGAGAAGGGCGCCGACAGCGTCACCGCCACCATCGAGGTCGGCGGCAAGACCGAGACCATCACGGTCGACCGGGTGATCCTGGCGATCGGCATCGACGGCAATGTCGAGAATATCGGCCTGGAGAACACCAAGGTGAAGGTCGACCGCGGCCACATCGTGGTCGGCCCGTATCTGGAGACGGCCGAGCCGGGCGTCTACGCCATCGGCGACGTCGCCGGCGCGCCCTGGCTGGCGCACAAGGCCAGCCATGAGGGCGTGATCTGCGTCGAGAAGATCGCCGGCCAGCACCCGCATCCGATCGAGGTCACCAACATCCCGGGCTGCACCTACTGCACGCCGCAGGTCGCCTCGGTCGGGCTGACCGAGGCCAAGGCCAAGGCGGCCGGGCACGAGGTCAAGGTCGGCCGCTTCCCCTATATCGGCAACGGCAAGGCGATCGCGATGGGCGAGCCGGAGGGCATGGTCAAGACCGTGTTCGACGCCAAGACCGGCGAGCTGCTGGGCGCCCATATGGTCGGCGCCGAGGTGACCGAGCTGATCCAGGGCTACGTCGTCGCCAAGACCGGCGAGCTGACGGAGGCGGAGCTGATGCATACCATCTTCGCGCATCCGACGCTGAGCGAGATGATGCATGAGAGCGTCCTGGACGCTTACGGCCGCGCAATCCACTATTGAGCAAAGCGTGCTTGGCTTCCGGCGGCGTTTCCCCATCTTTGAGGGACTGTCGCCGAGCCAGGCCGCAATCCCGCAAGGACGACCATGTCCGCTGTAGAGCCCCATCTCCGCCACCCCGAGAAGGCGCACCGCCCCGACAATCCGGTGCCGCGCAAGCCGGCCTGGATCCGGGTCAAGGCGCCGGTCTCGCCGGAGTATCACGAGACCCGCCGGCTGATGCGGGACCTCAAGCTGAACACGGTGTGCGAGGAGGCGGCCTGCCCCAATATCGGGGAGTGCTGGGCCAAGGGCCACGCCACGGTGATGATCCTGGGCTCGGTCTGCACCCGCGCCTGCGCCTTCTGCAACATCGCCACCGGCCGGCCCGACCAGCTCGACCCGCATGAGCCGCAGCACGTCGCCGAGGCCGCCGGCAGGCTCGGGCTGAGCCACATCGTCATCACCTCGGTCGACCGCGACGACCTCGA
>JAEKLZ010000131.1 GCA_019508225.1 Inquilinus limosus | reverse complement strand
GGCGGCAACGGCGGCGGCAACGGCGGCGGGAATGGTGGCGGCAACGGGGGCGGGAACGGGGGCGGCAACGGCGGTGGGAACGGCAACGGCAACGGGGGCGATAAAGGCGGGAATAGCGGCAACGGAGGCGGGAACAGCGGCAATGCCGGCGGAAAGGCCAGCAGCACCGGAAGCGGTATCGGCAGCTCCGGTGATGACGACGACAGCCCCGGCAACAGCGGCAAGATCAGAGGCAACCGCCATGGAACCGGCGTCGCCAGTTCGACGGACGGCCTCGATGGTCCCGGCAACAGCGGCAAGGCCAGGGGCAAGCGGGCCGATAAGGTCGACACCATCTCGCTCGACGCCGCAGGAGACGGGCATCCGCGCCCTGCAGGAGCGGATCGCCGATCTCAAGGCCGATCCGTTGGCCGATCCGCACCTGATCGACGCGCTCGAGGCCGAGCTCGCCGACCGGATCGACCAGGTCAAGCCCGGTACCGGGCCGACCGGCGATTGGGAGACGGCCAATCTGGACGTCGACGGCAACGGCGTGGTCGACGACCGCGACCTGGAACTCGCCCGCGAAGGCTTCCGCCCGTTCGACTGACGGTCCGGAGCGCCGCCGGCAGGGTCTTGCCCTGCCGGCCGTTCTGTTTGACGTCCGGCCCACTCAGTCGAACCGCAGCGGGATGTTGATGGTGACGCCCGGGGCCGGGGCGTAATAGTACGGCGGCGGCTCGACATAGACCGGCGCCGGCCGGCGATAGTAGCGGGGCCGCTCGTAATAATAGCCGTCATACGGCCGCTCATAGACGACCACGGGCGGCCGCGGCCGCGCATAATAGTAGCCATGGCCGTGATGCGACCGGGCCCAGGGCGGGCCGCCGTGATGCCAGGGTTTGTGATGGGCCACGGCCGGCCCGGCGGTGGCCAGCACCGCCAGGGCGGTCAATGCCGGCACAAGGATGCGTCGTCCGATGCTCATCTCGATCAATCCCCTTCTCCGGGCGTCTTGAACGGACGCCCCTCAGACCAGGGACGATCGGGCCCCGCGCTTTATTCCGCCGCCTGGCGCAGGGCGGCGTCGAGATCGGCGATCAGGTCGGCCTCGTCCTCCAGCCCGACATTCAGCCGCACCAGCCGGCCGGCGTAGTCGGTCCCCAGGCGCGGGATGCTGCGATACGCCATCGCCAGGCTGGTCGTGCCGCCCCAGCTGTAGCCGAGCTTGAACAGGCGCAGGCCCTCGACGAAGCGGGTGACGAAGGCCTCGTCGCGGCCTGGCCCGAACACGATCGAGAACACGCTGGACGAGCCCGTGAAGTCGCGCCGCCAGGTCTCGTGACCGGGGCAGGCGGGCAGGGCCGGGTGCAGCACCGCCTCGACCTCCGGCCGTCCGGCCAGCCACGTCGCGACCGCCAGGGTCGTGCGCTCGAGCCGGTCGAGGCGGACACCCAGCGTCTGCAGCCCGCGCAGCGCCAGGCTGCAATCGTCGGGCGACACCGCCATGCCCAGCAGCCGGTGCGCGTCGCCGATCGCCTGCCGATGCCTGTCGTCGGCCACCGAGACGGTGCCCAGCAGCAGGTCGCTGTGGCCGCCGACATATTTGGTCAGCGCCTGCACGCTGATGTCGGCGCCATGGGCGAAGGCGTCGAACAGCACCCCCGCGGCATAGGTGTTGTCGATGGCGACGCTGACGCCGTGCCGGTGCGCCGCCGCGGCCAGGGCCGGCACGTCCTGCACCTCCATGGTGATCGACCCCGGGCTCTCGCACCACAGCAGCGCGGTCTCGGGCCGGATCAGCGCCTCGACCTCCGCCCCGGCCAAAGCGGGGTAGGTCTCGACCTCGACCCCCAGCTTAGCCAGCAGGCCCAGGGCGAATTCCCGGGTCGGGCCATAGGCGCTGTCCGGCACCAGCACATGCGATCCGGCGCGGCACATCGCCAGAAACACCAGCGCGATGGCGGCCTGGCCGCCCGGCACCATGAAGCTGTGCCGCGCGCCCTCCAGCTCGGCGATCCGCCGGGCCAGCTCGATCGTCGTCGGGGTGCCGTACAGGCCGTAGGTGTAGCCGCCGTCCCAGTCGTCGCGAGCGTCGGCCAGCCGGTCGAACACCACGGTCGAGCCGCGCCACACCGGCGTTGCCAGGGATTTGAAGCCGCCGGGCGCCTTGGCCTCGGAATGGATCAGCCGGCTCCTCCAGCCCAGCTTCGGGCGGTCCTCGGTCATCGCGGCTCCTCCCCCAAGGACGACAGCGTCAGGCGGCGAAGCCGGGATCCTGCCGCGTCACCTGGCGCTTGACGCTTTCGAGATGCAGCCGGGCGCTCTCGGCGTCGCCCTCGCGCATCTGCTGATAGGTCCGCCGGGCGATCTCGGCCGGCACCGCCCGCAGCGTGCGGCCGGTGCTCAGCGCCTTGACCTGCACCTCGGCGGCGCGCTCGAGATAGTACAGGTCGTCCCAGGCCTCGGCGATGGTCGGGCCGCACACCATCACGCCGTGGTTGCGCAGGAAGACGATGTCGGCGTCGCCCAGCGTCGCGGCGATGCGGTCGCCCTCGGCCTCGTCCAGCGCCAGGCCGTTATAGGCGTCGTCTACCGCGGTGCGGCCGTAGAATTTCAGCGCCGTCTGCCCGGCCCAGACCAGCGGCTGGCCCTCGACCATGCTCAGCGCCGTGGCGTTCGGCATATGGGTGTGGAAGGCGGCCCGCACCCGCGGCACCTGTTTGTGCAGCCGGGCGTGGATGTAGAAGGCCGTCGCCTCGGGCTTGCCGTCGCCGTCGATGACGTTGCCGTGGAAGTCGCAGACCAGCAGGCTCGATGCCGTGACCTCGGCGAAGGCCAGGCCGTAGGGGTTGACCAGGAACAGGTCGTCGCGGCCTGGCACCATCGCCGAGAAGTGGTTGCAGATGCCTTCCTCCAGCCCCAGCCGCGCCGCCATGCGGAAGCAGGCGGTCAGGTCGATCCGGGCCTGGCGCAGCGCCGCCCAGTCGATCTCGCCGATATTCGACAGCCGGGACGGGTCGGCGGCTTTCAGCTCATGGGCCATGGCGGGTCTCCTGTCGGCGGGTCTCAGATCCAGCCCGCATCCTTGAACAACCCCGGCAGTCCGTCCAGGGTGGGAAGCACTGCGGCGGGCGCATAGAGGTCGGCCGGCCGGCGGCCGGTGCAGCGGTCGATCCAGACGTCGCGCAGGCCCAGCGCGCGAGTCGCGACCAGGTCGAGATGCGGGCTGGCGCAGACATGCACCACCTCGTCCCCGGACACGCCCAGCACCCGGTGGGCGTGCTCGAAGATCCGGTGCGACGGCTTGTAGGCGCCGGCCTGCTGCGCCGTCACCACCCGGTCGATATGGCCGCCGAGCTGGGCGACATTGCCCGCGATGATGTCGTCATCGGTGTTGGAGATGATGCACAGGCGGAACCCTGCCGCCTTCAGCGCCGCCAGCGCCGGCACCGCCTCGGGGAAGGGCGGCATCCGGCTGATCGCGCGGGCCAGCGTCTCGCCATCGCGCTCGCCCGAGACGACGCCGAGCTCCCCCATCGCCAGCCGCAGCGCGGTGCCGGCGATGTCGCGGAAGCGGCGATGCGGTTCCGCCTGCTCGATCGCATGCTCGTGCCGGTCATAGGTCTCGATCAGCCGGCCGGGATCGATCGCCAGGCCCTGTCCGGCCAGGATGGCACGGACCGCCTCGCGCAGCCCCTCATCCCATTGGATCAGGGTGCCGTAGCAATCGAAAGTGACCCAGGCCGGGCGCGGTCCGGACAGCATGGCGCGAACTCCGCTGGTGCAGCCCCAATGTCGTGCTCGCGCGACTTATTGGGAAACGAGATTATCGACTGATCGTTATCGGAAGCGTAAATATCGGCGATGTTCGATCTCGACCTGCTCCGCACCTTCGTCGCCGTGGTCGATGCCGGCGGCTTCACCCGCGCGGCCGAGCGGGTGCATCGCAGCCAGTCCACCGTCAGCCAGCAGATCCGGCGGCTGGAGCAGGATCTCGGCCACCGGCTGCTCGACCGCGACCGCACCGGCGCCGCCGCGGTGCCGACCGAGGAGGGCGAGCTGCTGATCGGCTATGCCCGCCGGCTGCTGGGGATCTCGGCCGAGGCGCGGGATGCGCTGGCCCATCCGGGCCGGGCCGCGGTGGTGCGGCTCGGCGTGCCGGAGGATTTCGCCGGGCGGAAGCTGACCGACCTCCTGTCCGGCTTCGCCCGGCACTGCCCGCGCATCCGGCTCGACACCACCAGCGCCTGGAGCGCCGAGCTGCGCCGCCTGCTGGCGGCCGGCGAGCTGGACCTGGCGCTGGTCAAGCGCGATGTCGGCGACGGCCGGTCCCTGGCGCGGTGGCCGGAGCAGCTGGTCTGGGTGGCGGGGCGCGATGCCGACATTGACGCCGACCCGCTGCCGCTGGCGCTGTTCCCGCCGGGCTGCATCTATCGCGACCGCACCATCGCCGCGCTGGAGGCGCTGGGCCGGCGCTGGCGGGTGGCTTATTCCAGCCAGGGACTGATCGGCGTGCAGGCGGCGGTGGCCTCGGGTCTCGGCATCAGCATCCTGGCCGGCGACGCGGTGCTGCCGGACCACCGCCGGCTGGGGGCGGCGGACGGCTTCCCCGACCCGGCGGAATCGGAGCTGGCGCTGCTGGCCAAGCCCGGCCGGCCGGACCGGGCCGCGGGCCAGCTGGTCGACTATCTGGTCGCGGCGCTGGAGGCGGACTGACCGGCGCCGGCCGCAACCGCGATCAAACGGGCGGCCTCCGCCATGGGCAATGTGCCGGCGAAGGCCGAGGGGAGACGGGGATGGCGGCGGTCGAGCGGGCGGTCTGGTTCATCGAGCACCAGTTCGGGTCGGAGGTGACGCTCGACGCGATCGCCGAGGCCGCCGGCGTGTCGCGGTTCCATCTGTGCCGGCTGTTCGGCGTGGCCACCGGCCGGTCGGTGATGCGCTATGTCCGCGGCCGCCGCCTGACCGAGGCGGCGCGGATCCTGGCCGCCGGCGCCGGCGACATCCTGGCGGTGGCGCTGGACGCCGGCTACGGCTCCCACGAGGCCTTCACCCGCGCCTTCCGCGACCAGTTCGGCCTGACGCCGGAGCTGGTGCGCGGCCAGGGCCATGTCGACAACCTCGCGCTGGTGGAGCCGATCCGGATGGACGAATCCCTGATCATCGAGCTTGAGGCGCCGCGCTTCGAGACCGGCAAGACCCTGCTCGTCGCCGGGCTGGGCGGCCGCTACACCTTCGAGACCAATGAAGGCATCCCGGCGCTGTGGCAGCGCTTCGGGCCGCAGATCGGCCATGTGCCGAACCAGGTCGGCGACGCCGCCTATGGCGTCTGCTGCAACACCGACGACGCCGGCAATTTCGACTATGTCGCCGGGGTCGAGGTCGCCAGCTTCGACGACCTGCCGGCGGAGCTCACCCGGGTGCGGATCCCGGCGCAGCGCTACGCGGTGTTCAGCCACCGCGCCCACATCTCGCGGATCCGGGCGACGCACTATACGATCTGGACCCGGTGGCTGCCGCAGTCCGGCCACGCCTTCGCCGACGCGCCGAGCTTCGAGCGCTACAGCGCCGATTTCGATCCGTGGACCGGGACCGGCCTGGTCGAGATCTGGATGCCGCTCAGGACCTGACCCGCAGGGCCGGTGCCGCGGGTGCCAGCCGGTCGCACTGCATCAGCAGCCGAACCAGCTCGGCCTGGCGGCGGGTGCCGGTCTTCTCGAAGATTCGGGTCAGATGGCTCCGCGCCGTGCTCGGGGCGATCGCCAGCCGGTCGGCCACCGCCTGCAGCCCCTCGCCGCGGCTGATCTCGGCGGCGAAGATGGCCTCCGCTGCGGTCAGCCCGAACAGCTCCTGCAGCAGGGTGGGCGACGGGGTGCCGGCCATGCCGGGATCCATCACGAACAGGGCCACCCAGCTGCGGCCGGCGTCGCCGCCGCGGACCGGGATCACGGTCACCAGCAGGGGCGGGGCCCCCGACGGGCGCGACAGCCGCAGGCGGGTGCCGCCCGCCGCCGCCGCGGCGATGGCCTGGCGCAGCCGGTTCGAGTCTTCCGGGCTGGCCGCGGTGATGCCGAAGGGCGTGGCGAACAGCCCGTCCTTGCGGCCGACGATCGCCTCGGCGCGCCGGTTCAGTCGGACCGGCCGGGCCGTGGCGTCGGCGATGATCACGCCGAGATCGAGCCAGTCGAGCAGGTCCTCGACGCCGTCATCCGGGTCCTGCGGCCGGGGGGCCGGCTCGTCATCGTCGCTGGCCAGGGCGGCCGCGCCGATCGCCCGGGTGGAGAGGATTGCGGCCAGACCGGCATTCGCCGTCAGGGAATAATCGAGATCCGCAGCGCCATCGATGACCGCCATGACCTGAACCTCCATGCTCGACGCGTTGTCCGCCCTGCGTCGAGATTCGAGATGGTCCGGGGGCGGTGCCGTGATTGACACCGTAGGCGCCGCATTTCCGCCGCGCTTCGGTGCGGCTGCCCAATTTTCGCGAGGGAGACTACCTAGTTTTCGCCGGCGGACAGCAGCCAGGGCTCGCTGTGCAGGCGCAGGACGACATCCATGCGGCTGCTGGCGTTGAGCTTGCCCAGCACCGCCGAGACATGGTGCTCGACCGTGCGCGGCGACCGCACCAGCCGGCGGGCGATGTCCTGGTTGCCCATGCCCTGGGCCAGCAGGCGCAGCACCTGCAGCTCGCGCCGGGTCAGGCCGAGCGGGTGGCGGCGGGCGGCGGCGTAGGGGCCGCGGCGGGCGCGCGGCAGCAGGTCGGCAACGCCCAGAAGCTGCGCCGCCCGGCGGGCCAGCAGGGCGGCGGGACGCGCCTCGATCTCCTCCAGCATGGTCACGGCGCGGGCCAGGGCGGGCCCGGCCTCGGGGCCCTGGACCCGGGTCAGGGCCAGGGCCGCCTCATAAGGCAGGCCGAGTCGGGTCCACTCCGCCGCGGCTGTCTGCGGGTCGCCGGCCAGCTCGGCCGCGCGCGGCGCCGGGGCCCGCTTCGTCGCCGGCGGCAGCGGCGTCGTCCGCTCGCAGCGCCGCCACCACACCGCCAGCTCGCCCAGCGCCCACGGGTCGAAGCTGTCGAGATCCATCGCCGCCACGGCCGCCAGCTGCTCATGGGCGGCGTCCGGCTCGCCCGCCAGCCACGCCGCCTCGACCAGGGCGAAGCGCACGGGCGCGATCAGGTGCAGGTCGCCGGTCTCCAGCGCATGCCGCAGCGCCTGCCGCAGCAGGTCGGGGCCGTCCGTCTCGCCCAGCCGCATCCGCACCCGGCCCAGCACGATCAGGGCGGGCAGGCGGATCGTCGGCGCCAGCAGCTCCAGCCCGACCACGCCGCCGGCGATCGACTCGGCCTCGCGGAAGCGGCCCTGCTCCAGCCGCAGCCGGGCCTGCCAGCCGAGCTGGTAATGGGTCCAGGAATCGAGATCGTGCCGGGTCTCGTAGGCGATGCCCTCGTCCAGCACCCGCTCGGCCAGGGCGAAGTCCTTGAACGTCACCGCGTATTCGGCGAGGTTCATATAGGCCCGGGCGGCGTGCTCGCGGAAATTGTGCTGCAGCGCCAGGGCCAGGCTCTCCTCCATCAGCTCCCGCCCGCCCGGGCGGTCGACGAAGAGCAGCGCGGTGGCGACATTGTTCAGCGCGTGCACCCGGGTCTCGACATCGCCCAGCCGGTCGGCCAGCGCCATCGCCCGCCAGCCCCATTTGACCGCGTCGTCGACATGGCTCTGCTGCATGTGCAGCTGCGAGCGCACGCTGTAGGCCATCGCCAGCTCCGGCCCCGCCGGCAGGCGCTCCAGCTCGCGCACCGCCTCGTCGACGCAGGCGCCGGCCTGCCGCACCTCGCCGCGCGACCACAGCAGCCGCGCCAGCGCCCGCAGGTTCAGGCCGACCTTGTCCAGGCGGCCCAGCTCGCGCCACAGGGCGATGGCGTGCTGCCGCGCCTCGATCACCGTGTCGTCGATGCGCAGCGCCAGCCCGGCCTCGTTGGCCCAGTCCTCGTGCAGCTGCGCCGCCACCGCCTTCGGCGCCTCGCCGGCATAGCGCAGGGCGGTCGCCAGATGCGCCGCCGCCTGGTGGTGGGCGCCGAGGCGCGAGGCCTGGGCCGCGGCCTGCGGCGCCAGGGCCAGCACCCGCTCGCCATCGTCGGCCGCCGCGGCGTGGTGCACCTGGCGCGGCAGCAGGGCGCCGGCCAGCGCGGTCGGGGCATAGGCCATCGCCGCCTCGACCCGGGCATGCAGCGCCTGCTGCACGGCCGGGGAGATCTGGTCGAGCGTGGCCAGCCGCGCCAGCTCGTGGCGGAAGCCGACCGCGCCCTGGCCGTCGCGCTGCAGCATGCCGCGGGCGATGCAGCGGTCGACCGCGGCGTCGGCCTTTCCACCCAGCAGCATCCGCGCCAGCCAGGGCTCGACACTGCCCGGCACGATGCTGACCGTCTCCAGCGCCTCGCGCTCCTCCGGCGCCAGCCGCGACAGCCGCGACCACACCGCGTCGCGGATCGAGGCCGGGATGCTGCCCGGCATAGTGGCCGGCGTGGCCTCCTGGCTGGCCAGGAGCTCGGTGACGAAGAACGGGTTGCCGGCGGTGATCCGGTGCAGCTCGGCGGCGGAGCGGCCGGCCGCCCGCGCCAGGGCGGCGACCGCCTCGGGCGACAGCGGCTGCATGGCCAGGCGCACCGCCGTGGCCGGCAGGTCGCCCAGCACCTGGCGCAGCGGATGGTCGGGGCCGACCTCGTCGCTGCGGTAGCTCAGCACCAGCAGCGCCCGCAGCACCGGCATGCGGCGGCCGAGATACTTCATCAGGTCGAGCGTCGCGT
>JAEKLZ010000130.1 GCA_019508225.1 Inquilinus limosus | reverse complement strand
CTTCGCCGTGCGCGAACTGAACTGCATGCGCGACCGCCGCTCCCGCAGTTCCCCCGCCAGAGCCTCCAGCCGATCCCGTCCGAGCGCCTGCCCCATCTCCCGATCCCTTCCGCTTCCCTCCGGGAGCCGCCTCCACGGCCCTCGCGGGACTCTGCGCCGCAATCGCGGCGCCCAGATGTTCCATCCGCCACATGGCCGCCCCGGGCTGTCCACGGCGCGACCGGGTCGCGCCCGTCCGCGTCACGCGGCCCGCTTGTTGCACGGCTGTGCAAGCTCGACACGAAACGGCCAACCTGTCAACCATCCATAGGCGGTAGGGTGAACCAGAAACCCAGCCCTAGTGCTTGTCATCTGCACGGCTGTGCATAGAATTGATGCTTCCGGCGCCTTTGACAGGCGTTCCACCCCAGGATCCTTCGTGACGCGTCGCAGCTTCGCCAGCGCCCAGCAGGTGGCCGACCGGGCCGGCGTCTCGCGCTCCGCCGTCTCGCGCACCTTCACCCCCGGCGCCAGCGTCTCGGACGAGACGCGCCGGCGGGTGATGGCGGCGGCGGAGGCGCTGGGCTACCACGTCAACCACCTGGCGCGCGGGCTGACCAGGCGGTCCAGCGCCATCGTCTGCATCGTCGCCTCCGACCTGGAGACGCCGCTGCGGTCGCGGATGGTCGGGGCGCTGACCGAGCGGCTGCAGCACAGCGGCCGCGTCGCCATGCTGATCGGCACCAGCGGCCGCGGCGATGCCGATGCGCAGGCGGCGCTGCGCCAAATCCTGAACTACCGCGCCGACGCCACCATCGTGCTGTCCGGCACCCCGTCCGAGGCGATCACCCGGCTGTGCATCGCAGCCGGGCAGCGCGTGGTGCTGATCAACCGCGACGACCGGATCGACGGGCCGGACACCATCGCCCCGGACACTATCGCCATCGACAGTGCCCTGCCCGGCCAAGTGGCGGTGGCCGCCTTCCGCCGCGCCGGCTGCCGGCGGCTTTGCCTGGTGACCTCGGCCCAGGGCACGCCGGCGCTGCTGGCGCGCGAGGCCGGCTTCCTCGCCGCCGCCCGGGCCGAGGGGATCGAGCCGGCGGTCTGGCGTGGCGGCCGCACCGTCTACGCGACCGGCCGGGCCGCGGCGCATGACCTGCTGCTGCGGCCGGACCGGCCGGACGCCGCCTTCTGCATCAACGACCTGGTCGCCTTCGGCTTCCTCGACGCCGCGCGTCACGATCTGGGCCTGCGCGTGCCGGAGGATCTCTGCGTCATCGGCTTCGACAACACCGAGCAGGCCGGCTGGTCGGCCTACGACCTGACCACCTTCGACCAGTCGGTCGAGGCGACGGGCGACGCGGTGATGGCGGCGCTGGACACGCCGGAGGGCACGGCGCCGCTGCGGCTGACCATCCCGGCGCCGCTGGTCTGGCGCCGCACCGTGCGCGGCCCGGCGCCGGCCGGCTGAAGCGGCTCAAAGCACGAAGTCGGCGGCGACGAGGGCGATGGTACCGGTCAGGGTGATGTGGAAATCCGTGACCTTGTCGCCGTTGAGGTCGCCGCCGATGATGGTCACGCCATCGAAGACGGCATAGCGGAGCTGCCCCGCGACGCCGGTGTAGAGGCCCCCGCCGATGAAGCTGAAGGCCTGGTCGCCGGCCACCGCGGTGCTGGCGTCGATCGCCGCCAGGTCGATCCGGTCGCCCTGGCCATGGCTGAAATCGGTGATCCGGTCAGCGCCGGCCCCGACCGGACTCTGCGCCGCGCTGCCATAGACGAAGCGGTCGGCCCCCGTGCCGCCGGTCAGCGTGTCCGGGCCGCCGGCACCGGTGAGCACGTCGTTGCCGCCCGAACCCTGCAGGATGTTGGCATAGGTGTTCCCGATCAGGCTGTCATTGCCCTGGCTGCCGGACAGGTTCTCGATGCCCGACAGCGTGTCGCCCTGGGCCTCGCCGCCGTTGCCGAGGCCGGTGGCCAGGTTGACCGATACGCCGATCGAGCCGGTGAAATAGCTCGCCGTGTCGGTGCCGGCGGATCCCTCCAGCACATCGGCCCCGGCCCCACCGCGCAGCACGTCGTCGCCAACGCCGCCGTTGAGGTTGTCATTGCCGTCCTCGCCCAGCAGCGTGTCGCCGACCGCGCCGTCGATGCCGGCGGCCAGCACGTCATTGCCGGCACCGCCGCGCAGCTCGACCGCGAAGCCGAAGCTGCCGGTGACGATCCGGTCGTCGCCGGACGAGCCCTGGATCACCTCCCAGCCCTGCCAGTTGTCTCCGGCGATCGAGGGGTCGAACACGCCGGCCTGCCAGTCGGCGGTCATGGCGGATAGGAAGACGAGAGTGTCGCGGCCGGCTCCTCCGTCCAACAGGTCGTTCCCATTGTCGAGATACAGGACATCGTCGCCGTCGCCGCCGCGGAGGGTGTCGTCGCCGATGTCGCCGAACAGCACATCAGCGCCGCCTAGGCCGTCGAGGACGTCGTCCCCGCCACGGCCCTCGAGGTGATTGGCGACCGCTGAGCCGGTCAGGACATCGCCGAACCCGGTGCCGTGGATGTTCTCAAGGCCGGACAGCCTGTCGCCTTGCGCCTCGCCGCCGACGCCGAGGCCGGTGCTGAGTTCGACCCGCACCCCGACGGCGCCATAGTATTCGACGGTGTCGATGCCGGCGCCGCCCTCGAGCCGGTCCGCCCCGGCACCGCCCTGCATCAGATCGTCGCCGGGGCCTGCGATCAGGGTGTCGTCGCCGTCATAGCCGAAGAGCCGGTCGTCACCCTCATAGCCGTTGAAGACATTGGCCCCGGCATTGCCGAAGATGTAATCCCCGGCCGTGCTGCCGTTGACGTTGTCGATCTCCGAATAGGTGTCGCCCTCGGCCTCGCCGCCGGAGCCGACGCCGTGGAGCAGATCGACGGTCACCGCGATGGCGGTGCCGAAATAGGTGACGAGATCATTGCCCGTATGGCCGCCCAACTCATCCGCCCCGGCACCGCCGCGAAGCACGTCGTCGCCTTCAGAGCCGTAGAGTTGGTCATCGCCGGCGAGTCCCGTGAGAACGTCGTTGCCGGAGCTGCCGATGAGGAGATTGGCCACGGACGAACCGGTCAGGGTATCGCCGGCATCGCTGCCATAAATGTTCTCGATGCTGGAGAGCGTATCTCCTTCGGCTTCACCGCCGGCGCAGCGCCCGGTGCTGAGGTCCACGGTGACGCCAACCGTACGACGCGCATAGTCGATCATGTCGGCGCCGAGGCCGCCGTCGAGCCGATCCGCCCCGGCGCCGCCGTCGAGGTCGTCGTCGCCGTCGCCGCCGGAGAGGCCGTCATTGCCGTCGCCCCCTAAGACCCTGTCTTTGCCGGCGTCCCCGAACAGCAAGTCGTTGCCGCCGAAGCCCGCGATGGAGTCATCGCCGTCGCGGCCCCTCAGCGTCTCGGATGCCGATGATCCGAACAGATTGTCGACGAAGTTGGTGCCTTCGACGCTCTCGACCCCGAAGAACACGTCGCCTTCGGCATCGCCGCCATGGCCGCGACAGGTGTGGAGGTTGACGAGAACGCCGGCGGGTCCGTCATAGCGGATGATGTCGATGCCGGCGCCGCCGAGGAGGGTGTCCTGGCCGGCGCCCCCGATCAGGAGATCGTTGCCGTTGCCGCCCTGGATCACCTCGTCGCCGTCTCCGCCATAGAGGACGTCGTTGCCGTCGCCGCCGTCGATATCGTCACGGCCGCCGCCGCCATAGATCAGGTCGTTGCCGCCGAGGCCGTACAGCGCGTCTTCGAAATCCGTCGCTTGGGGGATGTCGGTGAAGCCGGGCGGCGTCAGGACGCCGTCGCCGGAGACATGGATCAGGTCGTTTCCCGCAGATCCGTTGACTGCCATGGCCTGGCTCCCTGATCGAAAGGATGTGGCGCGCTCGATGCCAGCTTCGCGCCTGAACGCCCCGGCCGCGTCAGCCGAATGGAGGATGCCCGGCCATCGGAGCGCGGATATCGTATCCGGTTGCCGGCAAAGGCCGCCGACCGGACCTCGGCCGGCCGCGTCCATCCCCCGCATGACCTGCCGCGCCCGCCGGGCTAGGATCGGCCCGAGACCCGAGTCACGGAGGCCGCTTGATGCGCCCGATCTTCATCATGGTGAAATGCGAGCTGGGCCACGCCTACGACACGGCCGAGCATGCGGTGGACGAGATCGAGGAGGTGTCGGAGATCTACTCGATCTCCGGCCAGTTCGACCTGATGATCAAATGCTACCTGCCGGAGGAGGTCGATGTCGGCCGCTTCGTCAACAGCCGCATCCACGCCCTGCCGCACATCAAGGACACGATGACGCTGATCACCTTCAACGCCTTCGCCGGCAAGAGCTGAGCGCCATGACCGAACTCGCCGCCCGCGCCGAGCACTGGGCGCTGACCCTGACCCGCATCCCCAGCGTCACCGGCACGCCGGACGAGGTCGCCTTCGCCGGGACGCTGTGCGGCCTGCTGCGCGCCAGCCGGGCCTTCCGCGACCGGCCGGACGACGTCTGGACCATCCCGACCGGCGACCGGCAGGGCCGCGCCAGCGTCGCCGCCCTGCTGCGCGGCCGCGGCCGCCGCACCGTGGTGCTGACCGGCCATTTCGACACGGTGACGACCGCCGATTACGGTGATCTGCAGCCGCTGGCGACCGAACCGGAACGGCTCAAGGAGGCCCTGCAGGCCCGGCTGCGGCGCGATGCGCGCAGCGAGTCCGAGCAGCGGGCCCTGGCCGACCTGTCCGGGCCGGACTTCCTGCCCGGGCGCGGCCTGCTGGACATGAAGGGCGGGCTCGCCGCCGGCCTGGCGGTGCTGGAGGCGGCGGCCGCGGAGCCGGAGCGCGAGGGCAACCTGCTGTTCCTCGCCGTGCCGGATGAGGAGGTCAACTCCGCCGGCGCCCGCAGCGCCGCCCGCGCCTTGCCCGGCCTGGCCGAGCGGCTGGGGCTGAGCCTGGACGCCGCGATCAATCTCGACTGCCTGGGCGATACCGGCGACGGCCGCTTCGGCCGGTCGGTGGCGCTGGGCAGCGTCGGCAAGCTGCTGCCGAGCGCGCTGGTGATCGGCCGCGCCGCCCATGCCGCCGAGACGATCCACGGCGTCGGCGCGGCCGCCCTGGCCGGCGCCATCGCCGCCGCGGTGGAATGGGCGCCGGAGCTGACCGAGAGCCTGGGCAATGCCTCCGGCACGCCGGCGACGCTGCTGGGCATGAAGGACGGCAAGGCCGGCTACGACGTCACCACCCCCGGCACGGTCTGGATGTTCTGGAACACCGCGCGGTACCAGCGCGGGCCGGAGGATGTGCTGGCGCCGCTGGCCCGGCTGATCGGGGACGCGGTGGCCGACGTCGCGGCGCAGCTGCGCCAGCGCGGCGGCGCCGATGTGCCGGACGTGCCGGTGCTGCGCTACGCCGAGCTGCGGCGCGAGGTGCTGGCGCGGTCGCCCGAGGCCGAGGCGGCGCTGGCCGCGGTGGCGGCCGAGGTGGCGGAAGCCGGCCTCGACCTGCCGGAACAGTGCCGGCGGATCACCGAGGCGCTGTGGCGCCTGAGCGGCCGCAGCGGCCCGGCGGTGGTGCTGGGCCTGGCCTCGATGCCCTACATGCCGGTGTCGCTGGGCGAGGACGAGGCCGGGCAGCGGCTGGAGCGGGCGACGCGCGAGGCCGCGGCGAAGATCGCGGCGCGGCACGGCACCACGATCGGGCTCGAGCCCTGGTTCCCCGGCATCTCCGACATGAGCTTCCTCGGCATGGGCGACGAGAGCTCGGTGGCCGCCATCGCCGCCGACACCCCGGCCTGGGGCGCCGGCCTGCCCTGGCCCGACGGCCCGGCGCTGGCGCAGATCCCGATCGTCAATGCCGGCCCCTGGGGCCGCGACTACCACACGCCGCTGGAGCGCATCCACCGCCCCTACGCCTTCGGGGTGCTGCCGGAGCTGATCCGCGAGATCGCGGACGGGGTGCTGAAAGGCTGACGTAGGTTGGGTTCGCGCTTGCGAACCCAACAATCGTTTGGGCGGCGCCATGTTGGGTTCGCCGTCGCGAACCCAACCTACGCGAGCCCACCCCTTCCCTACTTCCCGCCCAGGAACAGCATCCGGGTCAGCAGGGTGTAGTCGGACTCGGCCACCATGATGGCGACGAAGACCAGCAGCGCCACGGGCGGCAGGATGATGGCGTAGACCAGGGCCAGCCGCTCCCACTTCATATGCATGAACACGGCGACGATCAGCCCCGCCTTCAGCATCATGAAGACCAGGATCAGCCCCCAGCGCAGCAGCCCCTGCAGGGCGAAATAGTCGACCAGGTAGGAGCAGGCGCTGAGCACGAACAGCCAGCCCCAGACCACCAGGTACAGCTTGATCGGGTGCTGCTGGCCCTGGGCATGGGCGATCGGCTGCTCCGAGCCATGCCCGTCGTCGATATGCGCGGCGTGTGCCATGTCCCTCACCACAGGTAGAACAGCGCGAAGATGAACACCCAGACCAGATCGACGAAGTGCCAGTACAGGCCGGTGATCTCGACGATCTCGTAATTGCCCCGCCGGCTGGTGAAGAAGCCGCGCCGGCCGGTCTCGAAATCGCCGCGCAGCACCTTGCGGGCCATGGCGACCAGGAAGATCACGCCGATGGTGACATGGGTGCCGTGGAAGCCGGTGATCATGAAGAAGGCCGAGCCGAATTGCGGCGCGCCCCAGGGATTGCCCCAGGGCCGCACCCCCTCATGGATCAGCTTGGTCCATTCGAAGGCCTGCATGCCGACGAAGGTGGCGCCGAAGGCCGCCGTCACCAGCATCAGCACCGCCGTCTTCACCCGGTCGCGGCGATAGCCGTAATTCACCGCCATGGCCATGGTGCCGCTGCTGCTGATCAGGACGAAGGTCATGATCGCGATCAGGATCAGCGGGATCGACTCGCCGCCGATGGTCAGCGCGAACACCTCGCTCGGGTTCGGCCAGCTCTCGGCCGTCGACATCCGCACCGTCATGTAGGACAGCAGGAAGCAGCCGAACACGAAGGTGTCGCTGAGCAGGAAGATCCACATCATCGCCTTGCCCCAGGACGCGCTCTTGAAGGCCCGCTGGTCGGACGACCAGTCGGCGGCGACGCCCTGCCAGCCCTCGGGGCGTTCGAGCGTTCCGGCGATATGGGTTTCGGCCATCGACGACCTCCCCTAGGTCAGGAGCTGGCTGCAGATCTCGGCGAAACGGTCCGCCCAGCCGGTCAGCAGGGCGAGCAGGATCAGCCAGACCAGCAGCAGGAAATGCCAGTACAGCGTGCACAGCTGGACGCTCAGGCGCAGCCTCTCGGGATCGTCACCACGCCAGGCCCGGGCGCCGGTGCGGCCCAGGGCCACCAGGCCGCCCAGCACATGCACGCCATGCACCGCGGTGACCAGGTAGAAGAAGGAGTTGGCCGGGTTGGTGGCCAGGAAATAGCCCAGCAGATGCAGCTGCTGCCAGGCCAGCAGCTGCCCGGCCACGAACACCAGCGACGCGGCGCCGCCGGCCAGCAGGCCGGTGCGGGTGTCGGCCAGGTCGCCGCGCCGGGCGGCGGCATGGGCGCATTGCAGGGCGATGCTGGCGGCAGCGAGCGCCGCGGTGTTGATCCACAGCAGCACCGGCACCGGCAGCGCCCGCCAATCCGGCATCGCCATGCGCATCGAATAGGCGCTGACCAGCAGGGTGAACAGCGCGCCGGCGACGGTCAGGAACACGCCCAGCCCGATCAGCGCGGTCGGCCGCAGCGAGGCGCCGGTGGCCGGCACGTTGCCGACCGTGCTCTCCTGCAGCCACGGCTTCTCCATCAGCCCCTGGCGGGCCAGCCACCACAGGGCCAGGCCGCCGAGCACCAGCATGAACAGGGTGACGATGACCATCGCCGCCGCCCTCAGCCGTGCCGCACGGCGCCGGGCATGTTCTGCGGCAGGAAGTCCTGCGGCGCGCCCGGCACGTTGTAGTCATAGGCCCAGCGATAGACCACCGGCAGCTCGCGCCCCCAATTGCCGTGCGGCGGCGGCGTCTCCGGCGTCTGCCATTCCAGCGTCGTCGCTCGCCACGGGTTGCCGCCGGCGTCGCGGCCGTGCCGCAGGCTCCAGATCAGGTTGAACAGGAACAGCAGCTGCGCCGCGCCGACGATCAGCGCCGCGCTGGTGATGAAGATGTTCAGGTCATGCGCCGAGGGTGGCACGAAGGCGGTCTCGCCGAGCTCGAAATAGCGCCGCGGCACGCCGATCAGGCCGAGATAGTGCATCGGGAAGAAGATCGCGTAGGCGCCGATGAAGCTGACCCAGAAATGGATCTTGCCCATCGCGTCGCCCAGCATCCGGCCGGTGATCTTCGGGTACCAGTGGTAGATCGCGCCGAACACCACGAAGATCGGCGCCACCCCCATCACCATGTGGAAATGGGCGACCACGAACATGGTGTCGGACAGCGGCACGTCGACCACGACATT
>JAEKLZ010000129.1 GCA_019508225.1 Inquilinus limosus | reverse complement strand
GCTCCTCGGCCCGGTCGGTCAGGAACTCCAGCAGCCCTTCGGCCGATTTCGGATCGGCCGACAGCCAATGGTCGAAATGGTCCTTGATCGCGCGCTCTACCAGCTTGACCGCCTCGGGCGAGGACAGCCGGTCCTTGGTCTGACTCTGGAACTGCGGGTTCGGGATGAAGATCGACAGCAGCACGGCCACGCCGCCCATCACATCGTCGGCGATGATCTGGCCGGCGCGCTTGTGGTTGGCCAGCTCGGCGAAGCCGCGCAGGCTGCGCAGCAGACCGCTGCGCAGGCCCTGCTCATGGGTGCCGCCCTGCGGCGTCGGGATGGTGTTGCAATAGGTGTGGACGAAGCCCTCGTCATCGTCCTCGGGCCAGGCCACCGCCCATTCCAGCTGGCCGCCGCCATCCGGGAAGGTGGCGGTGCCGGCGAAGGCCGTGGGGGTGCGCGTCGGCCGTTCGTTCAACGCCGCCTTGAGATAGTCGGACAGACCGCCGGGGAAGTGCAGCACCGCCTCGGCCGGGGTGCGGTCGTCGCCCGCCACCAGTGCCGGGTCGCAGCGCCAGCGGATCTCGACGCCGCGGAACAGATAGGCCTTGGACCGGGCCAGCCGGTACAGCCGGCCTGGCTGCATCCGGGCATCGGCGCCGAAGATCTCCGGGTCCGGGTGGAAGCTGATCGTGGTGCCGCGCCGATTCTGCACCGCGCCGCCGCGCTCCAGCGGGCCCTGCGGCAGGCCGCGGGAATAGCGCTGGAGATAGACCTGCCGGTCGCGCGCGACTTCGATCCGCAGGTCGTCGGACAGGGCGTTGACCACCGACAGGCCGACGCCGTGCAGGCCGCCCGAGGTGGCGTAGACCTTGTTGGAGAACTTGCCGCCGGAATGCAGCGTGGTGAGGATCACCTCCAGCGCCGACTTGCCGGGGTATTTCGGGTGGTCGTCGACCGGGATGCCGCGGCCGTTGTCGCGGACCGTGACGAAGCCGTCGGCGTCGAGCGACAGGTCGATCCAGTTGGCGTGGCCGGCCACCGCCTCGTCCATGGCGTTGTCCAGCACCTCGGCCACCAGATGGTGCAGGGCGCGGTCGTCGGTGCCGCCGATATACATGCCGGGCCGGCGGCGCACCGGCTCAAGCCCCTCCAGGACCTCGATGTCGCTGGCGGTGTAGCGGCCATTGGAGTTGGTGCCGGGCTCGAACAGATCTGCCATGATCCGGATTCGGGGTCTTCTCGTGGAGTTGCGGGCTATCTCCATCATATAGACGCTTCCGGCCTTCTGCGTAACCAAATCTAGGATTCCATCGGTGACCACTCTGCTGCTGCCATCCGCGATGCCGGCCCTCCGCACCATCGCCATGCCGAAGGACGCCAATCCGAACGGCGACATCTTCGGCGGCTGGCTGCTGTCGCAGATGGATCTGGCCGGCGCGGTGGTGGCGCATGAGCGGGCGCGGGGTCGCACGGCGACGGTGGCGGTGGACGCGATGAGCTTCCTGGCCCCGGTCAGGATCGGCGACACCGTCTCCTGCTATGCCGAGCTGGTATCGAACGGGCGCAGCTCGATGAAGGTGCGGATCGAGACTTTCGTGCAGCGGCGCACCGACCACAGCGTGGTCAAGGTCACCGACGGCACCTTCACCTATGTCGCGATCGACGGCGAGGGCAAGTCGCGCCCCCTGCCGCCGGAGCCGACCGCGATCGGGTAACGGCTCAAAGCCCCCAGCCGTAGCCGACCACGGCCAGGCCGTAGCAGGCGCCGAACAGCAGGGTGAGGGTCACGGTCTCGCGGATGAAGGTCCAGTCGCTCATGATGTTCCTCATGTGTTCTTCCCGAGAGAAGAGAACATAGGTGGAACATGTGGTCAAGCGGGTTAATGGCAAGCGAGATTGATGGGGATTGTCAGGCCGGTTGCGGTCGGCGGACCAGGACGGCGATGCGCTCGGCCAGAAGGGCGGCCGGGGCGACCAGCGCCATGGTCACGGCCATGGCCAGCGGCGTGCCGTCGGACATGACGGCTGCCAGCGCCGCGACGCCGGCGGAGATGGCGAGCTGGGCGCAGCCGGCCACGGCCGAGGCGGTGCCGGCGATCTGCGGGTGGTCGGCCATGACGCAGGCGATGCCCTGCGGCAGGATGATGCCGACGCCGATGATATAGGCCGCGACCGGCAGCATGAAGGCGACCAGGCCGCCGTCGAGCAGGTAGAGCGCCAGCAGGGCCAGGCCGGAGACGCAGCACAGCAGCACCCCGATGGTGAGCAGATGGGTCACCGTCAACCAGCGGCCGAGCAGGGCGCTGAGCTGGGCCCCGACCATGAAGGCGACCGGCAGCACGGCGAAGACGATGCCGAAGCGGGCCGGCGGCACGCCCCAATGGCTGATCACGGCATAGGGCGAGCCGGCGATGAAGGTGAACAGCCCGGCGAAGGCGAAGGACACGCACAGCACATAGGCCAGGAACCGGCGGTCGCGCAGCAGCGTGCCGTAGCTGTGCAGCAGCTGGGCCAGCACATTGGCCGGCGGCCGGGCGCCCGCCGGCCGCGACTCGCCCAGGCCCAGCGCCACGGTGCCGGCCAGGACCAGCCCGGCCATGGCCAGGGCGGCGAAGATGCTGCGCCAGCCGAAGGCCGCCAGCAGCGCGCCGCCGATGAAGGGGGCGATGGCAGGGGACAGGCCGATGATGGTGCTGAGATGGGCCACGGTCCGCGCCGCCCCCTCGACCGGGTAGCTGTCGCGCACGATCGCCACGGCCACCACGCCGCCGACCGAGGCGCCCAGCGACTGCACCAGGCGCCAGGCGATCAGGGCGTCGATCGAGCCGGCGGACATGGCGCCGAGGCTGGCGGCGGCGAACAGCAGGAAGCCGGCGACCAGCACCGGCCGCCGGCCGAACCGGTCGCTCAAGGGGCCGATCAGGAGCTGGCCGGCGGCGGAGCCGAGCAGGTAGACGCTCATGGTCAGCTGCACCCGGTCCGGCGTGACCCCGTAATCCATGCCGATGGTCGGCAGCGCCGGCAGGTACATGTCGATCGCCAGCCCGCCCAGCGCCACCAGGGCGGCCAGCAGGACCAGGAAGGGCAGGCTGCGGGGGCGGATCACGATGCCCATGCCTCAGCGGCGGTCGGCGGCGAGCAGGAGGAAGGCCGGGCGCTCGCGCTCGATCGCATACTCCGGATGCACGGCGACCTGCCCGGCGGTCGGGCCCCATTCCTCGATATGCGCCAGGGTGAAGCCGGCGCGCAGCAGCAGCCCGGCATAGGTGCCGATGGTGCGGTGCTGCTTGACCACGCCCTTGGCCAGCCAGTCGGTGACGCGCGGCCCTTCGTCCAGGTAGCGGTCGACCGGCCAGACATCGCGCCCGGCCTCGTCGCGCACCCATTTCGGGTCGGACGGAGCGGTGTAGATCGGGTGCTCGACCGAGACCACCAGCCGGCCGCCCGGCGCCAGCGCCCGGTGCAGCCGCGCCAGCAGCCCCTCCAGGTCGGCGATGTAGTGCAGCGCCAGCGCGCTGTAGCCGAGATCGAAGGCGGCCGGCGGCAGCTCCAGCCGCTCCAGATCCTCGCGCCGGTAGGTCACGGCGTCGTCGGGGTCGGTGGCCCGGGCGCGGGCCAGCATGTTCTCCGAGACGTCGAGGCCGAGCACCTCGGCGGCGCCGACCTGCCGGGCCCAGCGGCAGAACCAGCCGAAGCCGCAGCCGAGATCGACCACGCGGCGGCCCGTCAGATCCGGCAGCAGGGCGCGCATGGCGGGCCATTCCGGCATGCCGTCCAGGCCCTCGACCGACCGGCGCAGCCGGCTGTATTCGGCGAAGAAACCGGGGTTGTCGTAGATGTTCTGGGTCACGGTGCGAACTCCATCTGAAAGGGGCGGACGGGTGCGCGGTGGCCAAGAAAAAGCCCCGTCCGTTTCCGGCGGGGCTGCGTGGGATCGGGCGCCGACGACTGGGTCAGCGCACACAGAGTCCGGGCGTCCCGCCGACGGCGATGCGGCTGCGTCTGACGACGATGCGGGATGCGATCACGGACATGTCCCTTGTATCGCGGGCCGAAGGCTTCGCGTCAAGGACAGGTTTCGGCGGGATGGAGAGTGATCCTATCCTTTGCCTTTACCCCTGCCGGCCTTGGCCCCGGCGGCGACCGGCTTCACCAGTAGCCCTTGCTCTTCAGGTTGCCGGCGAGGCCGCCGGCCGCGGCGCCGATCACGCCGCCCGCCAGCAGGCTGCCGCCGGTGAGGGCGGTCAAGGCGACACCGCCGGCCGCGCCGATGCCGGCGCCGCCAAGCGTGTCGCGGGCCTCGCGGTTCATGTTGGAACAGCCGGCGGCGAGCAGGGCGGCGGCGAGGGCGATCGGCAGGACAAGGCGGCGGGTCATCGGGCTCTCGGACGGCGGAAACAATCGACCCGAAGGCAACCCTCGGTTCCTGCGGTTTGTTCCGTTCCGTCTTGCCGAAGTGCCCGGCAGGCGCGGGTGGGGCCGCGCCTGCCGGGCCTGGCCGTCAGAGCACGAAGTCTCCGGCGACCGGGATGTGGCCGCCGAGCAGCGCGATCGACAGGTCGGCCTGACCGTCGCCGTCGATATCGGCGCTAATCACGGCAAGGCCGCCGGCGGCATCGAAGCGCAGCTCGCCGGCCTGGCCGGAGAAGGCGGCGTCGCCGATGAAGCTGAAGGCGGTGTCGCCGTTGCCGGCATTGCCGTCGGCATCGATCGCGCCGAGGTCGATGCGGTCGCCATCGGAGAGGTCGACGATGACGTCGCGGGTGGCGAGCGTGGTGCCGGTGTCGCCGGCCGAGGTGTAGACGAAGCTGTCGGCGCCGCTGCCGCCGATCAGCGTGTCGGCGCCCGTGCCGCCCTCGATCCGGTCGGCGCCGCCGCCGCCGACCAGACGGTCGGCGCCGCCGCCCCCGGTCAGGGTGTCGTCGCCGCCCAGACCGCGCAGGATGTTGTCGCCGGCATCGCCGGTCAGCGTGTCGCCGAAGCGGCTGCCGTGAATCGTCTCGATGTCGCCGGCGATGACATCGCCATTGGCGCTGCCGCCATGGTTGACATGGGTCGCCAGGTTGATCGAGACCGCGGCGTCGCTTTCGGCGTAGCTGGCGATGTCGATGCCGTCGCCGCCGCTGAGGATGTCGGCGCCGGCGCCACCGCGCAACAGGTCGTTGCCGGCGCCGCCGTCGAGCGCGTCGGCGCCATTGCCGCCGGCGATCCTGTCGCGGTCGGCGCCACCGGTGATGACGTCGTTGGCATTGCCGCCGCGCAGCCAGTCGGCGCCGCTGCCGCCATCGATGACGTCGAAGCCTTCGCTGCCGTCGATGACGTCGTCGCCGGCGCCGCCGGTGATTACGTCGAAGCCGTTGCCGCCATCGATGGTGTCGTCGCCGGCGCCGCCACTCACCACGTCGTTGCCGTTGCCGGCGTCGATGATGTCGTCGCCCGGCGTGCCGATGATGACGTCTGAACCGTTGCTCATGTTTCCCCCCAATTGCGCTGTCGCAGACGAGTGATCGAAAGACGAAGCCAGCCACGGGCGCGGCCTGGGGCCGCACGCTCGACGACCGGGGAGCGGCCCTGCCGGAAGCAGGGGCCGCCAACGACCACGAAAATCCGCGGAGCCGAAACGACTCTTGAAGGTCTCGACGACTCTGGAATGGTTTCGCGATCGATTCGAAGTCTATATAGACTCGATTCTGACAGAGTAGGGAGCGGAATCTTTCAGCAGAATCTTGTTCTCAGATACAGTGTAATTAAGCCAAATCATGGCGATCGGATGTCGGATCCATTGAGCATAAATCCATAATATTTATTTGAGACAATTCTTGCGCGGCCGCGGCGAGGCCGAGCGGTCGGGCTGGTCGCGTCAGCGGAGGGCGGCGCGGCGGCTCAGGGCCTTGCCCAGCCGCTCGATGGCGAAGTTGACGACGAAATAGATCGCCGCGGCCAGCAGGTAGAATTGCAGGCTCATATAGTTGCGGCTGATCACCTCCTTGGTCGCCAGCAGCAGCTCGGTGACGCCGATCACCGACAAGAGGGTCGAGGCCTTGACCATCTCGGTGCCGGTGTTGACCCAGCTCGGCAGGATCTGGCGCAGCGCCTGGGGCAGCAGCACCAGGACGACGGTCTGGCGGAAGGTCAGGCCGAGCGACTTCGCCGCCTCGGTCTGGCCAAGCGGGATCGCCTGCAGCGCGCCGCGCACGATCTCGCCGACATGCGAGCTGCAGAACACGGCCAGCGCGAAGGTTCCCGCCTGCACCGCGGTCAGCTGGATGCCGATGACGGAAAGGACGTAGAAGGCGGCCAGCACCAGCACCAGCACCGGCGTGCCGCGGATGAAATCGACATAGAGGCGGGCCGGCCAGCGCAGGGCGCGGCCGCCATAGGTCAGGACCAGGCCGACCAGCACGCCGAAGACGGTGCCGGCGGCGATCGACACGGCCGAGATCTGCACCGTCAGCCAGGCGCCGTCGAGCAGGGCCCAGCGGGCGATCCAGACCTGCTGCAGGAAAGCATCCATCACCGGGCTCCCCCGGGCAGCCGCAGCCGCGTCTCGAGCCGGCGCAGCAGGATGGCGATGACGGTGCAGGTGGCGACGTAGAGCAGGCTGGTCACCATCCAGGTCTCGATCACGCGAAAGCTCTCGGTGTTGATCTTGCGGGCGTAGAAGGTCAGCTCCGGCACCGCGATGGCGGCGGCCAGGGAGGTGTCCTTGAACAGCGAGATGAAGTTGCTGCCCAGCGCCGGCAGGATGTTGCGCAGCATCAGCGGCGCCACCAGCAGCCGGCGGATCTGCATCGGCTTGAGGCCGAGTGCGGTGCCGGCCTCGATCACGCCCTTCGGCACCGACTGGATGCCGGCGCGGAACACCTCGACCAGATAGGCGCCGGCATAGACCGAGAGCGAGGCGACGAAGCTGTCGATCTTGTCCAGCCGGATCCCCACCCGCGGCAGGGCGAAGAACACGAACAGCAGGATCACCAGGATCGGCAGGTTGCGGAAGAAGGTGACATAGGCGGAGGCCAGGCCGCGGGCCATCCGGCTGCGCGAGGTGGCGGCGAAGGCGCCGATCAGGCCGAGGACGCAGCCGATCAGGATCGACACCACCGCCAGGCCGAGGCCGAGCGCCAAGCCGCTGAGCAGCAGGTCGCGGCTGGCCCAGACCGCGCCGAAATTGAACTGGTAGTCCACCCTGTGTCCTCTGCCTGCCGGTCGAACGCCGTTCCCAGCGCCATCATCCCCTCTCCCAACTCCGTCATCCCCGCGAAAGCGGGGATCTCTTCACCATCGAGCGGCGCGAGATTCCCGCTTTCGCGGGAATGACGGGAAAAGGGGTGGGGCGGCTTACCTCATCTCGGTCGGGAAGCCGATGGCCGGGGCCGGCGGGCGCTGGCCGAACCACTGTTCGAAGGAGGCGGCGTAGGTGTCGTACTCGACCCCGGTCATCGCCTCGTGCAGCGCGGTGTTGACGAAGTTCAGCCAGTCCTGGTCGCCCTTCTTCACGGCGCAGGAATAGGTCTGCGGGTTCCAGCCATAGCCGGCGTCGACATAGCGGTCCGGGTTCTGCTTCATGAACCAGCGCAGCGACGACATGTCGGTGGCGGCGGCGTCGGCGCGGCCGGAGTTCAACGCCTCGTACATCAGGTCGGTGCTCTCATACTGGTCGACCGCCGCGCCCGGCAGCGCCGCATGCACCATGTCCTCGGCATAGACGTTCTGCAGCACCGAGATGGTGACGCCGCTGCCGGCGGCCTTCAACTCGTCATAGCTTTTGTACTTGCCGTCCTTCATCAGCAGCAGGCCGACGCCTTCCCGGTAGTAGGGGATGGTGAAATTCACCTGCTGCGCCCGGGCGGCCGTGACGGTGATGAACTGGCAGGTGATGTCGACCTTGTCGGTGGTCAGGTTCGGGATGCGGGCATCGGAGGACTGGACCACGAACTCGACCTTGGTCGGGTCGTTGAACAGCCCCTTGGCGATGATCTTCGCCATGTCGATGTCAAAGCCGGCGAGGTCGCCCTGCTCGGTCTTGAAATGCCAGGGCGGGTTGGTGCTGCCGGTGCCGACGATCAGTTTGCCGCGGCTCAGCACCTCCTGGAGCTTGTCGGCCGCCAGGGCGCCGCCGGCGGTGCCCAGCAGCAGGGCGGCGGCGCTGACCGAAAGCAGCGTCCGGGTCATGATGCGCATCTCAGCCTCCATGTTATTTGTCCGGTATATCGGACAATGGTCTTGTATGTCGGACAATCGATACGATAGGCTCGGCTTGGGGCAAATGCAATCGAACGCAGCGAAGGGGGCGACATGGCCGCGGCAGTCAGCCGAGAACGGGGCAGCCGGGAGCGGGGCATCGACCGGGCGGTGGCGATCCTGGAGCATCTGCAGGCGCGGCGCGGGCCGGTGCGGATGGGCGAGCTGGCCAAGGCGATCGGCGCGCCGCGCTCGACCCTCTACGAGATCGTCGGCCGGCTG
>JAEKLZ010000128.1 GCA_019508225.1 Inquilinus limosus | reverse complement strand
CCAGTAGAAATCCTCGGTCAGCACCAGCCCCTGCGCCGCCTCGAGGCCCAGGCCATGGACCTCGGCCAGGGTGAACAGCAGGCCGGCCAGCTTCTGGCCGCCGGCGACGATACCGAACTCCGCCGCCTGCTTGATCGCGTTGGCGGTGTCGAGGCCGGCATTGGCCAGGCCGACCACCTTGGCGCCCGACGCCTGGGCCTGCAGCAGGAAGGACGAGAAGTCGGTGGTGTTCAGCGGGTGCCGAACGCTGCCCAGCACCTTGCCGCCCTTGGAGGTGACGAATTTGGTGGTCTGGTCCTCCAGCGAATAGCCGAAGGCGTAGTCGGCGGTCAGGAAGAACCAGGTATCGCCGCCCTGGTCGACCAGGGCGCCGCCGGTGCCGACCGCCAGCGCGTGGGTGTCGAAGGCCCAGTGGAAGCCGGTGGGCGAGCACGCCTTGCCGGTCAGGTCCGCGGTGACGGCGCCGGAGGTGATGGTGACCTTGTGCTTCTCGGCCGCCAGCGCCTGGACGGCGAGGGCGACGGAGGAGGTGGTCAGCTCGGTGATGACGTCGACGCCGTCGACGTCGAACCACTGGCGGGCGATGTTCGAGCCGATGTCGGGCTTGTTCTGGTGGTCGGCGTTGACGATCTCGATCGGCGCGCCCAGCACCTTGCCGCCGAAATCCTCGACCGCCATCTTCGCGGCCTCGACCGACCATTTGCCGCCGTAATCGGCATAGACGCCGGACTGGTCGTTCAGGACGCCGATCTTGACGACGTTGCCCGAGACCTGGGCCGCGGCCGGCAGGGCGAAGCCCGCGACCAGCAGCCCGACAGCAACAGCGTTCCGCTTCATGATGCCTCCCCGAGGACGATGCATTCGCAACGAATTTTAAGATTTCGGGAACCCTGCCTGAGTCGGGGCCGGCGGTGCAATCGCCTTTTCGCAGTGCGGGAGGAAATCCACGCAAAGGTTTAGGCGTCAGGCTGGTCCGGCCGTGGAAATCGCCTAGAGTCCACATGTGGAAGGGAGGAATTCCGATGCGTGCCACCACCACCATCCTCGCCTTGGCCGCGGCCTGGAGCGGCCCGGCGGCAGGTGCCGAGATCGTCAGCGCCTATACCGAGCTCGAACCCGCACGCGACTGCAGCACCGTCGCCCTGGCCGGGCCGGATGACGGCGATTGGCAGGATCTGGTCTGCGCCGGCTGGCGCGGCTATCCGGTGCTGCTGTCGACCGCCGACCTGCGGTCCTCGGTGTTCTACGGCTTCCCGCCCGCCGGCGACCGGCCGTTCCAGACCTTCGCCGCCTTCAACGACGTCGGCCCCCGGATCGAATGGCGGATCGAGACCGACGGTGGCCGCAGCACGCCCTTCGCCACCATCCACCGCTGGACCGTCGGCGGGGCGGAGGGCCAGCGCACCGAGGTGCTGGTCGTCGCCAAGGTCGGGCAGCTGGATGGGCGGGAGGGCTGCGTTGTCGGGCTGGTGGCGGCCACCGGCCATCCCGACGCCAACGACGCCGCGCGCAAGCTGGCCGACGAGCGGGCGCGGGGGTTGAATTGCGGCAGCGACACGCCGGTCGAGATCGGCCGCCCGCCCAGCTTCGGCGGGGCGGGGATCAGCCGGCACTGACGGTGACTCCGAGGCGGAGGAGAGGCACCGCCGATGGCGGCGTCCGATTTGCGCAAATGGGCCGGGACGCCTGGGCAGGCTGCCCGGCCCCGCTGCTTACAGGACGAAATCGGCCGCCGTCAGCACGTGGTCGGCATAGACGTTGATGGCGAAGTCGGGCGCCTTGTCGCCATTGGCGTCGACATAGACCACCTGGACCGAGCCGGAGGTCACCACCCGCAGCTCGCCCGCGGTGCCGGTGAAATTGCCGGTGCCGAAGGTGAAGGCGGTGTCGCCGTTGGCCTCGTTGCCGTCGGCGTCGATCGCCGACAGGTCGATCCTGTCGCCGGTCGAGAAGTCGGTGATGCCGTCCTTGCCCAGGCCGGCGACCGTGCTGTCCGACAGCGCGATGTAGACGAAGATGTCATTGCCGGCGCCGCCCTTCAGCGCATCGCCGCCGCCGCCGCCGGTGAGGATATCGTCACCCGCGTAGCCCCACAGCGTGTTGGCGTTGGCGTCGCCGGTCAGCGTGTCATTGAAGCCCGAGCCCTGCACCTGCTCGATGCCGGACAGGGTGTCGCCCTGGGCGTCGCCGCCCGACATCGCGCCGGTCGCCAGGTTGACCGACACCCCGGCCGCCGAGCTGAGGTAGACGGCGGTGTCGATGCCGGCGCCGCCGGTGATCGCGTCAGCCCCGCCGTCACCTTCGATCGTGTCGTTGCCGTCGCCGCCGTCGATCCTGTCGTCGCCGGCACCGCCATAAATATTGTCGTGGCCGGCCTCGCCGAAGACCAGGTCGTTGCCGGCCCCGGCATCGACGCTGTCATTGCCGATGCCGCCATGGATGGTGTCGAGGCCGTCGCCGCCGACCAGCCGGTCGGCGCCGTCGCCGCCGTCGAGAGTGTCGTCGCCGCCTTCGCCGGAGAGGCTGTCATCGCCGCCATTGCCGACGAGCGAGTCGTTGCCGAGCTCGCCGCCGATGACGTTGCGGCCGTTGTCGCCGATCAGGCTGTCGGCGTTGCTTGACCCGTAGAGGTTCTCGATGCCGCTGAGCGTGTCGCCCTGGGCGTCGCCGCCCGAGGTGGCGCCGGTCAGCAGGTCGACGGTCACCGCCGCGGCCGAGCCCTGGTAATTGGCGATGTCCAGCCCGGCGCCGCCGCTCAGCACGTCCGCGCCCGCGCCGCCGCGAAGGAAGTCGTCGCCGTCACCGCCGGTCAGCGCATTGGCCGCTTCGCTGCCGATCAGCCGGTCAGCGAAGGCCGAGCCGGTGACGTTCTCGATGGCCGTCAGCGTGTCGCCCTGGGCGTCGCCGCCGGTGCCGGTGCCCGCCGTCAGATCGACGACGATCCCGGCGGCCGAGGCCGCGTAATCCGCCGTGTCGATGCCATTGCCGCCGGCCAACGCATCGGCCCCTGCGCCGCCGCGAAGCGTGTCGTCGCCGTCGCCGCCGTTCAGCGCGTTGGCCCCGGCGTCGCCGGTCAGCGTGTCGGCGAAGGCCGAGCCGGTCAGGTTCTCGATGGCCGTCAGCGTGTCGCCCTGGGCGTCGCCGCCCGTGGCGGTGCCGGCGGCGAGGTCGACCGTGACGCCCGTGGCGGACCCGGCATAGCTCGCCGTGTCGCTGCCCGCGCCGCCGTCCAGCACATCGGCCCCGGCGCCGCCATTGAGCACGTCGTTGCCGCCGGCACCGGTGAGGGTGTTGGCTCCGGCATTGCCGGTGAGGGCGTCGGCCTGGTTCGAGCCGGAGAGATTCTCGATGCTGTCGAAGGTGTCGCCCTCGGCGTCGCCGCCGGTGGCGGTGTTGGTGGCGAGGTTGACCGTGACGCCCGCGGACGCGATGTAGTCCGCCGTGTCGGTGCCGGCCCCGCCGCGCAGGACGTCCGCGCCGCCGCGGCCGGCCAGCAGGTCGTCGCCGGCGCCGCCATCCAGGACATTGGCTCCGGCCTGACCATTGATCGTGTCGGCGAAGGCCGAGCCGATGACGTTCTCGATGCTGTTGAAGCTGTCGCCCTCGGCATCGCCGCCCGAGGTGGTGCCGGACGAGAGGCTGAGCGCGACGCCCGCGGCGGAGGTGGCATAGGTCACCGTGTCGGTGCCGTTGCCGCCCTGCAGTGCGTCCGCCCCGGCCCCGCCCTGGAGCGTGTCGTCGCCATCGCCGCCGGCCAGGACATTGGCCCCGGCGTTGCCGGTCAGCGTGTCGGCGAAGGATGAGCCGGTCAGGTTCTCGATGCTCAGCAGCGTGTCGCCCGCGGCGTCGCCGCCGGAGCCCACGCCGGTCAGCAGGTTGACGGTGACGCCCGCGGCCGAGGCGGCATAGGTCGCCGTGTCGATGCCCGTGCCGCCATTCAGCGCGTCGGCCCCGGCGCCGCCGGCGAGCAGATCGTCCCCGCCGGCGCCGGAGAGGGCGTTGGCCCCGGCGTCGCCGATCAGGGTGTCGGCGAGGCCCGAGCCGGTGACGTTCTCGATGCTGCTGAAGCTGTCGCCCTGGGCATCGCCGCCGGTTGCGGTGTTGGTGGCGAGATTGATCGTGACGCCCGCGGCGGACGCGACATAGTCGAGCGTGTCGCTGCCGGTGCCGCCTTGCAGAGTGTCCGCGCCGCCGCGGCCTGACAGCACGTCGTCGCCGGCGCCGCCATCCAGGACATTGGTCCCGGCATCGCCATTGATCAGGTCGGCGAAGGCCGAGCCGGTGATGTTCTCGATGCTGGTCCAGGTGTCGCCCTGGGCGTCGCCGCCCAGGGCGGTGTTGGACGACAGGCTGACCGTGATGCCCGCGGCGGAGGCGGCATAAGAGATGGTGTCGGTGCCGTTGCCGCCCTGGAGGGTGTCGGCGCCGCCGCCGCCCTGGAGGGTGTCGTCGCCGTCGCCGCCGGCCAGGACATTGGCCCCGGCGTTGCCGGTCAGCGTGTCGGCGAAGGCCGAGCCGGTCAGGTTCTCGATGCCCGTCAGCGTGTCGCCCTGGGCATCGCCGCCGGAAGCGGTGTTGGTCGCGAGGTTGACCGTGACGCCCGTGGTTGAGCCGAAATAGCTCGCCGTGTCGCTGCCCGTCCCGCCGTCCAGGGTGTCCGCGCCGGTCCCGCCGTAGAGCGTGTCGTCGCCGCCGCCGCCAGCCAGCGCGTCGTCACCGGCGAAGCCGCCGTCCAGGATATTCGCTCCGGCATCGCCGGTCAGCGTGTCGGCGAAGGACGAGCCGATCAGGTTCTCGATGCCGGACAGGGTGTCGCCCGCGGCATCGCCGCCCGAGGCGGCGCCGTTGACCGTGACCACGACCGCGGCGGTCGAGCCGAAATAGATCGCCCAATCGAGGCCTGTGCCGCCCTGAAGCACGTCGGCCCCGGCGCCGCCCTGGAGTGCGTCGTCTCCGCCGGCGCCGCTGAGGGTGTTGGCCCCTTTATTGCCGATCAGGCTGTCGGTGAAGTTCGAGCCGATGATGTTCTCGATGCTCTCGAAATGGTCGCCCTGAGCATCGCCGCCCTGCCCGCTGTCGCCCGCGATGTTGACCCCGACGCCCGCAGTGGAGGCGGTGTAGTCGGCCGTGTCGCTGCCGGCACCGCCCTGCAGGATGTCCGCACCGCCGCGGCCCGCCAGCACGTCGTCTCCGGTGCCGCCATTCAGGACATTCGCCCCGGCGTCGCCGGTCAGGGTGTCGTTGAGGGCCGAGCCGATCAGGTTCTCGATGCTGCTGAAGGTGTCGCCCTGGGCATCGCCCCCCGACGCGGTGTTGGTCGTGAGGCTGAGCGTGACGCCCGCGGCCGAGGCGGCATAGGTCGCCGTGTCGATGCCCGTGCCGCCCTGCAGCGCGTCGGCGCCGCCACGGCCGTCGAGCAGGTCGTCGCCGGCGCCGCCATTGAGCACGTCGTTGCCGCCGGCGCCGACGAGGGTGTTGGCCCCGGCGTCGCCGGTCAGGGTGTCGTTGAGGGCCGAGCCGGTCAGGTTCTCGATGCCGGTCAGCGTGTCGCCCGCGGCATCGCCGCCCGAGGCGGCGCCGTTGACCGTGACCGTGACCGCGACGGCCGAGGCGGAGTAGGAGGCGGTGTCGATGCCGTTGCCGCCCTGCAGCGCGTCGGCGCCGGCGCCACCCTGGAGCGTGTCGTTGCCGTCGCCGCCGGCCAGGACATTCGCCCCGGCGTCGCCGGTCAGCGTGTCGTCGAAGGCCGAGCCGATCAGGTTCTCGATGCCCGACAGGGTGTCGCCCGCGGCATCACCGCCCGAGGCGGCGCCATTGACCGTGACCACGACCGCGGCCGCCGAGGCGGCGTAGCTCGCCGTGTCGGTGCCGGCGCCGCCGGCCAGCGCATCGGCACCGGCGCCGCCGGCGAGCAGGTCGTCCCCGCCGGCGCCGCTGAGGGTGTTGGCCCCGGCATCGCCGGTCAGGGTGTCGGCCTGGTTCGAGCCGGAGAGGTTCTCGATGCTGCTGAAGCTGTCCCCCTGGGCATCGCCGCCCGTGGCGGTGCCGGTCGCCAGGTTGACGTTGACGGCCGCAGAGGCGATGTAGTCGGCCGTGTCGCTGCCCGCCCCACCGAACAGGGTATCCGCGCCGCCGCGGCCCGCGAGCACGTCGTCGCCGGCGCCGCCACTCAGGAAATTTACCCCGGCACTGCCGTTGATGGTGTCGGCGAAGGCCGAGCCGATGATGTTCTCGATGCTGTTGAAGCTGTCGCCCGCGGCATCGCCGCCCGTCGCGGTGTTGGACGAGAGGCTGAGATTGACGCCCGCTGCCGAGGCGCCATAGTCTGCGGTGTCGATGCCGTTGCCGCCCTGCAGCGCGTCGGCACCGCCGAAGCCGATGAGCGTGTCGTTGCCGTCACCGCCGGCCAGGACGTTGGCTCCGGCATCGCCGGCCAGCGTGTCGGCCAAGGCCGAGCCGATCAGGTTCTCGATGCCGGTCAGCGTGTCGCCCGCGGCGTCGCCGCCGTTGGCGGAGCCGCCCGCGAGGTTGATGTTGACGCCCGCGGCTGAGGCGGCGTAGCTGGCCGTGTCGATGCCGGCGCCGCCAGCCAGCGTGTCGGCCCCGGCGCCGCCGTCGAGCAGGTCGTTGCCGGTGCCGCCGTCCAGCACATTGGCCGCGGCGCTGCCGGTCAGGGTGTCGTTGAGGCCCGAACCGATCAGGTTCTCGATCGCCGTCAGCGTGTCGCCTGCGGCATCGCCGCCCGTCGCGGTGTTGGCCGCGAGGTTGACCGTGACGCCCGTGGCCGAGGCGGCGTAGGTGGCGGTGTCGATGCCCGCGCCGCCCAGCAGCGCGTCGGCCCCGCCGCGGCCCGCCAGCAGGTCGTCGCCGGCGCCGCCATCCAGGACATTCGCACCGGCACTGCCATTGATCGTGTCGGCGAAGGCCGAGCCGAAGACGTTCTCGATGCTGCTGAAGCTGTCGCCTTGAGCATCGCCGCCCGACGCGGTGTTGGTCGACAGGCTGATCACGATGCCCGCCGGGCCGTCATAGGCGACGGTGTCGATGCCGTTGCCGCCATTCAGCGCGTCGGCCCCGGCGCCGCCGGCGAGCAGGTCGTCGCCGTCGCCGCCCTGCAGCGTGTCGGCGCCGCCGCCGCCCAGGAGCGCGTCGTCACCGTCGCCCCCGGCCAGGACATTGACGTTGTTGCCGCCGATCAGCGTGTCGTTGAAAGCCGAGCCGGTCAGGTTCTCGATGCCGAACAGGGCGTCGCCCGCGGCGTCGCCGCCGCCGCCGCCGCCGTCGACCGTGACCACGACCGCGGCGGCCGAGGCGGAGTAGGAGGCGGTGTCGATGCCGTTGCCGCCCTGCAGCACGTCGGCGCCGGCGCCACCCTGGAGCAGGTCGTTGCCGTCGCCGCCGTCCAGGACATTGGCCCCGGCGCCGCCGGTCAGCGTGTCGTTGAAGGCGGATCCGGTCAGGTTCTCGATCGCCGTCAGCGTGTCACCCGCGGCATCGCCGCCGGAGCCCACGCCGGTCAGCAGGTTGGCCGTGACGCCCGCCGCCGAGGCGGCGTAGGTGGCGGTGTCGATGCCCGCGCCGCCCTGCAGCGTGTCGGCGCCGCCGAGGCCGACGAGCGTGTCGTTGCCGTTGCCGCCGTTCAGCACGTTCACCCCGGCATCGCCGGTCAGCGTGTCGTTGAGGCCAGAGCCGGTCAGGTTCTCGATGCCGGTCAGGATGTCGCCCGCGGCGTCGCCGCCCGAGGCGGCGCCGTTGACCGTGACCACGATCCCGGCCGCGGAGGCGCCGTAGCTGGCGGTGTCGGTGCCGGCACCGCCGGTCAGCGTGTCGGCACCGGCGCGGCCGTCGAGCGTGTCATCACCGGTGCCGCCGTTGAGGGTGTTCGCCCCGGCGGTGCCGATCAGGATGTCGGCGGAGGCCGAGCCGATGAGGTTCTCGATGCTGCTCAGCACGTCGCCCTGGGCGTCGCCCCCGGTACCGGTGCCCGTTATCAGGTTGACGATCACCCCGGCGGCCGAGGCGGCGTAGGAGGCGGTGTCGGTGCCGTTGCCGCCCTGCAGCGAGTCGGCGCCGCCGAGGCCCTGGAGCGTGTCGTTGCCGTTGCCGCCGGCCAGGGTGTTGGCCCCGGCATCGCCGGTCAGCGTGTCGTTGAGGGCCGAGCCGATCAGGTTCTCGATGCCCGACAGGGTATCGCCCGCGGCGTCGCCGCCCGAGGCGGCGCCGTTGACCGTGACCACGACCGCGGCGGCCGAGGCGGCATAGGAGGCGGTATCGATGCCGTTGCCGCCCTGCAGCGTGTCGGCGCCGCCGCGGCCCTGGAGCGTGTCGTTGCCGTCGCCGCCGGCCAGGATGTTGGCCCCGGCATCGCCGGTCAGCGTGTCGTTGAGGGCCGAGCCGATCAGGTTCTCGATGCCGGACAGGGTGTCGCCCGCGGCCTCGCCGCCCGAGCCCGCGCCGTT
>JAEKLZ010000127.1 GCA_019508225.1 Inquilinus limosus | reverse complement strand
GACGCCGCCGGCCGCGGCCGTGACCAGCACCGTCCGGCCCCGCGGCGGGCTGCGCCGCACCAGATGCAACGCCGTCAGGCCCGGCACCAGCAGCGCGACGGCATGCTCAAAGGGCAGGCCGTCGGGCAGCGGCACGAGCGAAGCGACATCGATGGCGAGATATTCGGCATAGCCGCCATTGGGACGGCCGACGGCAAACATCGGGACCGCGACGCGCGCACCGCGAAGGGCGGCGTCGACACCTTCCCCCACCACCTCGATCTCTCCCGCGACCTCGACGCCGGGCGCCATCGGCAGCTGGGGCGTGACTGCGTAGAGGTTCCGACGCATCAGCGTCTCGAAATAGTTCACACCGGTGGCCCGAACCCGGACCAGCACCTCGCCGGGACCGGGCTGCGGGGTCGGCAGCTCGACGGTCTCGAGCACCTCGGGCCCGCCGAAGCGGCTGAACTGAACGGCTTTCATGGTCTCACCTGGCATTGAACGGCGTGAGACGCCATTTGCCAGTGGGCCGCCCGGCGGCTCTACACACCCTTTCGTTCCATACTGACCCGCGCCTTCAAGGTGGTCGGCGGCCGCTGGAAAGCGGTGATCCTCTACCATCTGTTCGACGGGCCGCGGCGGCTGTCGCAGCTCAAGCGGTCGCTTCCCGAGATCAGCCAGAAAGTGTTGATCCAGCAACTGCGCGAGATGGAGGAGCACGGACTGGTGCACCGCGAAATCTTCCGCCAGGTGCCGCCGCGGGTGGATTATTCGGCCACTGCGCTGGGGCTGAGCCTGGAGCCGGTGCTGCGCGCGCTGTGCGACTGGGGCCAGAGCCATGCCGCCGCGCTGGACGAGCTGGACCGCCTGGCCGAATGCCGGCTGCGGCCCGCGCAAGCCATGGACGCGTCGCCCGTCCCCTAATCGGCCGGCAGCGCCCCACGCTCCAGATGTGAGCTGAGCACAATGTAGCTGCGGGTGCCCTGGACGCCGGGGATGTCGTAGATCACCCGCAGCAGATCCTCCAGCCCCTGGGCGTCCTGGGTTCGCACCTTCAGCATGACGCAGGTGTCGCCGGTCACGGTGTGGATCTCCTCCACATCCGGCAACTGCGCCAAGTCGAGCATCTCCTGGCTCTTGCCCCACCCGGTGGTGTTGACATGGATGAAGGCCAGGATCGACTTGCCCAGCTTGCGCCCGTCCAGCGCCGCGACCGTGGCCTTGATCACCCCGTCGCGCTTCAGCCGCTTCACCCGCTCATGCACCGCCGGCGGCGACAGGTTCAGTGCCCGGCCGAGCTCGGCGTAGCTCAGCGTCGCATCGGTCGCCAAAATCCCTAACAGTTTTCGGTCGACGGCATCGACGGAGGGGGCCTCCGCGGACCGGCGCCGAACCGTTTTCGTATTTTCGATGTCCACGAGAATTGCCCTTCATGACCGAACCAGGTTCGGTAACTATATCTCATGGCCGAACGTCATCAACATCTGACCGCCGTCTCGCTACAGACCGCAATCCTGACCGCCGGCATTGCCGTGGTCGGCTCGAACTCGCTGGTGCTGAGCCCGATCCTGGGCGATGTCGCCACGGCGATGACGGCCACGCCGGTGGCCGTGTCGCGCGCCATCGCCGCCTATGGCGGGGCGACCGCGCTGTCGGCCTTCCTGCTGGCGCCGCAGATCGACCGCATCGGGCCCCGCCGGGCGCTGCTCGGCGGCATGGTCGGGCTGGCGGCGGCCACGCTGCTCTCCGCCTTCGCCATGCATTGGCTGATGCTGGCGGCAGCCCAAGCGCTGGCCGGGCTCGGCGCCGGGATCATCCTGCCCTCGATCTACACCTTGGCCACCACCATCGCGCCACCGGGCCGGGAATCGCGGGTGCTGGGCCGGGTGCTGACGGGCTGGTCGATCTCCATGGTCGCCGGCGTGCCGGCCGCCGCCCTGGTCGCCGAAACGCTGGGCTGGCGCGCCGTCTTCCTGGTGCTGGCCGGCCTTGCCGTGCTGGCCCTGTTCGGCATCGCCCGGCTGCCGACGCCGGTATCACGTGACCGGGGCACGAAGCCGGGGCTGGGGGCGCTGGTCGCCCCCCTCGCCTATCCCGGCGTGCCGGCGCTGCTGGCGATCTGCCTCGGCTTCATGGCCGCCTTCTACGGCGTCTACGCCTTCATCGGCGACCATGTGCGGGCCGAACTCGGCCTAAGCGCCGGACAGGCCGGGCTGATCGTGCTGACCTACGGCGTCGGCTTCGGCGCCGCCAGCCTGGGCGACGGGCTGGTCGACCGGCTGGGGCCGCGCCGGCTGTTCCCGCTGGTGCTACTGGCGGTGGCAGTGATCTACGCACTGATGCTGCCGGCAACGCACAGCTTCGCCGCGATCGCCGCGCTGACCGGGCTGTGGGGCTTCGCCAATCATTTCGGGCTGAACATCCTGGTGCTGCTGCTGTCCCGCGCCAAGCCGGAGGCGCGGGGCGCCGTGCTGGGACTGAACAGCGCCGTCACCTATCTCGGCACCCTGATCGGCACCGGCCTGGCCGGGATCGGCTATGCCGCCGCCGGCTTCCCGCCGCTGGCGACCGGCGCGGCCGTGGCCTGCCTCGCCGCCGCGCTGATCGCCGCGACGGCGCTGCGGCCGCGGCGGATCAGCGGCCCTGCGGCATCCTGACCTGCGTTACGCACGCAACGCGGCGGCCTCTTTCCCGAACAGACTGGAAGGACCAGTTCTGGTCCTTCCCTGGGCGGGATGGCCCCGCGGAGGTACAGGATGCCGAGACTCGCGGGGCTGGCGACAGCCGTTCCCCGGTATGTGATCACCCAGGACGAGGCGCGCGAGGGCGCCCGGCGCGTCTTCGCGGCGAAGCCGGCGCTGTTCGAGCGCATGGCGCCGATCTATGACTCGGCCGGCATCGACACCCGCCGCTCCGCCGTGCCGCTGGACTGGTACTTCGCCCCGCATGACTGGCACGACCGCAGCGCCGTGTTCATGGACACGGCGCTGGACCTGCTGGAAGACGCCGCGAGGCGCTGCCTGGACGAGGCCGGCATCGGCGCCGGCGAGGTCGACGCCATCGTCACCATCTGCTCGACCGGCATCGCCACGCCCAGCCTCGACGCCCGGCTGATGGAGCGGCTGCCGTTCCGGCCGGACACGGTGCGGCTGCCGGTGTTCGGCCTGGGCTGCGCCGGCGGCGTGCTGGGCCTCGCCCGCGCCACGGCGCTGTCACGGGCGCTCAATGGCACCGTGCTGCTGCTGGTGGTGGAGCTGTGCGGCCCGACCTTCCGCCGCGGCGACCTGACCAAGAGCAACGTCGTCGCCACCGCGCTGTTCGGCGACGGCGCCGCCGCGGTGCTGATCCGGCCGGAGGACGGCGCGCCTGCCCTGGGACCGACCGGCGAGCACCGCTGGCCCGGTACGCTGGATGTGATGGGCTGGTCGGTCGAGGCCGACGGGCTCGGCGTGATCTTCTCGCGCGACATCCCCACACTGGTGCGGCGCGACCTGCGGCCGGCGGCGGAGGCTTTCCTCGACCGGCACGGGCTCGGTGTCGAGGATCTCTCCGGCTTCGTGTTCCACCCCGGCGGCACCAAGGTGGTGGAGGCCCTGCGCGACGCCTTCGAGCTGCCGGACGCGGCAATGGCGGCCGAGCGGGCGGTGCTGCGCCGCTACGGCAATATGTCGGCGGTGACGGTGCTGTTCGTGCTGGCGGAAAAGCGCCGGCAGATGGCCGGGCGCTGGCTGCTGAGCGCGCTGGGGCCCGGCTTCTGCGCCGGCTTCGCCGTGCTGGACTGCGGCTGATGCTGGGCTGGGCACAGGGGGTGGCGCTGCTGGTGGCGGCGCAGCGCCTGGGCGAGCTGGTCTATGCCCGCCGGAACGAGACCCGCCTGCGCGCCCGTGGCGCGGTCGAGAGCGGCGCAAGCCACTATCCGCTGTTCATCCTGCTGCACGGCACCTGGCTGCTGGCGGTGTTCCTGCTGATCCCGGCCGCCCGCGCCCCGTCCTGGCCGCTGCTGGCCGTGTTCGTGCTGCTGCAGGCGGCGCGGGTCTGGGTGGTGGCGACGCTGGGGGCGTACTGGACCACGCGCGTGCTGAGCCTGCCCGGCGCGCCGCTGGTGCGCCGCGGCCCCTATCGCTGGGTCCGGCACCCCAACTACCTGATCGTGACGGCGGAGATCGCGGTGCTGCCCCTGGCCTTCGACGCCTGGGCGATCGCCATCGCCTTCTCTCTCGCCAATGCCCTGCTGCTATACCACCGCATCGGCGTCGAGGAGCGCGCCCTGGCCGGACGGGGTTGAGGCGGGACGCCGCAGCCCGGGGAACGTTCGGCCGGCCCGATGGTTCGGTCCATCAGGCGCCTTCAACAGCATTCCGGAGCTCATGGCCGAGGCATCCCCCCGCAGCCAGCAGCAATACTTTCCCGCCCTGACCGCGCTGCGTGGCATCGCCGCGCTCTGCGTCGTCGTGTTCCACTATTCCGTCGGGTCCTTCCCGAACCTGCATCTGACCGACACGACCTTCTTCGTCGGCAAAAGCTATCTCTTCGTCGACCTGTTCTTCGCGCTCAGCGGCTTCATCCTGATGCACGTCTATGGGCGCAGCTTCGCCGACGGGCCATCCAAGGCGACGCTGGGCCCATTCCTGCAGGCCCGCCTGGCGCGGCTGTACCCGCTGCATCTCGTCCTCCTGGGCGGCTTCGTACTGCTGGAGCTGGTGAAGCTGGCCGTCGGCCAAGGCGCCTTCGGCGGCAGCCACACCCTGGCCACCCTGCCGGGCAGCCTGCTGCTGCTGAACGCGGCCGGCCTCTACGACACCATCACCTGGAACGGACCGTCCTGGTCGATCAGCGCCGAATGGATTGTCGGCCTCGCCTTCCCGCTACTTGTGCCGGTCGTCGCCCGGCTGCGTCCGTCCGGGCTGCTCCTGCTCTATGTTGCGACCCTCGCCGGTTTCGCCCTGTTGTCCGCCGGGCCGCAGCACGATCTCGACCTGACCAGCGACTGGGGCGTGCCGCGCTGTTTCCTCGGCTTCACCGGCGGCATGGCCCTCTACCGCGTCTGGCGGGACGGCGCCCCGCGATGGATGGCGACCGACGCGGCGGCCCTGGCCGCCGCCGCCGGCATCGTCCTGGCCATGCACCTGAACATGCGCGGCGTCTTCATCATGCCGTTGTTCGGCCTGCTGATCCTCTGCCTGGCGCAGAACACGGCGCGGGTGGGCCGGGCGCTGGGCACGCGGCCGATGATCTTCCTCGGCGAGATCTCCTACGCCGTCTATCTGGCGCAGATCCTGCTACTCGACAGCGTGCATCTCGGCTGGCGTTTGGCCACCGGGCACGAGATCGAGGATGCCGGCTTCTCCGCCCTGCAGTCGGTGGGAATGATCGCGCTGATGATCGCGGCGCTGCTGCCGCTCTCCATCCTGCTGCACCGCCGGGTCGAAGTGCCGGCACGCGGCTGGCTGCGCCGGGTCGGCGCGCCGCGCCCCATGCGCCCCGCCCTCCAGCGGCCGGGCTGAGGACCGCAGTTCGGTCTGGCGGGCGCGGCCCGCCGGCCCTATTCTGGCAGGCCTTAAGAACGAGACGCATCCGTGCCTGCCAACGACGCCCGCCCCCTCGACGGGATCGATCTTCTGTCGGTCGCTCCAGCCACCCTGCGCGCCGAGCTGCAGAAGCAGTGCCGCTGGCAGCGCTTCGCGGCGCATGAGCAGATCATCGACCGCAACGACGACCCCGACCATGTCTACTTCCTGGTCGAGGGCAAGGTCCGGGTGGTGATCTATTCCGCCTCCGGCCGCGAGATCACCTTCGACGACCTGTCGGCCGGCGCCAGCTTCGGCGAGTTGTCGGCATTGGACCGTGAGCCGCGCTCGGCCAACGTCATGGCGCTGACCGAGGCGACCGTCGCCGCTTTGCCCACCGCCATCTTCCGCAGCGCGGTGACGGAGAATCCCGCCCTGGCACTGGCGGTCATGGTGCATCTGGTCGGCGTGCTCCGCCGGGCCAATGAGCGGATCATGGAGCTGAGCACGGTCGGGGCCAACAACCGGGTGCATGCCGAGCTGCTGCGCTTGGCGACGCTCGGGGCGCAGCCGGACGGCAGTGCGACGATCCGGCCGATCCCGGTGCATTCCGACATCGCCAGCCGGGTCAGCACCACGCGCGAGACCGTGGCGCGGGTGCTGAGCGACCTCGCCAAGTCGGGCATCGTCATCCGCGCCGCCGACCACCTGCAGGTCGCCGACCTGAGCCGGCTGGAGCGGCTGGTGGAGGAAGTCCGTGGCGATTGGTGACGGCGCCAACGGTGATGATGGCCCGAACCGCTGGACCACTCTGAAGATCAAGCCCGTCTACGAGAACCCCTGGATCAAAGTCGACGAGCACGATGTGCTGACCCCGGCCGGGACCCCTGGGATCTACGGCGTGGTCACCTACAAGAACCTGGCGATCGGAGTGGTGCCGATCGACGACCGCGGCCGCGTCACCCTGGTCGGGCAATACCGCTATGCTCCCGGCCTCTACAGCTGGGAGATCCCGGAGGGTGGCGGCGACCCGCGGCTGCCGCCGGTGCTGTCGGCCCAGCGTGAGCTGCGCGAGGAGACCGGACTGGAGGCGGCGCATTGGCACGACCTCCTGACCATGCATCTGTCGAACAGCGTCTCGACCGAGATCGCCCATCTGTTCGTCGCCTGGGGCCTGACCCAGGGCGAGGCCGAGCCGGAGGAAACGGAAGACCTCGCGCTGCGCACGGTGCCGCTGACCGAGGCTTTCGCCATGGTCGCGGATGGCCGGATCACCGATTCGCTGACCGTCGGCGCCCTGCTGCGGCTGCAGGTGATGGTGCTGGGCGGTACGCTGCCGCCAGGCCTGGCCGCGATCCTGCAGCGGGCGGACGCAGCGGCCAGGTGAAGCACGTCCTGTTCGTCTGCGGCCGCAATCTGCGGCGCAGCCCCACGGCAGAGGTGATCTTCGCCGATGCCCCGGGTGTCGAGACGGCTTCGGCCGGGCTGAACCCAGACGCCGAGGAACCGCTGACCGCCGAACTGGTCGAATGGGCGGACCTGATCTTCGTCATGGAGAAGGCGCAGCGCGCCAAGCTGTCCGCCCGCTTCCGCGGCTCGTTGAAGCAGGCCCGGGTGGTCTGCCTCGACATCCCCGACCGCTTCGACATCATGGACCCGGAGCTGGTGCGGCTGCTGCATGCCAAGGTCACGCCGCTGCTGCGGTGACAGGCCGGGCCGGCAACCGAAGCTTCAAGGAAGCATCATCGTCCTGTCACGACCCAAGCCCTAGGGTCGGCGCCCTCCGAAGGTACGAGGGACGATCGATGATCCGCATGACCGCTGTTCCAGCCCTGCTTCTCGCCGCCGGCCTGCTGGCGGCCCCGGCGCGGGCGGAGGACCCGAAGCCGTATCCGGTCGAGGCGGTCGCCTCTTTCCCTGCTGCGGAGGCGCGGCAGGCCGTGGCGGTGGATGGCGGGTCTTTCTACGCCATCAACAGCCGGTCGATCGCCCGCTACGACAAGACCACCGGTGCCCGGATCGCCGCCTGGAGCGAGGCCAAGGACGGGCCGATCGGCCATCTCGACAGCGGCGTGGTCGTCGACGGCAAGCTCTACACCGCCCATTCCAACTATCCGGAATGGCCGATGACCAGTTCGGTCGAGATCTGGGACGCGGCGACGCTGAAGCATGTCGGCACGCATAGCTTCGGCATCGATCGCGGGTCGCTGACCTGGATCGACTATCGCGACGGGGTCTGGTGGGGCGGCTTCGCCAACTACAACCGCGTGTTCGACCGCAGCCCGCTGGCCTATGGCAACAAATACAACACCCAGATCGTCCGCTTCGACACCGACTGGCGCGTCGCCGAGGCCTGGGTGCTGCCGCCGGAGCTGCTGGAGAAGTTCGGCGACATGAGCAACTCCGGCGGATCCTGGGGGCCGGACGGGCGGCTCTGGATCACCGGCCATGACGAGCCGGAGGTCTACGCCCTGGCGCTGCCGGAGGCCGGCTCGGTGCTGCGCTGGGTCGGCACCGCGCCGCTCGACATCGCCGGCCAGGGCATCGCCTGGGACCGGACGCAGCAGGGCGTGATCTGGGGCGTGGTCCGCGACAAGCAGAAGAACGAGAACCGCGTCACCGCCGCCCGCGTCGAGCTGCCATAGCCGATAACGCCGCTGCCGCTACCACGCCCGGCGCTGGCCCATCACCTGGGTCGGCGCCACCGGGCGCGGCGCCCGCTCTGCCCGTGGCGAGTGGTTGAACAGGGCGCGATAGCATTTGGCGAAATGCGAGGCCGAGGCGAAGCCGCAGGCCACCGCCACCTCCAGGATCGGCATCGAGGTCTGCGCCAGCAGGATCTGGGCGTGCTTCAGCCGGGCCTCGAGATAGTACTGGGACGGGGTGCAGTTCAGATAGATCCGGAACAGCCGCTCGAGCTGCCGGGTCGACAGCCCGGCCGCCCGGGCCAGCGCCGCCCGCGGCAGCGGCTCCGCCAGATTGGCCTCGATCTCGGCGATCGCAGCCAGCAGCTTCGGATGGCTGACGCCGAGCCGCTCGCGCAGCTCCATCCGCTGCGGCGCATGCCCCTGGCGCGGCCGGGCGTGCAGGAACTGCTCCGCCACCTGGTTGGCGAGGTCGATCCCATGCGCCTGGCCGATCAGGTAGTGCGTCATGTCCAGCGACGCCGTGCCGCCGGCCGAGGTGAAGCGGTCGCGGTCGATCTCGAACAGCCGCCCGGTGACGTCGAGCCGCGGGAAGGTCTCGGTGAAAGCGCTGAGATTCTCCCAGTGGATGGTGCAGCGATAGCCGTCGCGGCCCTCCTGCGGGTCCAGCCCGGCGACGACGACGACCATGGTGAAGGAATCCTCGGGCCCGATCGCGCCCTGCGCCATCAGCACGCCGTCATTGCTGGCCGTGACCGGCTCGCCATCGACCGAGAGCAGCCGCCAGTCGTAGAGCGTGCGTCGCGCCACCCAGTTGGCGGCCCGGAACGGCTCCAGCACCGCAGACAGGGCCATCATCGAGAAGTTCGGCACCAGGAGGAACCCCACCCGCTGCGGCGGTTCGGTCATCGGATCGTCGGCCATGCCCTGGTCTGCTGCGCGTCACGCGGTTTCCGGCATCCGGCCACAGCGCCGCGGTCGGCGCAACCCCTTGCACCGCCAGGGTCAGCGCCGGTCTCGGTCGCGCGACCGTCCACGCAGGATCAGGACCACGAAGCCGCCGATCAGCAGCAGGGCCGCCACCGCTGCGCCGGCCGCGATCCGGACAGCCTGGCCGTCATCGGCTCCGGCCAGATCGCCGGTGATGGCGAAGCTCCAGACGCCGATTCCGATCAGAAAGACAGCAATGGCCGCGATCAGCAGGGCGATGCGCATGGGCGACGGTGGTGATCCTGTCGAGGAGCGGACCGCCATCCTGCCAGGACCGGCGGCAGCCGGTCGAGAGGCCCGCGGCCCGGATGCGATCTCCGGGCCGCGGCTGGTGGTCAGGTCAGGTCGAACAGCAGGAATTCCGCTTCGGTCTCGGCCGTGATCCGAAGGCTCGGCTCGTCCTCGACCGCGGCGCCGTCGCCCGCCCGCATCTCGTGCCCGTCGAGCGTGACGACCCCGCGGGTCAGCTGGACGAAGACGGCCCGGCCCGGAGCGATCGCATGCTCCACTGCCTCGCCGGCGGCGAGCCGCGCGATGGAGAGCCGGGCGTCCTGATGGATCTCCAGGACACCGTCGCCGCCCTCGGGCGCCGCCACCAGCCGCAGCCCGCCGGTCGCTTCCACCTCGACGCTCAGCTGCTCGTACCCTGGGGCCAGGCCGCGACGGTCCGGATGCAACCAGATCTGCAGCAGGTGCAGCGGCTCGGTCGCCGAGGGGTTCATCTCGGCATGGGTGATGCCGGTGCCGGCGGTCATCCGCTGCAGGTCGCCGGCATGGATCACTGCGCTGTTGCCGAGGCTGTCGCGATGTTCGACCGCGCCGGACAGCACATAGGTCAGGATCTCCATCTCGGCATGGGGATGCTCGGGGAAGCCGGCGCCGGGGACGACTCGATCCTCGTTCAGCACGCGCAGCGACCGGAAGCTCATGCGGTCCGGATCGTGGAACCGGCCGAAGGAGAAGGTGTGGCGAGCCTCGATCAGGCCGGTCTCGGTGCGGCCCCGGGCCATGCGGTCGTGCAGCGTGATCATCGTGATCTCCGTTCCGGTGATTGTGCCGGAAAGATCGCGATGACCCGCCAACGAGGGAAGCGGCGGATCAGGAAACCCGGCGTTCGGCCGGGGCGAACGCCAGCCCCTGTTCCCAGGGCGCAGCCTCGGCGCAGCTCTCGGCCAGGTGTTCGATCAGCGCCCGCACCCGGCGCGACAGGTGCCGGGTCTGCGGATACAGCGCATGGATCACATCCGCCATCGGATCGGCGTCCAGCGCCAGATGCTGCAGCCGGCCGTCGCGCAGGGCATCCGCGACGATGAAGGTCGGCAGCACCGTCAGGCCGAGCCCGGCAATCGCCGCATCCCGCGCGGCCTCGCCATTGTTGACGGTGATCCGGCTGCGCATCGCCACGCTGCGCGGCGGCCCGCCGGCGGCGAAGGGCTCGAACTGCCACAGCCAGGTGGACGGCGCCTCGGCAGTGCCGATCGCCTCGTGCTGCGGCAGTTCCGCCAGAGTCCGCGGCAGTCCGACGGCGGCGGCGTAGCCAGGGCTGGCGCAGACCACCCGCCGGCTGGCGGCGAGACGCCGGGCGATCAACGCCGAATCACGCGGCCGGGTGATGCGGATGGCGAGGTCGTAGCCCTGCGCCGCCAGGTCGACCATGCGGTCGTCGAGGTCGAGGGTCAGGGCCAGCCGCGGGTGCTGGCGCGCGAAGTCGAACAGCACCGGGCCGAGATACAGCGTGCCGAAGCTCATCGGCGCGGCGACGCGCAGGGTCCCGCGCAGGTCGCCATCGCCCTCTGCCACCTCCTCCGCCGCCTCGTCGAGCTGGCGCAGGATGCTGCGGCCGCGCTCGTAGAAGGCCAGGCCGCGGTCGGTCGGCAGCACCCGGCGGGTCGAGCGCTGCAGCAGGGCCCCGCCCAGCCCGGCCTCGAGGTCGCTGATCCGCTTGCTGACCACGGATTTCGACAGGTTCAGCCGGCGCGCCGCCGCACTGATGCTGCCGCTGTCCACCACCTGCAGGAAGGTGGCGATGTCATCGAGCCGATACCGCATCGTTCGATCATATCGAACGGCGGTTTCGGGGAAAGACGCATTCTCTCGTCAGGCCATCGCGCCAATCTTTGCGGCGGAGCGAAACCGCGCCGGCGATTCCCGGCGCCGAGATGGAGATGACGATGCCCACCACCGAAGCGGCCAGCCTCGCCCGCCCGCGCGACGTGATCCGCACCCTCCGCGGCCGCCCGGCCAGCGAAGGCGCCGGGGTGAAGCTGACCCGCGTGATCGGCCAGCCCGGCCTGCCAGACCTCGACCCGTTCCTGATGCTGGACGAGTTCCGGTCGGACGACGCCGCCGACTACCTGGCCGGCTTCCCGGACCATCCGCATCGCGGCTTCGAGACCGTCACCTACATGCTGGCCGGCCGGATGCGGCACGGCGACAACAAGGGCAATGTCGGTTTGCTCGGCCCCGGCAGCGTGCAGTGGATGACGGCCGGCCGCGGCATCGTCCATTCCGAAATGCCGGAGCAGGAGAACGGGCTGATGTGGGGCTTCCAGCTCTGGGTCAACCTGCCGGCCGCGGACAAGATGGCAGAGCCGCGCTACCAGGACATCCCGGCCGATTCGGTGCCGGAGGTGACTGCGGGGGCCGGAACCAGGATCCGCGTCATCGCCGGCCGATTCGGCGGCACGGCAGGCGCGGTCGAGGGCGGCACCACCGAGCCGGTCTATCTCGATGTCCATCTCGAAGCCGGCGCCGCGGTCGACCTGCCGCTGCCGGAAGGCCATGCCGGCTTCGCCTATGCCTATGAGGGCACGGCGGAGGTCGGCGGCGAGACGCTGGAGCGCGGCACGCTGGGCGTGCTCGGTGCCGGCGACGGCGTGCGTGCGGCGGCCAAGGCCAGCCCGGCGCGGCTGCTGATCGTCGCCGGCAAGCCGTTGCGTGAACCGGTGGCGAAGTATGGCCCCTTCGTAATGACAACCGAGGCGCAGATCGTCGAGGCGATCGAGGATTTCCGCGCCGGCCGGTTCTAGGCGCCCGGTTCTCAACGACAGCGAGGGGCGGCGGCGCGTTGCCGCCGCCCCGCCGCGCCATCATGCGACACTTGACCGTTCTCAAGATTTTATGTTGCTCTACGCGCCCGTGTTTCTATTTATTTTTCGACAGATCAATAGATGAAAGACTCAGAAGAGATAAAGCCGCTCACCAGCTCCCGCGGCATCGCCGCCTTTATTGTCGTTCTATTTCATCTGCAAGCGACAATCAACGAGCTCTGCGACCGGGCGATCTTGCCGCTCAGCTTTAGGACCGACCACATCGGGATCATCTCCGACGGCTATATCGCCGTGGACTTCTTTTTCGTGCTCAGCGGCTTCATCATTTCGCGCGCCAACGGATATCTGTTCGAGGACAGCCTTCGCCGGGCTGACTACGGCTATTTCCTGACCAAGCGGCTGGGCCGGCTGTTCGCGCTCAACGTCGTGACGCTGGTGGTCCTGCTGCCGCTGGAATTTCTCAAATATTTCACCAATGTCGGCAACACGCCGGCCTTTGCGGACACCAACACGGTCGCCGCCTGGTTCGAAAACCTGTTCCTGGTCCAGACCTGGTTCCTGGGCCATGGCCCGAGCTGGAACACCGTCGCTTGGTCGATCAGCGCCGAATGGGCGGCCTATATCCTGTATCCGATCCTGTTCGTGATCCTGGTCCGGTGCCCGGCCGCGGTGCTGACCCTGGTCGTCGGGGCTGCGATCGCGGGGCTGGCCTGGCTCGAATCGATCAGCCCGTCGGGGACGCTGAGCCTGACTGATCACGGCGCCGTGCTGCGCTGCCTCTGCGGCTTCACCCTCGGCGTGATCACCGAGCACGCATCGCATTCCCAACCGGTGCGCCGCGCCGCGCCGTGGCTCGGGTCCGGCATCAGCATCAGCCTCGCGGCTTCGGCCATGGTCGCCGTCATCGTCTTCGGCGAGGCCGACTGGATGGCATCCCCGATCTTCTGCGCCATCGTCCTGGCCCTGTCGGTGGCCGGCCCCGGCCCGACGGCGGTGATGTCGTTCACGCCGGTGCATCTGCTGGGGGTCTGGTCCTTCGCCCTCTACATGACCCATTTCATCGTGCTGCGGGTCTACAAGGTGGTGGCGTTCTGGGTCTTCGGGCATTGGCCGTCATCGCCGGCGCTGGTGATCGCCAGCCTGGTCTTCGCCGTCGCCGTCTGCATCGTCGTGGCCTGGGCGGCGCATCGGTGGATCGAACGCCCGGGATATCGTGCCATGCGGCAGCTGGCGGAACGGATCCGCCGATCCGGCCCGCCTTCCGCCCCGGCACCGGTGCCGACGGCGGCGGTTTGAGGGCCCTTCATCGCCAGCTGCAATGGCGCTGCCCGTAATCGACGATCGGTACCAGCCAATCCACCCAGGCCTGCTCCGCTTGGTCCGCCCATTCGGTCGTGACGGGCGGTTCGGTCACGACCAGACAAAAACTATCGACGCTCGCGGGCCTGGGCGTAGTTGCGCAGCCACTCGCGGCGAGCAGCAGGGCTGAGAGAACGCAGCGCATTGTCGCGCCGGACGGTGTCGAGCACATGGGTCAGAGTCTCCTGCGCTTCCTGTGCGGCGACGCCGGCCCGGCCGGCC
>JAEKLZ010000126.1 GCA_019508225.1 Inquilinus limosus | reverse complement strand
TGAACGTCGCCCCGCCGGACTCCGCCAGGATCTTCGTGATCGCCGCCGTCAGCGACGTCTTCCCATGATCCACGTGGCCGATCGTGCCGATGTTGCAGTGCGGCTTCGTCCGCTCAAACTTCGCCTTCGCCATTCTCTCTCTCCGTTCTTCTTAAGCGCGCATCAAGCAAGCTTGGCGCGGACTTCGTCGGCGATCGCCTGGGGCACTTGCTCGTAATGATCGAAGTGCATCGAGTACTGGGCGCGGCCCTGAGACATCGACCGCAAGGTGTTGACGTAGCCGAACATGTTGGCCAGCGGCACCATCGCCGCGATGACCTGGGCGTTGCCGCGGCTGTCCATGCCCTGGATCTGGCCACGGCGGCTGTTCAGGTCGCCGATGACGTCGCCCATGTAGTCCTCGGGCGTCACCACCTCGACCTTCATGATCGGCTCGAGCAGCGCCGGCCGAGCCTTCGGAATGCCCTCGCGGAACGCCGCGCGGGAGGCGATTTCGAAGGCCAGCACCGACGAGTCGACGTCGTGATAGGCGCCGTCGATCAGGCTTGCCTTGAAGTCGATCACCGGGAAGCCGGCGATCACGCCGGTGTCCTTGGCCGAGTTCAGGCCCTTTTCCACGCCCGGGATGTATTCCCGCGGCACGGTGCCGCCGATGACCGAGCTTTCGAACTGATAGCCCGACCCCGCCGGCAGCGGCTCGAACACCAGCTTGATGCGGGCGTACTGGCCCGAACCGCCGGTCTGCTTCTTGTGGGTGTAGTCGATCTCGGCCCGCTGGGTGATGGTCTCGCGATAGGCCACCTGCGGCGCGCCGACATTGGCGTCCACCTTGAACTCGCGCTTCATGCGGTCGACCAGGATCTCGAGATGGAGCTCGCCCATCCCCTTGATCACGGTCTGGCCGCTTTCCGCATCGACGGCGACGCGGAAGGACGGATCCTCCTGCGCCAGGCGCTGCAGCGCGGTCGACATCTTCTCCTGGTCGGCCTTCGATTTCGGCTCGACCGCGACCTCGATGACCGGCTCCGGGAACTCCATGCGCTCGAGCACGATCGGCTTGGCCGGATCGCACAGGGTGTCGCCCGTCGTCGTGTTCTTCAGGCCGACCAGCGCGACGATGTCGCCGGCGCTGGCCTCCTTGATCTCCTCGCGGTTGTTCGCATGCATCAGCAGCATGCGGCCCACCCGCTCCTTCTGGTTCTTGACCGAGTTCTGGACGTAGGACCCGGCGAGGAGCGTGCCCGAATAGATCCGGGCGAAGGTCAGCGAACCGACGAACGGATCGGTCATGATCTTGAAGGCGAGGGCCGAGAACGGCGCCTCGTCATTGGTCGGCCGGGTGTCGGTCTCGTCGGAGTCGATCTTGTGGCCTTCGACCTGGGCCACGTCGATCGGCGACGGCAGGAAGTCGACCACGGCGTCGAGCAGGGTCTGCACGCCCTTGTTCTTGAAGGCGGAGCCGCAGAGCACCGGCACGAACTTGAAGGCCAGCGTGCCCTTGCGGATGCAGGCGCGCAGCTGGTCCGGCGTCGGCTCGTTGCCCTCGAGATAGGCCTCCATCACCGCATCGTCCATCTCGACCGCGGTGTCGAGCAGGGCATGGCGGTATTCGGCCGCCTTCTCCTTCAGGTCGTCCGGGATCTCGGCGATGTGGAAGTTGGCGCCGAGGCTGTCGTCCTCCCAGATCACCGCCCGGTTCTCGACCAGGTCGACGATGCCGGCATACTCGCTCTCGACGCCGATCGGCAGGTTCAGCACCAGCGGCACCGCGCCCAGCCGGTCCTTGATCATGTCGACGCAGCGATAGAAGTTCGCGCCGATCCGATCCATCTTGTTGACGAAGCAGATCCGCGGCACGTGGTACTTGTCGGCCTGGCGCCAGACCGTCTCGGACTGCGGCTCGACGCCCGCCACCGAATCGAACACGGTCACCGCACCATCGAGCACGCGCAGGGACCGCTCGACCTCGATGGTGAAGTCGACGTGGCCCGGCGTGTCGATGATGTTGACGCGGTGGTCGCGCCAGAAGGCGGTGGTCGCAGCCGAGGTGATGGTGATGCCGCGCTCCTGCTCCTGCTCCATCCAGTCCATCGTCGCCGTGCCTTCATGCACTTCGCCGATCTTGTAGGACTTTCCGGTGTAGTAGAGGATTCGCTCGGTCGTGGTCGTCTTACCGGCATCGATGTGCGCCATGATGCCGATGTTGCGGTATTTCTCGATCGCGTGGCTACGCGGCATGATCAGTCTCTCGGGCCGGAGGCTGGGTTACCAGCGGTAGTGCGAGAACGCCTTGTTGGCGTCCGCCATCTTGTGCGTGTCTTCGCGCTTCTTCACCGCGGCGCCACGCTGGTTGGAGGCGTCCATCAGCTCGTTCGAGAGGCGGTCGACCATGGTGGTCTCGGAACGCTTGCGCGCAGCCGCGATCAGCCAGCGGATGGCCAGGGCCTGGCCACGCTCGGCACGGACTTCGACCGGCACCTGGTAGGTGGCGCCGCCGACGCGGCGCGACCGGACCTCGACATGCGGCCGGACATTGGCCAGCGCCTCGTGGAACGCCACGATCGGGTCGGCCTTGGTGCGGCTCTGCAGCTTGTCGAGCGCGTCGTAGACGATCGTCTCGGTGGTCGACTTCTTGCCGTCGTACATGAGGTTGTTCATGAACTTCGACAGGATGACATCGCCGAATTTCGGGTCCGGCAGGATTTCACGCTTCTCGGCGCGATGGCGACGGGACATATGTGACCTCCTTACTTCGGACGCTTCGCGCCGTACTTCGAACGGCGCTGGCGACGATCCTTGACACCCTGCGTATCGAGCGTGCCGCGAATGATGTGGTAGCGCACGCCCGGCAAGTCCTTCACACGACCGCCGCGGATCATGACGACCGAGTGCTCCTGCAGGTTGTGGCCCTCACCCGGGATGTAGCTGGTGACCTCGAACCCGTTGGTGAGGCGCACGCGCGCCACCTTACGAAGCGCCGAGTTCGGCTTCTTCGGGGTGGTGGTGTAGACCCGGGTGCAAACGCCACGCTTCTGCGGGCAGGCCTGGAGAGCCGGCACCTTGTTGCGCGCCCGCTGAGGCTGGCGCGGCTTACGGATCAACTGGTTGATCGTCGGCATATCTGCCCTTCTTGGTTCTTCGACAAAAAACGGCCCGGCAAAGCGGCCCACCCGTCCGGGTCCCACCGTGACAGACACCCATTCCGAGAGAAGGATGACGCAAACGATACAGGACCCCGAGGCGCCCACGCCTGCGGGGCCAACCGGAGTCCTTCGCTTGTCGCGGCCGCATCCTCGATGCATCCGCGGTCGTCTGTCTCTGCGGAAAGCGCGTCTAACCCGTCCTGCGACGGGTTACAGCCGGCTCCCGGAAAAGCGCGCGGACTATACGGATGCCCCCCTGCCCCGTCAAGCCGCATCGATCGCGGCCGGAACGATCAGGCGCCGCCCTGCTCCGGCAGCGAAACCGAGCCCAGCTTGTCGGGGTTGCGGGTCCAGAACACGCCGGTGATGCCCTGGGGCCCGACGGCGAGGTCGATGGTGCCCATCAGCTCGTCGCCGTTCAGCACCAGCCAGCCCGGCTGGCCGTTGATCCAGCGCGGCAGATAGACGAATCCGCGGCCGAACTTGCGCCAGACGCCGTGCAGGAACAGGGCCACCCTCTCGTCGCCCTCGATCACGTTCATCGCGGCCCGCACCTTGCCGCCGCCGTCGCTGTACAGCTTGGCGTCGCGGGCCAGCAGCGCGGTCAGCTGCGCCAGGTCGCCGGAGCGCAGCGCGTCGCGGAAGGCGGTCAGCGCCGCTTCGTGCTGCGGCTGCGGCACCGGCTCGGCGACGAGGCCGCTGCCCTCCAGCTTGCGCCGGGCCCGGCTGACCAGCTGGCGGGTGGCGGCGTCGGTGCGGTCCAGCGCCGCCGCCACAGCGGCGTGCTCCAGCCCGAAGACATGCTGCAACAGATAGGCCGCGCGCTCGACCGGGGTCAGCTTCTCCAGCAGCAGCAGGAAGGCGGTGGTCAGCGTCTCGGCGCGCTCCATCTCCTCCGCGGCGGACGGCGCCGTCTCGCTCACCAGCGGCTCCGGCAGCCAGGGGCCGACATAGACCTCGCGCCGGTGCCGGGCCGAGCGCAGCTGGTCGATGCACAGCCGGGTGCAGGCGGTGACCAGCCAGGCCCGGGCGTTGTCGATGGCGCGGCGGTCGGCCGCCTGCCAGCGCAGCCAGGTCTCCTGCACCGCGTCCTCCGCATCGGCGCGCGAGCCGAGCATGCGGTACGCCAGGCCCCAGAGAACCCTGCGGCTGGCTTCGAAGTCCGCGGCATCGGAGCGGGCATGGGCTTGGTCCATCTGCGTCTCGGGGGCGAAGGGCGACACGGACAAGACGGAGCAGCCTCTGAAGATGTGACGGCTTACCTTACACGCGGGCGGCCAGATGTCGGGCCCGGACCTCGTCGAGCCCGGCGACGATGGTGCGGGCGTCGAAATGCGCCCGCGCCCGGGCCGGCCCCTCGAGCTGCAGCCGGCGGCGCAGCGCCGGGTCGCCGATCAGGGTCTCGACGGCCTCCTGGATCGCCGCCGCCGTCACCTTCGGCAGGGTCACCGCGGTGTCGGCGGTGATCTCGCGCAGGCCCCCGGTGCCGGAGCAGACCAGGGCGGCGCCCCAGGTCAGCGCCTCCAGCGCGGTGCGGCCGAACGGCTCCTCATAGACCGAGGGCACCGAGGCGATGGCGGCGCGGCGGACCCAGCCCATCACCTCGTCATGCGGCATGAAGGGCAGGAACTGCGCCCGGTCGCCGGCCTCGGCCAGGGTCGCCTTGACCTGCTCGACGAAGGCCGGGTCGCGGCCGCGGCCGATCATCACCGCGCGCCAGTCCGGATGCGCCGCCAGCACCGGCTTCATCGCCCGGGCGAATTCCAGCGGCCCCTTGTCCGGGATCACCCGCCCGACCTGGATGATGATGTTCTCCTTGGCCTCGGGCGGCGGCGCCGGCGCGTCCATGTCGAGGCCGTTATAGACGACGTCGAGCGTGCCCTTGAACCAGGGCGCATGCTCCTGGAAGTGCCGGCGCAGCGCCTCGGACACGAAGACATATCCGGCGAAGCGGGAGACGGCGGCCCGGTAGTGCAGCCGCCACAGCAGGCCCTTGTGGAAGCGGATGAAGTTGTGCCGGAAGTACAAGAGCGGCACCCGTGGCAGCGCCCGGGCCAGGGCCGAGGCCGTCACCCGGTGGGCGTGCACCTCGATCAGCGACGGGTTCAGCGCCGCGATCTGCGGCAGCGCCCGCTTCATCCAGCGGCGGTGCGGCTCGCCCTCCTGCAACGGGATCGGGTGGAAGCGGATGCCGGGGAACGGCTCGCCCGCATCCTGCCCGACCACGACGATGTCCTGCGCGTAGCGGCTGAAGGTGACGGTGTCGCGCGCATAGAGATCGACCGGGCTGGCGCCGACGGCGCCGAACTTCATCTTGCGCGGCAGGACGATGACGATAGGACCCATGGATACCTCCGACCGACCTTTATGGCGATCCGCGGCGCCCGATGCCAGGGTTCTCCCGGGCTGCGACCCTGCTGCGAGTTGATCGCAGCCGGCCCCCGGCCTATTCTCCGCCGCTAGACCGCGCGGCCGGCCTCGCTTCGAGGCCCCGGGCCGCGTTTCAGGAGACGGTGATGCTGCGTTACGATGTGCTCGAACAGGCGACGGTGGACCGGACGCCGTTCCCGCATGTGATTTCCGGGGACGTGCTGCCCGAGGCGCGCCGCGCCGAGCTGGAGAAGGACTTCCCGGACATTCCGATCACCGGCTTCGTACCGCCGGACGAGTACCCGGCCGGCGGCGCGTTCCAGGAGCTGGTGTCGGACGTCACCAGCAGGGAATTCGCCACCATGCTCGGCGCCAAGTTCGGCCTGGACTTGGCATCGAAGCCGACCCTGGTGACGGTGCGGAAATGGTCGGAGGCGGCGGCCGGGCGGCCGCACACCGACGGGCCGGACAAGATCGTCACCGCGCTGGTCTATCTGAACCAGGAATGGGCCTCGAACGAAGGCTGCCTGCGGATCCTGACCAGCCAGGACATCAACAGCCCGAATGCCCGCGAAGTGGCGCCGACCTTCGGCAACTTCCTGGCCTTCCAGCGCTCCGACCATTCCTGGCACGGCCACCTGCCGTTCAAGGGCGAGCGCCGGGTGCTGCAGATCGCCTGGTGCGTGAGCGACGAGGCGATCGCCCGCAAGCGCAAGCGCCATGGCCAGTCCAGCTTCCTGAAGAAGCTGTTCTCCTTCGGCAAGAAGCATTGAGCGACGCGGCCGGCGCCCCATATCGAGGGCCCCGGCCGCTCCGCCCCGGACCGGCCGCCCGATCCCGGGAGGGACGGCCATGACCGCGACCCGTTCCATCATTGCCGGCGCCCTGCTGCTGTCCGCCTGCGGCAGCGTCGTGCCGCCCACGGTCCCGCCGGACCCGGCGGTGGCCGCCCGGGTGAAGGCCCTGTCGGGCGGCAATGCCTGCAGCGATGCCTTCGCCGGGGTGCTGACGGCCTATCGCATCCCGCCCGCCAGCCTCGCCAGCTTCGACCTGCCGACGATCTCCTATGATCATCCCGGCACGCCGGTGCTGCGCCAGGCCTGGTTCAACCTGTCGGGCGGCGGCAGCCTGGTGCTGGGCTATGACGCGACCCAATGCTGGGTCACGGACATCACCCCGCGCGGCGGCGCGGTGCTGCCGACGATCGGCTGATCCTGCTGCCGCCGGCAGGCATTGAGGGAGGCGGCCGGCACCCCATATCCGATCAGGGGCGCCGCCCGGCTGCGCCCGATCGACGGGAGACGGCCATGCATCCGATCCGCACCCTTGCCGTCGCCGGTTTCGTCCTGACCGGCTGCATCGCCGCGGCGCCGCCCGAGGCGCCACCCGACCCGGCGCTGGCGGCGAAGCTGCGGCAGCTTTCCGACAACAACGCCTGCAGCGACCGGATCGCCGGGGCGCTGACTGCGGCCCGGATCACGGCCGACCGGATCACCGGTTACGACCTGGCGCCGGCGGCCACGAGCGGGCGGCGCAGCGGCGGGATGCGGTGGAACCTGCAGCGCCAGGCCTGGCTGAAGATGGCCGGCGGCGGCAATGTCGTGGTGCAGTTCGAGCCGAGCTCGTGCCGCATCAGCCTGCTCTACGCCCGCGACGGCGCCATGCTGCCGGGCTGATCCGGCCGCTCCCGGCCGGCAAGGCGCTCCAGCAGCGGCACCGCCGCCGCCGGATCCGGCATGGCGGCAATCTCACCCGCCATCCGCCCCGCCGCCGCGCCATAGGCCGGATCGGCCAGCACCGCCCGGGCCGCCTCCCCGATCGCCGCCGGTGAGCAACTGACCGGGTCGAGCACCCGGGCGACGCCGAGCGCGGCGCAGCGCGCGGCGTTGGCCGGCTGGTCGGCCCCGATCGGCAGCAGCACCATCGGCACGCCATGCGCCAGCGCCCCGGTCACCCCGCCCGACCCCGCCTGCGACACCATCAGGCGGCAGCGCGGCAGCAGCAGCGACTGCGGCACGTAGCGTTCGATCCGGACATGGGCCGGCTGCGGCCCGAGCGATGCCGGATCGATCTCGTGCCCGGTGGTGACGACCAGGCTGACCGGCAGGTCGCGCAGCCCGGCGACCACCCGCTCGAGCAGGTCCCCGGATTCGAGGTGGAACACGGTGCCGAGCGTGGCGTAGACGATCGGCCGGTCCGCCGGCAAAGCGGCGAGCCAGGCCGGGGGCGGCTCGTCGGCCTCGCCCATCGCCGGGCGGATCGGCCGCGCCGTTGCCGGCAGCGGGCAGGCCGGGTCGCGGAAGGATGGCGGCACCGGCGACAGCACCAGGTGCCGGTGCCGCATCGCCAACTCCGGATCGGGGATCAGGCCGTGCTCCGCCCGCAGCGCGGTCAGCGGCTCCGCCACCAGATCGGGCCGGACCAGCGCGCCGGCCGCGATCACCAGCACCGAGGCATGCGGCAGGCCCAGCCGCTCGGCCGCGACCATGGCGCCGAAATCCAGCTCGTCGCAGACCAGCAGGTCCGGCCGCCATCGGCCGCAGAGATCCAGCAGAGCCGCCGCCCGATCGCGCGCCACCCGGCCGGCGAAGCCGTCGCGCACCGCCCGGTCCTCCTGCGCGGCATCGAAGGCGAGCAGCGGCGTGCGGGTGGGGGCCGAGCGCAGCGTCTCCCCGCCGGTGGCGCAGGCAGCGAAGCCGGCGGCCTCGACCGCCGCGATCATCGCCGGCTGCCCGGCGAAGACGACGTCGTGACCGGCGACCCTCACGGCTCGTGCAAGCGGCACCAGCGGCAGGAAATGCCCATTGCCGCCGGCGAAGCTGAACAGGACACGCATGGCTCGCCGCGACCCCTTTCTTTCATTGCCGGGCGGGTCCTCAGATCAAGCCCGAGGACGGCAATCCAGTGGGTTTCGACAGCCTCTGGATGCCCGGGTCAAGCCCGCGGCTGTCCGGTT
>JAEKLZ010000125.1 GCA_019508225.1 Inquilinus limosus | reverse complement strand
TTCCGGCTCAACAGCCGGGTGGTCAGCGCGGGGGACCGGCTGGTCGCCGGGCTGGGCCTGACCAGCGCCCGCTGGCAGGTTCTCGGCACCATCATCGCGGCGGACCGGCCGCAGCCGGTGGCGTGGCTGGCACGCGACATGGGCGCCAACCGCCAGAACGTCCAGCGCATCGTCAACGACCTGGTGGCGGATGGGCTGGTGGCGTTCCAGCCCAACCCGCATCACCGCCGGGCGCAGCTGGTGGTGCTGACCGGCAAGGGGAGAGACGCCTTCGACGCCGCCATGCGGCTGCAGGCGCCCTGGGTCGATGGCTTGGCCGAAGGGCTTCGGGTCGAGGACATCGAGACGACCCGGGACGTCATGACCACGCTGCGCCGCAAGCTGGAAGGCAGCGCGGTCGCCGACGGGCAGGACTGACCGCTACGGCGCGTCCCGCAAAGGGGGCGCCCCTCGACTACCGGCCGCCCTCGATCCTGCGGTGGCGCTGGTTGATGCCGCCGGTGCCGTAGGGGTATTCCGCCATCTCCGGCTTGCTGATCGCGCTGAGCGTCGCGATCTCGTCGCCACTCAGCACCAGCCTGGCCGCGCCGAGATTGTCGGCCAGCTGCGCCCGGGTGCGGGCGCCGAGGATCACCGAGGTCACCGCCGGCTGCGCCGCGACCCAGGCCAGCGCCACCTGGGCCATGCTGGCGCCGCGCGCCGCGGCGATGTCCTCGACCGCGCCGATCACCGCCCAGGTGAGCGGTTTGGCGTTGCGGGCGTCATAGGCCTCCATGCCGCGCTGCGGATTCTCGCCGAGGCGGGTGGCGCCGGTCGGCGCCTGGTCGCGCTTGTACTTGCCGGACAGCCAGCCGCCGCCCAGGGGCGACCAGGGCAGCAGCCCGATCCCGGCATCGAGCGACGCCGGCACGATCTCGTGCTCGATGTCGCGCACCAGCAGGTTGTACTGCGGCTGCAGCGTCACCGGCGGGGCATAGCCGGCGGCCTTGGCCAGCCACACCGCCTTGGTCAGCTGCCAGCCGGTGAAGTTGGAGAAGCCGTAATAGGCGATCTTGCCGTTGCGCACCGAATCGTCGAGGAAGCGCAGCGTCTCCTCCAGCGGCGTCAGCGCGTCCCAGGCGTGCATCTGGTAGAGGTCGACCTGCTCGACGCCCAGGCGCCGCAGCGAGGCGTCCAGCGCCGCCCCCAGATGCTTGCGCGACAGGCCGAGGTCGTTCGGCCCCTGCCCCATCGGGAACCGGCCCTTGGTGGCGATCACCAGGCTCTGGGCGATGCCGGGCCGGCTCTTCAGCCAGCGGCCGACGATCTCCTCCGACACACCGGCGCTGTAGACATCGGCCGTGTCGATGAAGTTGCCGCCGGCCTCGACATAGTCGCTCATCAGGGCGAAGGAGGTGGCCTCGTCCGACTCCTTGCCGAAGGTCATGGTGCCGAGGCAATAGGCCGACACGACGGCGCCGCTGTTGCCGAGCTTGCGATACTCCATGGTCTTCCTCCCGTGGGAATGTCGAGGTCGGGCGCCCGGCCATGGCCGGGCGCCGCTGTCTTCTGGAGAGCAATCGAACAGGGAGTCCGGCCGGCCGCCTGCCGCGCCGCCTGGATCCGGAGCCAGAATGGGACGCCCGGTTAGATCGGACAAATAGATTGTGCAGATCCGATTGATCGGATTCCCAGCACAATGGCGTCGGATCAGACCCGGCCCAGGAACCCGAGCACCCGCTTGGTGAGCAGCGCCGTCGCCGCCGCGTCGTAGGACGGCAGCGAGCTGTCGGCGAAATAGTGCTGGTCGCCGGGGTACAGGAACAGCTCGGCATCCTCGGCCTTGGCGACGATCTCGCGGGCGGCGTCGACATCGCCCTCGCCGACGAAGATCGGATCGGCATCCATGCCGTGGATCTGCACCGGGACGCCGTCCGGCCAGGGCCCGAAGGCCCAGTCGCCGCTGATCGGAATGCAGGAGTGGAACAGCAGCGCGCCGCGCGCGCCTGGCCGGGTCTGGGCCAGCTTCTGCGCCGGCAGGACGCCGAAGGAGAAGCCGGCATAGACGAGGCCGGGCGGCAGCCCGTCGGCGATCCGGACGCCGCGCTCGCGCAGCGCGTCGAAGCCCGCCTGCTGGATATGGGCCATTCCTTCGTCGATGCTGCCGAAAATGCGCCCGTCGAACAGGTCGGGCGTGTGCACGACATGGCCGCCGGCGCGCAGCGCGTCGGCGAAGGCGAGCACGCCGGGGGTCAGCCCCTGGGCGTGGTGGAACAGCAGGACCTCGGCCATGGAAGCCTCCGAGTCTTGGGGTTGGGAGATGCCGCTACCGCGGCTCGGGGTAGGGCGTGCCGTCCTTGTGCAGGAACCGGCCATCGGTGCTGGGGCTGATGATGTCGATGTCGGAACAGGTGATCACGTCGGTGGGCGAGCGCGAGCCGACCTCGAGATACACCGCCACGGCGCCCGACCGGTTGATCATGTGGTGGCCATTGCCGGAGTTCTTCGGGAAGGCCGCGCAGTCGCCGGCGCGCAGCACCGTCTCGCCGGCATCCTCGACCAGGACCAGCTCGCCTTCGAGCACATGGACGAACTCGTCCTCCTCCGAATGCCAGTGCCGCTGGCTCGACCAGCCGCCCGGCGGCAGGCGCATCAGGTTGACCCCGAAATCGGTGAGCCCCCCGGCCTGGCCCAGCCGCTGCCGCACGCGGTCGGCACAGGGAGCATCGAAGGGCGACGGATAGCCCGAGCCCTTGCGCTCGGGCACGGCGGCGATGTCGATCTTGGGCATGGCGGTCTCCCAGCGATCAAGCGCGGTCCCGGCCTAGCACGATTCCGGCAAGCGCGCCGCCCTGGAAAGCGGCGAGGTCAGCCTGTTCTACGACCCACGGCTCATGATGGGCCATCGACGAGCATGTAGCCGACCCCGCGGACGGTCCGGATCACGGCCGGACCGTCCGGTCCGAGCTTCTGCCGGAGATAGCGGATATAGACCTCGACGATCTTGGTCCCGGGATCGAAGCCGTAGTTCCAGACATTGCTGAGCAGCCGCTGCCGGCTGACCACCCTGCCGGCATTCGCCATCAGGTAGCGCAGCAGCTCGAACTCCCGCACGGTCAGCGCGATCTCGGCCCCCGATCTCGTCACCCGCCGCGTCGCCGGGTCCAGGGTCAGCGGGCCGGCCTGCAGCGTCTCGACCGAGTCGAGGCCCGGCCGGCGCCGCCGCAGCGCCTCGATCCGGGCCACCAGCTCGTCGAAGGCGAACGGCTTGGTCAGATAATCGTCGGCCCCGCTCTGCAGCCCGTCGACCCGGTCGCGGATGCTCTCCTTGGCCGTCAGCATCAGCACCAGCACCGGCCGGCGCTCCTGCCGGATGATGCGGCAGACCTCCAGGCCGTCGACATAGGGGATCATCCGGTCGAGGATCACCAGGTCGATCGTCTCCTGCCGGATCTGGTCGAGCCCATCGCGTCCGTCCTCGGCGAGCAGGACGCGATATCCCTCCGCCTCCAGGCCGCGCTGCAGGAAGCCGGAAATGCGGCGGTCGTCCTCAATCAGCAGGATCCGCATCGGCGCCCTCCTCCGCGATCGGCAGCCGGATGCGCAGCACGGCGCCCTGCGGCTGCAGCGCCTCCAGCGCGATCCGGCCGCCATGCCGCTCGACGATCATCCTGGCGATCGACAGGCCGATCCCCAAGCCCTTCGCCGCGCGGCTGGCGTTGTTGCGGCCGCGATAATAGCGATCGAACACGAAGGGCAGCTCCCCCGGGTCGATGCCGCAGCCCTGGTCGCTGATCGTGAGCACCAGGTCCCCGCCCTCGCGGCCGATCCCGATCTCGACGGTGCCGCCGGGATCGGCATATTTGATCGCGTTGTCGATGCCGATCAGCAGCGCCTGCTTCAGCCGTTGCGGATCCGCCCGGATCGGGTGGTCGGGCCCGGTCGCGACCAGCCGGATCGCGATCTGCTTCGGGCCGGCCAGGACCGCGCTCTCCCGCACGGCGCCGGCGACGACCGCCTCGGCCGTGACCGGCTGGAAGCTGAAGCTGATGTCGTCGCCCTGGGCCCGGGTGAAGGCCAGCAGGTCCTCGAGCAGCCGCGCCATGTCGGCGGCGTATTCGCCGATCCGGACCAGCGCCTCGCGATAGGCCGCCAGCCGCGGGCGGCCGCGCAGCGCCACCTCGGCCTCGCCGCGCAGGATGGTCAGCGGCGTGCGCAGCTCGTGGCTGGCATCGGCGAGGAACTCGGTGCGCTTGCCGTCGACCAGGCGCAGCTGCGCATTCGCCCCGCGCAGCTCCCGCGTCCGCTGCTCGACCTCGCTCTCCAGGCGGGCCTGCGCGGCGACCAGGTCGTGGCGCTGCGTCTCGAGCGCCTCGGCCATCCGGTTGAAGCTCTGCGACAGCCGGCCGAACTCGTCGCGCCGCGCGGTCCGGATCCGGTGGTCGAGCCGCCCGCGGGCGATCGCCTCGGCCCCGGCCGTCAGCTCCCGCACCGGGCGGACGATCGAGCGGCGCAGCGCCAGGCCGGAACCGATTCCGGCGGTGACGACGAGGCCCGAGAACAGGCCGGCGACGATCAGCAGGGCATGCTGCGCGCCCTGCACCCGCTCCAACTCGCCCGCCACCTCGCTCCGCTCCTCCTGCCGGGCCCGCTCCAGCATGGTCTCGAAGTCGTTGGACAGGCGGTACTCGATGCTGCGCCGGAAGATGTCGACGGCGCGGTCCTGCTGCCCCTCGGCCTGGGCCTCGAACACCCGCGCCGCGGCCCGGTCGATGGCGCGGTAGAATTCGTGCAGCCGGGCCGCGAACTCGGCCTCCGGCAGCTCCCGCTGCACCTCGCCCAGGCCGCCCAGCGTCGCGAACTCCTTTCGCGTCACCTCGGTGAGGCGCCGGAAGCCGGCCTCCATCTCCTGCTGCGCCAGCTCGAAATCGGGCATCTGCTCGGGCCCGAGCAGCAGCACCTCCGCCAGCTGCTCGGCGTAGTTGTTGCCGAGGCCATCGAGATCGCTGATCGCCTCGAACCGGGAATGGACGCCGTCGACGCGGCGGACGAAGTCGCCGGTCAGGCGGAGGGTGATCAGCATCGCGCCGACCACCACGGCCAGGCAGCCGATGGTGACGAGCTGGAAGATCAGGATGCGGCGTCGGACGGTCATGCAGCCTCGCGCGTTCGGGAGCGCCGGGCCGAGAGCACCATCCGGGCGGCGGCAGGACAAGCCCGCGACCGCCCGCAAGGACGAGACTCTCCGAATTCTAACCCGGCGCTCTCCGAGCCCTAACCGACGGCGCCCTAGATTGTGCCCGAGACGGATCCCGGGCGGCCGCTCCATCGCTGTTCCGTCCTGGTCGCACATCCGAGCGGAGGGTCGAATGACGAACGCGATCGAATGGGCCGGGCATCGCGCCGACCACGCGGCGCCGAGGCGCCTGTCCGGCCGCCTGCCGATGCGCCTGATCGGGATCGGCGGCGCCGCGGTCCTGGGCGCGGCGGCGATCGAGCTGGCGCTGCCGGGCCTGGCCCCGGCGGCGCGGCACGCGCTGGTCATCCTGCTGCTGGCGCTGATCGGCTGGACCATGACGGCGCTGGACGACACCTTCGTCGCGGTCGCCGCCGCCGTGGCCATGACGCTGTTCGTCACCGGACGGCCCGAGGCGCTGTTCGCCACGCTCGGCACCCCGCTGATCTGGCTGCTGCTCGCCTCCTTCCTGCTGGCCGCTGCGGTCCGGTCGACCGGTGCCGGCGACCGGCTGATCGCCCTGGCCGCGGCCCGGCTGCACTCGGTGCGGGCCCTCGCTTACGCCCTGACCGCCATCACCTTCGCCACCGCCTTCATCGTCCCCTCGACCTCGGGCCGGGCCGCGATGATGGTGCCGGCCTATGCCGCGATCGCCCCGCATTGCGGCAGCCGGGGATTGCGCACCGCCTTCGCGCTGCTGTTCCCGACCGCCATCCTGCTGTCCGCCGTCGCCTCCCCGCTCGGCGCCGGGGCGCATCTGCTCGCCATCGAGATGACGGACCGGCTCGCCGGCCAAGGCGTCGGCTATCTCGAATGGGTGGCCTTCGGCCTGCCCTTCGCGGCACTCAGCGCTTTCCTGTCGACCGAGGCCATCCTGCGGCTGTTCCTGACGCCCGAGCAGCGCGGCGCGCGGCTGGAGCTGCCGCCGGTCGAGGCCGAAGGAGCGCCGCTGCGCAAGCAGCCGATTCTCTGGATCGCCGCGGCCGTGGTGCTGGGCTGGCTGACCGAGCCGCTGCACCGGGTCGACCCCACCATCGTGGCGCTGCTGGGCGCCCTCGCCGCCTTCTGCCCCGGCCTCGGCGCGCCGCCCTTTCGCGACGCGCTGCGCCAGGCCGAGCTCGGCCTGCTGCTGTTCCTGGCCGCGACGATCTGCCTGGCCGACGGCCTGACCGCCTCCGGCCTGCATGAATGGCTGGTCGCGACGGTGTTCCGGCCGCTGCAGCAGGACGGGCTGTCGCCCGCGGCGGTGCTGGCGCTGGTGACGGCACTGGGGCTGCTGTCGCATCTGGTCATCCACAGCCGGACGGCGCGGGTGACGATCCTGCTGCCGCCCGTGCTGATCCTGGCCCGGTCGGCCGGCGTCAGCCCGGTGACGGCGATGCTGGCCATGGTCGCGGCGACCGGCTTCTGCCAGACCCTGATGATCAGCGCCAAGCCGGTGGCCCTGTTCGGCCGGCTGGGCGACCAGGGCTACGGCGCCGGCGACCTCGCCCGGCTCAGCGCCGTGCTGCTGCCGCTGCACTTCCTGCTGATCCTGCTGTTCGCGACGGCCGGCTGGCCCGCCATCGGGTCGCTGCTGGGCGCCTGGTAGGAGACGGACGATGCCGAGGAAACCGGGGAAACGCTTCCATGTCCTGATCGCCCCGTCCGGCTTCAAGGAGGGGCTCGGGGTGCGCGAGGTCGCGGACGCCATGGCCCGCGGCGTCCGCCGGGCGATGCCGCGCGCCAAGATCGCCCGCCTGCCGATGATCGACGGCGGCGAGGGCTTCACCCGGATGATGGTCGAGCTCACCGGCGGCACGCTGCATCCGGTCACCGTGACCGGGCCGGTCGGCCAGGTCGTCGAGGCCGGGATCGGCTTCCTCGGCGGGCGGCGGAAGCGGGTCGCGGTGATCGAGATGGCGGCGGCCGCCGGGCTGCGCCTGGTGCCGAAGGATTTGCGCGACCCGACGCTGACGACCAGCCAGGGCGTCGGCGAGCTGATCCGGGCGGCGCTCGATCTCGGGGCCGAGCGCATCCTGCTCGGCTGCGGCGATTCCGGCATCAACGACGCCGGCGCCGGCATGGCCCAGGCCCTCGGGGTCCGCCTGCTGGACGCATCGGGGCACCCGATCACCGGCACCGGGGCGGCGCTGGCATCGCTCGACCGCGTCGACCTGACCCGCCGCGACCCGCGCCTGGACCGGGTGCGGATCGACGTCGCGGTCAACCCCTACAACATGCTGCTCGGCAAGACCGGCGTCGCCCGCGTGTTCGGGCCGCAGAAGGGCGCGACGCCGCGGCAGGTGGCGCTGCTGGAGCGCGGCCTGGAGGTCTTCGCCCGCATCATCCGCCGCGATTTGGGGGTCGAGGTCGCGACGCTGACCGGCGGCGGCGCATCGGGCGGGCTGGGCGCCGGCCTGCACGCCTTTCTCGGCGCGCGGCTGCATCCGCGCTTTGACCTGATCCTGCGCTACATCGACCTGGACCGGCACCTGGCCAAGGCCGACCTGGTGATGACCGCGGAGGGCGGCATCGACGGCCAGACCCGCTTCGGCAAGGTGCCGGCCGAGATCGCCGTCCGCGCCAAGCGCCACAAGCTGCCGGTCGTCGCCCTGGCCGGGACCGTCGGCCTCGGCGCCGAATCGACCCGCGAGGTCGGCATCGACGCGGTGTTCAGCATCCTCAAGCGGCCCTGCTCGCTCGAGGACGCGATCCAGGACACCGGAATCCTGCTGGCCGATGCCGCGGAACAGACGATCCGCCTGATGCTCGCCGCCCGTCTTTAGCCGCGGCGGCACGGGATCCGGCCGCCCGGTCCGCGGGGACGCCGGCGATTCCGCTGGACTTTATGTTCTGTTTTTGTTCTAATGAGATATGGCCAAAGCCGCCGCTCCGTCCGACACGCCCGCTGCCGCCCCGCCGGCCACGGCCACGCGCGCCGCGGCGATGCTCGACGAGTTGATGGATCTGGGGATGGATCTGGCCCGGGCCTTCAAGGCCAAGGCCGACGCCGCCCTCCAGGCCGATGATCTCGACCGTGCCGTGGTCGCGGCGGACAGCTTCAACCGCACCGCGCTGGGCGTCCGCCGCACCATCGTGCTGATGGACCGGCTGGACCGGCAGCGGCAGGAGGCGCGGCACAAGGCCGAGTCTCGCCGGCAGCGCCGGCAGGAGGAGGCCGACGGCCGGCGCCGCGCCGTCGTCGAAGGGCTGTCCCGCGCCATCGCCGTGGTCAAGCCCGATGTCCGCGAGCGGCTGACCGCCGATCTGTGGGACCGGCTGACCGAGGGCGACCGCATCGA
>JAEKLZ010000124.1 GCA_019508225.1 Inquilinus limosus | reverse complement strand
CAGCATCGGGATCAAAGCCGCGCCCCACAGCGCGCGTGTTCCGGCGCCCATCCTGGAGTCCTCCCTCTGGTTGGTCTTCGACCTTATGTCCGACTCAATATCGTTAACGTTAACGTTCGTCAATGCCGCTTGCGGGCAAGGGATATTCACCGTATTGGGTGGATTGAATACCCCAACCTCGCCAGAGAACAGCGAGAGTGACAGTTAACGATAACATCGCCGACCGCCTGAAGCCCCTGCCCCGCGGCGCCACCCTGGCGGATGTCGCGGCGGCGGCCGGTGTCTCGACCATGACGGCGTCGCGGGTGATGAACGGCCGCGGCGGCGCCGCCAGCGAGGAGACGCGGGCCCGGGTGCTGGCGGCGGCGGCCAGCCTGGCCTACCGGCCGAACACCTTCGCCAAGGGGCTGAAGGGCGACCGGTCCTACACCGTCGGCATCGTCGTGCCGGATATCGGCAACCCGTTCTTCCCGGAGGTGATCAAGGGCGCCGAGCTGGCGGCCCGGGCCCGCGGCTTCACCCTCTTGACCTGCAACGTGGTCGAGGACCCGGAGCGCGAGGCCGAGGTGCTGGCGACCCTGCTGGACCGCCGGGTCGACGGCGTCATCGTCTGCAGCGCCCGGCTGGAGGACAAACGGCTGCAGCAGGCGATCGAGCAGCATCGGGCGGCGGTGCTGATCAACCGGCCGATGCCGCGCCGGGTCGCCGGCACCATCGAGATCGACTTCCGCACCGGCCTGGCCGCCGCCACCCGGCTGCTGATCGGGCGCGGCCGCCGCCGCATCGCCTATATCGGCGGCCCGCCGACCTCCCACAGCGGCCGGATGCGCCGTGCCGGCATCCTCGACGCCCTGGCCGAGCATGGGCTGGAGCTGGTGGCCGAGGAGGCGACGACGCCGGACCTGGAGGGCGGCTTCGATGCCGCCCGGCGGCTGTCTGGCAGCAAGACGAAGGTCGATGCGATGATCTGCTACAACGACCTGATCGCGATCGGCGCCATGACGGTGATCCGCGAAGCCGGGCTGGCGGTGCCGGGCGACATCGCCGTGCTGGGCTGCGACGACATCCTGCCCGCCCGGCTGGTGAACCCGCCGCTGTCGACCATCCACGTCGCCAAGCAGGACCTGGGCGACGCCGCCATGCGCATGCTGATCGACCGGATCGAGGGCCGCAGCCTGCAGCATTCGATCGTGATCGAGCCCGAGCTGATCGAGCGGGGAACGACGTAAGAGCGAGCCATGCCGGGCTTGCTCATATTGCCTCTCCCGCCTGGCGGGAGAGGTCGGACGTCCGAAGGACGGCCGGGTGAGGGCTGGCCCGGCCTCGACAAAGAGCCCTCACCCGGAGCCGCTTCGCGTCTCCGACCTCTCCCGCAAGCGGGAGAGGCAATCTCTCCGGCTTTCTGCAACAGGCTATTCCCCATCCGGGTCCGCCAGGGTGCGGTCCAGCGCATCGACCAGGATCTCGGCATGCTCGCGGCCGAACACCAGCGGCGGGCGCAGCTTCAGCACATTGCCGTTCCGGCCGCAGCTGCTGACCAGCACCCGCCGGCGGCGTAGCCCGTTCACCACGCGGGCCGCCAGCGCGCCGTCCGGCTCGCGCGTCGCCCGGTCGCGCACCAGCTCGACCCCGAGGAACAGCCCCGCGCCCCGGACATCGCCGATGGCGGGATGGCGGGCGGCCAGATCCTGCAGCCCCTGCCGCAGAAAGGCGCCGGTGTCGCGGGCATTGGCGACCAGCCCCTCGCTTTCGATCACGTCCAGCACCGCCATGCCCACGGCCGCCGAGACCGGGTTGCCGCCGAAGGTGTTGAAGTAGCGGGTGCGGCGGCCGAACTCGGCCAGCACCTCCGGCCGCGCCGCCATGCCGGCGATCGGGTGGCCGTCGCCCATCGGCTTGCCCATGGTGACCATGTCCGGAACCAGGCCGTGCCGGGCGAAGCCCCACATGCCGTCGCCGGTGCGGCCGAAGCCGGGCTGCACCTCGTCGGCGATCACCAGCCCGCCGGCCGCCCGCATCGCCGCCGCGGCCGGGGCCAGGAAGCCGGGCGGGTCGGCGAAGACGCCGTCGCTGGAGAAGATGGTGTCGACCAGCAGCGCTGCCGGCACGATGCCGGCCTGCCGCATGTCCTCGATCGCCGCCGTCACCCGGGCGGCAAAGGCTGCGCCGACATCGCCGTCGCCGCGATAGGCATCGGGCGGCGCGACCAGGCGGACATGGTCGCCGATCCGCACCGCGCTGCCGAGCGAGGGCGACATCTCCGCCAGCGCCACGGTGACGCCGTGATAGGCCCAGTCGGTGACGATCACGCCGGTGCCGCCGGTGACGGTGCGCGCCACCCGCAGGGCCAGGTCGTTCGCCTCGCTGCCGGTGCAGGTGAACATCACATGGCCGATCTCCGGCGGGAAGGTCGCCAGCAGCCGCTCGGCATAGTCGAGCACGCCCTCCGACAGATAGCGGGTGTGGGTGTTCAGCACCGCCGCCTGCCGCGCCAGGGCGCCGACGACATGCGGGTGGCAATGCCCGACCGAGGCGACGTTGTTGTAGGCGTCGAGATAGCGCTCGCCATCGGCGCCGGTCAGCCAGACGCCCTCGCCGCGCACGACATGCAGCGGCTCGTCGTAGAACAGCCGGTAGGCCGGCCCCAGCAGCCGATCGCGGCGGGCGCGCAGGGCGGCCGTCTGGGATTGAAGGGTATGGTCGTCAGACATCGGCGGTGTCCTCGCGGCAGATCCGGTGCAGGCGGTCGGCGGCGTCCTGGCGGTCGAGGCCGGCGAGGCGCCGCAACCGCGCCCAGGCCGTCCGGTTGTTGCGCAGGATGTAGTCCCGGTTCTCCGGATGGCGGCGGGCGCGCCAGGCGCCGACGATCACGATCATCATCAGCCGCGTCGCCATCAGGTCGCCGAGCAGGTCGACCTCCTCCGCCTGCAGCGGCAGGGCGGCGTGGTAGCCGGCGATCAGCTCGCCGGCCGGGCCCAGCGGATCGTCGCCGTCGCCCAGGTGATAGGCGGCGGCGACCGCCACGTCGGTGGCCAGCACGGTCCGCACCGCGTCGCCGAAATCGATCAGGCCGGTGACCGTGTCGGGATCGGCCGGGTCGACCAGGATGTTGCTGGGGTTGGCGTCGGCATGGACCATCTGCCGGCGCAGCCCGGCCAGGGCCGGCGCCACCGTCCCGTCGAAACGGTCGAGCGCGGCGGTGGCCAGCGCCCGCCGGTCCGGATCCTCGATCTCGCCCAGCAGGTCGCGCAGCCGGGCCGCGCCGGCCATGTCCCAGATCAGCCCATGCGCCTCGGCCGGGTGGCGGAACCCGGCCAGCGCCGCGGCGGTGCGGCCGGCCAGCCCGCCGATCCGCCGGCGCTGGCGCGGCGAGCGCGCGGCGACCGACGCCAGCGGCACCCCGTCCAGGAAGGACAGCAGCCGGGCCACCCGCCGGGTGCCGCCGGCTTCCAGCTCGATCTCCGCGGCGCCGTCCCGCGCCGGCAGGATCCGGGGCACCGGCAGGCCGGGATCCGCCTGTTCCAGATGCTGCAGCATCGCGGTCTGCAGGTGCGTCACCTGCCGCTCCTCGGCCGGATCGGAGACCTTCAGCAGCACGCGCTGCCCGGCCGCGGTCTCGATCCGGAAGTTCTGGTCGCGCTCGCTGCTCAGGGCCTCGGCGCGCCCCACGATGCCGTAATGGTCGAGGACCAGCCGCTCGGCGTCCTCCGGCGAGAGATGCCCCGCCGTCATCAGCCGGAGTAGCCGTCGAAGAAGCGCGTCAGCAGCCGGCCGAGGACGTCGACAGCGTAGCCACCCTCCTGGATGATCGCCGCCGGCTTGCCCAGCCCGCGGATCGCTTCGCCGGCCCGGGCGAAGCCGTCCTCGGTCACCTGCAGCGCCGCCAGCGGCTCGTCCTTCGAGGCGTCGAAGCCGAGGCTGACCACCACCGCATCGACCCCGGCCCGCTCAACGGCCGTCACCGCCTGGTCGACCGCGGCGATCCAGCCCTCGTCGCCGGTGCCGAGGGCGAGCGGCAGGTTGAGGTTGGCCCCCTCGCCCGCCCCGCCGCCGGCCTCGCCGGCATGGCCGACATACCAGGGGTAATAGCGGTTCGGGTCGCCATGCACCGAGGCGACGAACACATCCGCCCGGTCCCAGAAGATGCCCTGGGTGCCGTTGCCGTGATGGGCGTCGATGTCGATCACGGCGACGCGCCCGGCGCCGCGGTCGCGCAGCCGCTGCGCCGCCAGCGCCGCGTTGTTCAGGTAGCAATGGCCGCCGGCCCGGGCCGCATAGGTGTGATGCCCCGGCGGGCGCGCCAGTGCATAGGCGGCGCGGCCGGCCGCCGCCTCGTCGGCCGCGGCGACGGCGCAGGACGCGGCGGCGGCCGAGGCCGTCCAGGTCTGCGGCCCGATCGGGCAGGAGGTGTCGGCGGTGTACCAGCCGAGCTTGCCGACGATGGAGCCGGACGGCTTGGCGCCCTGGGCCAGCATCTCCGGGCTCGGATGGATGTTGGCCACCAGCTCGGGCCCATGGTCGGGCAGCGCCGACCACTCCGCCCAGGCCTGCTCGAAGAAATCGAGATAGTCCGGCGCATGCACCGACTGCAGCGCGGCACGGTCGATCGCCAGCGGCTCGATCACTTCGAGCTTCATCTCCCGCACCGCGGCCAGCAGCGCCTCGGCCCGGGCCGGCACCTCGAAGTTACGGCGCAGCTGCCCGCGCTGCAGGAAGAACTGCGGCGCGTGGCTGCGCTGGATGTCGTTCCAGAAGACCTTCATCTCATCGTCCCGTTGGTGTCGAAGCACGCCGCCCGGCGCTGCGGCGTCGCCGCCGCATCGTGCCGGGACTGGCGGCGATCGACCACGGGAATCTGGAGGGGGAGGCCCCGGGGGGCCTCCCGTTCTCTCGGCTACAGCACGAAGTCGCTGGCCGTCAGCGCGTGGTCGGAGGTGACGTTGATGGCGAAGTCCGGCACCTTGTCGCCATTGGTGTCGACATAGACCACCTGGATCGAGCCCGCCGTCACCACCCGCAGCTCGCCGGCATGGCGGGTGAAGCCGCCCATGCCGAAGGTAAAGGCGGTGTCGCCATTGGCCTCGTTGCCATCCGCATCGATCGCCGACAGGTCGATCTTGTCGCCCGTGGAGAAGTCCGTGATGCCGTCCTTGCCGATGCCGGAGACGGCGCTGTCGGACAGGGCGGTGTAGACGAACCGGTCGTTGCCGGCGCCGCCCTTGAGCGCGTCGCCGCCGCCGCCGCCGGTGAGAACATCCCCGCCGCCCAGGCCCCACAGGGTGTTGGCGTTGGCGTCGCCGGTCAGGGTGTCGGCGAAGGCCGATCCCATCACCTGCTCGATGCCGGTCAGCGTGTCGCCGGCGGCGTCGCCGCCCGACATCGCCCCGGTCGCCAGGTTGACCGACACACCGGCGGCCGAGCTGGCATAGCTCGCCGTGTCGATGCCGGCGCCGCCGGTGATCGCGTCGGCCCCGCCATCGCCCTCGATCGTGTCGTTGCCGTCGCCGCCGTCGATCGTGTCGTCGCCGGTGCCGCCATAGATGTTGTCGTGGCCGGCCTCGCCGAAGACCAGGTCGTTGCCGGTGCCGGCGTCGACGCTGTCATTGCCGATGCCGCCATGGATGGTGTCGAGGCCGTCGCCGCCGACCAGCCGGTCGGCCCCGTCGCCGCCGTCGAGCGTGTCGTCGCCGCCCTCGCCGGAGAGGCTGTCGTCGCCACCATTGCCGACGAGCGAGTCGTTGCCGAGCTCGCCGCCGATGATGTTGCGGGCGTTGTCGCCGATCAGGCTGTCGGCGTTGCTCGACCCGTAGAGGTTCTCGATGCCGCTGAGCGTGTCGCCCTGGGCGTCGCCGCCCGAGGTCGCGCCGGTCAGCAGGTTGACCAACACCGCCGCGGCCGAGCCCTGGTAGTTGGCCTGGTCGAGGCCGTCGCCGCCGGTCAGGACATCGCCGCCGGCCCCACCGCGCAGCACGTCGTCCCCGGCGCCGCCGTTCAGCGCATTGGCCAAGCCATCGCCGAGCAGCTTGTCGGCCAGGGCCGAGCCGGTGACGGTCTCGATGGAAAACAGCGTGTCGCCCTGGGCATCGCCGCCCGTGCCCGTGCCGGCCGCGAGGTTGATCGTCACCCCGGCCGCGGACGTGCTGTAATCCGCCGTATCCGCCCCGCCGCCGCCGCCGATCCGGTCCGCCCCGGCGCCGCCGCGGATCACGTCGTCGCCGACATCGCCGCGCAGGTCGTTGGCCCCGGCATCGCCGATCAGGGTGTCGTTGAAGGTCGAGCCGGTGACGTTCTCGAAGCCTGCCAGCGTGTCGCCCTGGGCGTCGCCGCCGGCGCCGGTGCCGGTCGCGAGGTTGATCGTCACCCCGGCGGTGGAATCGCCGTAGGTCGCGGTGTCGATGCCGGCGCCGCCCTGCAGGATGTCCGCGCCGCCGCGGCCCTGAAGCACGTCGTCGCCGGCGCCGCCGTCGAGGGAGTTGGCCCCGCCATCGCCGTTCATGGCATCGGCGAAGGCCGAGCCGACCAGGTTCTCGATGCCGCTGTAGGTGTCGCCTGCAGAATCGCCGCCCAGGCCGATGCCGGTGGTCAGGTTGGCGTTGATCCCGGCCGTCGAGGTGTCGAAGAACACCGTGTCGATGCCGGCGCCGCCGACGAAGCTGTCGGCGCCTTCATGGCCGTTGAACTGGTCGTTGCCGGCGCCGCCGGTCAGGGCATTGGCCCCGGCATCGCCGATCAGGACGTCGTCGAAGGCCGAGCCGACCAGGTTCTCGATCGCCGTCAGGGTATCGCCCTGGGCGTCGCCGCCCGATGCGGTGTGCAGGGTGAGGTCGATCCGGACACCGGCGGTCGATGCGTCGTAAAAGGCCGTGTCGACGCCGTTGCCGCCGCGCAGTTGATCCGCGCCGCCGCCGCCGCGCAGCACATCGTCGCCGTCGCCGCCAGCGAGGATGTTCGCCCCGGCATCGCCGGTGAAGGTGTCGGCGAAGGTCGTGCCGAAGAGATTCTCGATGCCGGACAGCGTGTCGCCTTGGGCGTCGCCGCCCGTGCCCGTCCCGGTCACCAGGTTGACCGAGACCCCAGCCGCCGAGCCGGTGTATTCGGCACTATCCACCCCATTGCCGCCACTGAGGGCATCGGCGCCGGCCCCGCCGCGGAGCAGGTCGTCACCATCGCCGCCGGTTAGTGAATTGGCGCCGCCGGTGCCGGTCAGCGTGTCGTTGAGGCCCGAGCCGACGAGGTTCTCGACACCGGTCAGCGTGTCGCCCTGGGCATCGCCGCCCGCGCCGGTGCCGGTGGCCAGATTGGCGTTCACCCCGATGGTCGATGCGTCGTAAAAGACCGTGTCGACGCCCGCCCCGCCGTCGATGGCGTCGGCGCCGGCATAGGCGTTGATCAGGTCGTTGCCGTTGCCGCCGCTGACGACATCGTTCCCCGCGCCGGATTGGATCGTGTCGTCGCCGTCGCCGCCGGTGAGCGCATTGGCGCCGGTGTCGCCGATCAGCAGGTCGTTGAAGGCCGTGCCGATGACGTTCTCGATGCCGGTCAGCGTGTCGCCCTGGGCATCGCTGCCAAGCCCGGTGCCGAGCGCGAGGTTGACCGTCACCCCGCCCGCCGAATTGCCATAGGTCGCCGTGTCGATGCCGCCGCCGCCCTGCAGCGCGTCCGCACCGCCGCGCCCCTGCAGCACGTCGTCGCCGGCACCGCCGTTGAGGGTGTTGGCCCCGGCGTCGCCGTTCAGGGCGTCGGCGAAGGCCGAGCCGGTGACGTTCTCGATGCTGCCATAGGTATCACCCCCGGCATCGCCGCCCAGGCCGATGCCGTTGGTCAGGTTGACGTTGACCCCGGCGGCGGAGAAGACATAGGCCGCCGTGTCGCTGCCGTTGCCGCCCTGCAGGGTGTCGGCGCCGACCAGGCCTTCGAGCACGTCGTTGCCGTTGCCGCCGTCGAGGATGTTGTTCACCCCGTTGCCGTACAGGGTGTCGTCGAAGTTCGACCCGATCAGGTTCTCCATGTTGGCGAAGGTGTCGCCCTCGGCCCAGCCCCCGTGGCCGACGCCGCCGTTCAGGTTGGCGATGACCCCGGCGGTGGACCCGCCATAGGTCACCGCGTCGGTGCCGGCGCGGCCGTCGAAGAAGTTGGCCGCGGCGCTGGCGCCGAAGAAATCATCGAATGTCGAGCCGATCAGGTTCTCGATCCCGATCAGCGTGTCGCCCTGCGCATGGCCGCCGGACGCAACGCCGGTGTCGACATTGGCGATGACCCCGGCGCTGGAGTTCTCGTAGCCGGCGGTGTCGCTGCCGGTGCCGCCGTTCAGGACGTCGCCCAGCGCCCCGCCCTGGAGATAGTCGTCGCCGGCGCCGCCGCTGAGCGAGTCGACGCCGCTGGTGCCGATGACGTTGAGGAAATCGTCACCAACCAGGACATCATTCCCATCTCCGCCGTTGATCGTGTCGTCGCCGCCCAGCCCGCCCAGGGTGGAGCCGCTCACGGCGGCGGTCAGGACGTCGTTGAAATTGGTGGCGATGATGCTTTCGAAGTTGGCGAAGGTGGTGCCGGCGGCCCCGCCGCCGCCGATGCCGGTGGCCACGTTGATGATCACGGCCGAGCCGGAGGTGCGGCAGTCGAGGAAGTCGCCGTTGGGGACCCGATGATGGCCTCGAAGCCGGTCATGGTGTCGCCCACGGCTTCGCCGCCGAAGGCGCCGCCGTTGATATTCACCCACACCCCCCCGGTGGCGTTGGCGAAGCTGAGCGTGTCGAAGCCCGCGCCGCCGTTCAGGACGTCGGCACCCAGCCCGCCCGAGATCGTGTCGTTGCCGCCCAGGCCGGTGAGGGTGTCGTTCCCGTCGCCGCCATTGATGATGTCGATGCCGTCGGGATTGCCCGGATTGCCGGGATCGGTCCCGGTGAGGATGTCGTTGCCGGGGGTGCCGTTGAGGGTCTGGGTCACGGAACATCCTCCTGTCTGTCGGTCCGGCACCGCCGGTTTTTATGGAAGCGACCGGGCTTGGAATGCCGGCCGGACACGAATAGGCAGCATTTAACCGATGTTCCGCATAGTCGGTTAGGTCCAGATCCGACAAACCGTGGGTCCAGATGCGGGTTTCATGGGTCCAGATGGGACCTATCGATGGGTCCAGATTGCACCGGGCTACAGCACGAAGTCCGCCGCCGTCAGGGTGTGGTCGGAGATGACGTTGATGGCGAAGTCCGGCGCCTTGTCGCCGTTGACGTCGGCATAGACCACCTGGATCGCCCCCGCGGTCACCACCCGCAGCTCCCCGGCATGACGGGTGAAATCGCCGGTGCCGAAGGTGAAGCCGGTGTCGCCATTGCCCGGGTTGCCGTCCGCGTCGATCGCCGACAGGTCGATCCTGTCCCCGGCCGAGAAGTCCCGGATGGCGTCCTTGCCGAGGCCGGAGGCCGCGCTGTCCGACAGCGCCGTGTAGACGAAGCGGTCGTTGCCGGCGCCGCCCTTCAGCGCGTCGCCGCCGCCGCCGCCCGCGAGCACGTCGTCGCCGCCCAGGCCCCACAGCGTGTTGGCGTCGGCGTCTCCGGTCAGGGTGTCGGCGAAGCCCGAGCCCAGCACCTGCTCGATGCCGCTCAGCGTGTCGCCCGCCGCATCGCCGCCGGAGACGGCGCCGGTCGCCAGGTTCACCGAGACCCCGGCGGCGGAACCGGCATAGCTCGCCGTGTCGATGCCGAGACCGCCGATGATCGTGTCGGATCCCGCCGCCCCTTCGAGTGTGTCGTTGCCGTCGCCGCCATCGAGCTGGTCGCCGCCGGCACCGCCATAGATGCTGTCGTTCCCGGCCTGGCCGTAGCCCTGGTCATTCTCGCTGCCGGCATCGATGGAGTCGTTGTCGTTGCCGCCGAAGATGAGGTCGACCCCCGTGCCGCCGACCAGCCGGTCCGCGCCGTCGCCACCGCTGAGATTGTCGTTGCCGGCCTCGCCGGAGAGCGCATCGTCGCCGCCATTGCCGGAGATGAAGTCATAGCCGAGCTCGCCGCCGATGATGTTGCGCCCGTTGTCGCCGGTCAGCTTGTCGTCGAAGCTCGACCCGTACAGGTTCTCGATGCTGATCAGCGTGTCGCCCTCGGCATCGCCGACCGCGGCGCCGGTCAGCAGATCGACCGTGACCCCCACGGCCGAGCCCTGGTAATTGGCGAAGTCCGAGCCATCGCCACCG
>JAEKLZ010000177.1 GCA_019508225.1 Inquilinus limosus | reverse complement strand
TCGCGATCGACTCCACCGACGCGGTGAACGGTAGCCAGCTCTTCGCCACCAACACCTCGGTCGACACGCTGAACACCAAGGTCGACAACATCAGCACCGGCGGCGGCATCAAGTACTTCCATGCCACCTCGACCCTGGCCGACAGCCAGGCGACGGGCACGGACAGCACCGCTGCCGGGCCTGAGGCCGTGGCCTCGGTGACGGATGGTGTCGCGGTCGGCCACGGCGCGACGGCCGGGGCCAGCGTCGGCGACGTCGCTCTGGGCTCGGGCAGCACCACCGCGGCTGCGGTCGGTACCACCAGCACGACGATCGCCGGCACGACCTACACCTTCGCCGGTGCGACGCCGACCAGCACGGTCAGCGTCGGCGATGTCGGCGCCGAGCGGACCATCACCAATGTGGCGGCGGGGCGGCTCTCCGCCACCTCGACCGACGCGGTGAACGGGTCGCAGCTCTTCGCCACCAACACGGCGGTGGACAGCGTCGCCAGCGACGTCACCACCATCACCGGCAAGCTGACGCACTACTACAGCGTCAATGACGGCGGCACGGCGGGCGCGAACTACAACAATGACGGCGCCACCGGCACCAACGCGCTGGCGGCCGGCGTCGGGGCTTCGGCCACGGCGGCCGACGCGACGGCGATCGGCTCTGGCGCCACGGCCGGAGATGCCGGCGCGGTGGCACTGGGCTCGGGCTCGACCACCGCTGCGGCGGTCGGCACGGCGAGCACCACGATTGCCGGTGCGACCTACAACTTCGCTGGGACGACACCGACCAGCACGGTCAGCGTCGGCGCGGCGGGGGCGGAGCGGACCATCACCAATGTGGCGGCTGGGCGGATCGCGATCGACTCCACCGACGCGGTGAATGGCAGCCAGCTTTTCGCCACCAACACCTCGGTCGACACGCTGAACACCAAGGTCGACAACATCAGCACCGGCGGCGGCATCAAGTACTTCCACGCCGCCTCGACCCTGGCCGATAGCCAGGCGACGGGGACCGACAGCACTGCCGCCGGGCCGGAGGCAGTGGCCTCGGTGACGGATGGTGTGGCGGTCGGCCATGGCGCGACGGCCGGTGCCAATGCCGGTGACGTGGCTCTCGGCTCCGGCTCGACGACGGCAGCTGCGGTCGGCACGGCCAGCACCAGCATCGCCGGCACGACCTACACCTTCGCCGGCACCGCGCCGACCAGCACGGTCAGCGTCGGCGATGTCGGCGCCGAGCGGACCATCACCAACGTCGCAGCGGGGCGGCTCTCCGCCACCTCGACCGACGCGGTGAACGGCAGCCAGCTCTTCGCCACCAACACGGCGGTGGACAGCGTCGCCAGCGACGTCACGACCATCACCGGCAAGCTGACGCACTATTACAGCGTCAATGACGGCGGCACCCAGGGCGCCAACTACGACAACCGCGGCGCCACCGGGATCAACTCGCTGGCGGCCGGCGTCGGGGCCAGCGCCACGGCGGCGAACGCCACCGCATTCGGCAACGGCTCGCAGGCGCTCGCCGCCTCCACCGTCGCGTTCGGCGACACCAGCACGGTGGCGGCTGCGGCCGGCACCGGCTCGATCGCCGGCGGCCACAACTCCCAGGTGCTGGGCGGCACCGGCGCGGTCGCGCTGGGCGAGGGCCAGACCGCCGATGGCGACGGCGCCGTGGCGATCGGCGACCCGAATTCGGCCATCGGCACCGGGGCCGTGGCGGTGGGCGCGGACAACACCGCTTCCGGCACCGGCGCACTGGCCATCGGCAGCGCGAACATTGCGCAGGGCCAGGGCTCGGTCGCCCTCGGCAATGCCAGCAGCGCCACCGGGGCGGGCTCGCTCGCCTTCGGCGATGCGGCGACGGCGGGCAATGCCGGCGACGTGGCCCTCGGTTCCGGCTCGGTGACCTCGGCCGCGGTCGGCACGGCCGGCACCACCATCGCCGGCACCAACTACAGCTTCGCCGGCACCGCGCCGACCAGCACGGTCAGCGTCGGGGCGCCGGGGGCCGAGCGGACCATCACCAATGTGGCGGCCGGGCGGATCGCGGCGACCTCGACAGACGCGGTCAACGGCAGCCAGCTCTTCGCCACCAATCAGGCGGTCGAGAGCGTGGCGACCGCCGCCAATGCCGGCTGGAACCTGAGCGCGGATGGCGGGGCGACCAGCCAGAACATCGCGCCGGGCGGCACCGCGACCTTCGCCGCCGGCAGCAACACGACGGTGGCCCGCACCGGTTCGACCATCACCTACGGCATCGTCGCGGATCCGAGCTTCAACTCGGTGACGGTGGGCGGCACCTCGATCACCACCGATGGCCTGACCATCACCGGCGGGCCGAGCATCACCACGGCCGGGATCAATGCCGGCGGCAAGACCATCACCAATGTGGCGCCCGGCGTCGGCGGCACCGACGCGGTCAACGTCAACCAGCTGAACGCGATCGGCGACGTCGCCAATGCCGGCTGGAACCTGCAGGCGAACGGCGACAGCGCGACCAAGGTGGCGCCGGGCGGCACGGTGCAGTTCCTGAACGGCCAGAACATCGCGGTCACCCGGACCGGCACGGACATCACCGTGGCGACCACGCCGGCCCTGACCGCGGACAGCCTGACCCTGACCAGCGGCCAGGTGTTCGACGCCGCCGGGCTGAACATGGATGGCACCAAGATCACCGGCCTGGCACCGGGCGAGGTGTCCTCGACCTCGACCGAGGGCATCAACGGCTCGCAGTTGCACGGCGTGGCTCAGAGCATCGTCACCCATCTCGGCGGCGATTCGACGGTCAACCCGGACGGCACCATCACCGGCCCGACCTACAACATTCAGGGCAACAACTACACCACGGTGACCGACGCCTTCGATGCGGTGGACGGCAGCCTGACGACCATCAACAACCAGCTGACCAACATCAACAACGGCGGCGGCATCAAGTACTTCCACGCCACCTCGACCCTGGCCGACAGCCAGGCGATCGGGACCGACAGCGTGGCGGTCGGGCCGACCGCCGTGGCCTCGGTGCAGGACGGCATCGCCATCGGCCACGGCGCGGCGGCGGGCGCGAATGTGGGCGACGTGGCCCTCGGCGCCGGCAGCACCACCGCGGCGGTGGTGGCCACCACGGGCGCCACGATCGCCGGCAAGGCCTACAGCTTCGCCGGGACAACACCGACCAGCACGGTCAGCGTCGGCGCGCCGGGGGCGGAGCGGACCATCACCAATGTCGCGGCCGGCCGTCTCTCGGCGGACTCGACCGACGCGATCAACGGCTCGCAGCTCTTCGCCACCAACTCGGCGGTCAACATCCTGGGCATCCAGGTCGGCAACGGCGGCATCGGGCCGGTGCAGTACAGCAACCCCGACTCGCCGACATCCCCGAACGGCGGCACGCCGACCTTCGACCTGACCCTGGTGGGCAAGGGCTCCGGGCCAGTCAAGCTGCACAATGTCGACGTGGGCGCGGTGTCCAAGACCTCGACCGACGCCATTAACGGCTCGCAGCTCTTCGGCACGGCGCAGAGCGTCGCGAATGTCTTGGGCGGCGGGTCGTCGGTGGATGAGGCCGGCAACGTCGTCGGGCCGACCTTCAGCCTCCAGGGCGGCAGCTACAGCACCGTCTACGATGCCTTCGCGGCGGTGGACCTCAGCCTGACCGACCTCAACACCAAGGTGGACAACATCAACAACGGCGGCGGCATCAAGTACTTCCACGCCAACTCGACCCTGGCCGACAGCAAGGCGGTCGGCAAGAACTCGGTGGCGATCGGGCCGGCCAGCACGGCGGGCGGCAACGACAGCTTCGCCGCGGGCAACGGGGCGACCACGGCGTCCGGGGCGACGGGTGCCGTCGCGCTGGGCAATTCCTCCTCCGCCGGCGCCTCCGGCGCCACGGCGCTGGGCCAAGGGGCGACCGCGACCAACGCCAACGACGTGGCGCTGGGCGCGGGATCGAAGACCGCGGCTGCGGTCGGCACCTCCAGCGCCTCGTTCAACAACTTCACGCTCGACAACTTCGCCGGGACCAAACCGACCAGCACGGTCAGCGTGGGCGATGTCGGCGCCGAGCGCACCATCACCAATGTGGCGGCGGGGCGGATCACGAAGGACTCGACCGACGCGATCAACGGCTCGCAGCTCTTCTCGCTGGCCTCGGTGGTCGACAACGCCGTCATCGGCGGCGGCGGCATCAAGTACTTCCACACCAACTCGACCCTGGCCGACTCCTCCCCGACCGGCACCAACAGCACCGCCATCGGCCCGGCTTCGACCGCCAGCGCCAGCAACGCGATCTCGATGGGCAACGGCGCCAGCGCGTCCGCCAACAACGCGATCGCGATCGGCGCCGGGGCGCAGGCGACCAAGGCCAACTCGCTGGCCCTGGGCGCGGGCTCCACGACCCTGGCCAACCTCTCCGATGCGGCCTACGCGCCGGTGGTGGGGGCCAAAACCGCCGGGGTGGCGACCGGCGAGGTCTCGGTCGGCTCCTCGGGGGCGGAGCGCCGCATCACCAACGTCGCCGCCGGTGCGGGCGCCACCGATGCGGTCAATGTCAGCCAGCTCCAGGCCCTGTCGAGCCTGTCGGTGAAGTACGACACCGACAGTTCCGGCAACCTCACCAACCGGATCACGCTGCAGGGCGGAGACCGGGGGGCGCCGGTCGTCATCGGCAATGTCGCGCCGGGCGTGAACGGCACCGATGCGGTCAATGTCGACCAGCTGAACGGCGCCTTCGACTCGCTCAACGGCAAGATCAAGTCGGCGCGGCGGGAGGCCTGGCAGGGGGCGGCGATCGGCATCGCGGCATCGTCGCTGCAGTTCGATACCCGTCCGGGCAAGGTCAGCGCCTCGATGGGTGGCGGCATGTGGCACGAGCAGAGCGCCTTCGCTCTCGGCCTCGGCTACACCGCCGAATCCGGCCGGGTCCGCCTGAACGCCCGGGCCGTCACCAGCGGGGACGATTGGGGTGGTGGCATCGGCGTCTCCTTCACCTTCAACTGAGGGTGATGCCGATGCGGCTGGCAGGGCTCCTGTTTGCGGCGCTGATGGTGGTGGCGACGTCCGGAACGGCTTTCGCGGCGGGCTGGGTGCAGTTGCCCGGCAGTTACGCGGTGAAGGCTTCGGAGGTCGCCGTCCCCGACGGCGAGGAGCTCGGCCAGTACCGGCGGGTGATCCAGCCGTTCAAGAACTGGACCCTGATCTGCGACGAGAGCCTGAGGTCGAAGCGCCGGGTCTGCAACCTGACCCAGTCGATCGTCGATCAGCGCGGGGCGCCGGTCTTCAACTGGTCCTTCGTGGCCACGGCGGCCGGCGAGCCGCTGGTGGTGATGCGGGTTCCGGCGGCGCTCGGCATCGGCCAGCAGATCGGGCTGGCGCTGGGCGATGGACCGGACCGGATCGTCGCCCAAACCGACCGCTGCGACGCAGCTGTCTGCACCGCCACCATCGCCATCGGCCGGATGCTGCGGCGGCATATCCGGGCCGGCACCGACTGCACCGTCACCTACATGCTTCCGAGCGCGGGCGAAGTGTCGTTCCAGGCTCCCCTCGAAGGCCTGTTCGACGCCCTCTCGGTGATGAAATGACCCGGGTGCCTGATCGGGCACCCCTTAGAGAAGGATGAATACGATGCGACTGGCCAAGACTTTACTTCTGGGGACCGTCTCGGTCGCGCTCATCGCCGGCGCGGTGGTCGCGTTCGATCTGATCGGCTTCGCCCAGCTGCCGGCCCAGGCGGCGGATGCGAAGAAGCCGGCGGTGGAGGCGCCCAAGGTGCAGGAACAGGCGGCCCAAACCCAGCAGCCCGCCGCGGCGCAGCAGGCCGCGGCCAACACCACCGCCACTGCCACCGTCTTCGACGAGCACGTCAAGCAGGCCAAGATCGGCGCCTGCGGCAACGTCTTCTCCGCGCTCGGCCGCGGCGTCGCCGCCGATGCGAGCTACTCCGCGCAGACCCAGTGGAACACCAAGGCGGCCGATGCGCATGCGGTCGAATCGATCGTCGCGATGGCCGGAGGCCCGTCGACGCAGGGGATGGCCGCGGCCGGCGTCGTCTTCACGGCTCCGGTCGGACGCTCCTGCGAGGGCACCCTGGTCCGGGTGACGCCGGTCAAGGCCAGCTGCCAGACCGTCGCGACCCAGCTCGTCGACCAGGAGAAGGGCCAGGCCGCCATGCTCGGCGACCTGCCGCTGGTGTCCCTGCCCAACGGGGCGCGGGTCGTGCTCATGCCGATCGACGAGAATTGCGTGGCGATGACGAGCCTGCGCGCCGCCGGCTGATGGATCGCCGCCCGCGGCAGCGGCGGCCGGGATTGCGGGAGATGAAGATGCTTCGACCGATCGTTCTGGTTCTCACCTCCTGGGCCTGTCTCGCCGTCGCGGCCGGGGCGGCCGGTCCGCCCCTCGCGCCGGCGCCGGCCGTGGGTGAGACGATCGACACCAGCCGCAGCTACCTGGTGTTCTTCGACTTCGACAGCTCGAGCCTTACCCCGGAAGCCAAGCAGGTCGTGGCCTCGGCCGCGGCCAGCGCGCTGCAGGGCAAGACCACCCGCATCGGCGTCACCGGTCACACCGACCGTTCGGGCTCGGTCCAGTACAACCAGGCCCTCTCGGTTCGTCGTGGCGAGTCGGTCCGTCGCGAGCTGGTGGCCGACGGCGTCGCCGACAGCCTGATCGCGGTCAGGGGCGTCGGCGAGTCCGATCCGCTGGTCCAGACCGCCGACGGCGTCCGCGAGCCGCAGAACCGTCGCGTCGAGATCGTCCTGGCATCGACCGGGCCGGCGGCCGGGCAGGGCCTCGGGATGAGGGGGATCTGGGGCGCCATCGCCTATTCGGTGCCGGACCAGAAGCGGGGCTTCTTCTGGGGCGCCGACAAGGCCGATGAGGCGCAGGAGATCGCCCTGCGGCATTGCGTGCACCGGGGCGGCCAGGACTGCAAGGTCGTTTCCCTGTTCCGCAACCACCGCCATTGGACCGACGACGACAAGAGCGGCTTCCCCTACGAGCACTGCAGCGCCCTGGCGGTCGGGACGCCTCCCGCCGCCGGCCGGCCCGCCCCCTGGGGCGCCGCCTCGGCCGAGACCCGCCGCGAGGCCGAGGAAAAGGCGACCGCGATCTGCGGTGGCGACGCCAATGAATGCCGGATCCCCGAATGGGTCTGCACCTGAGCCGAAGCGGCGTCCGGACAGCATCCAACCACATCAGGCAGCCGAGATCCTTTGATGCTCCCCGTTTCCGCCCTGCGATCGATGAACGTGCTCCTGGCCACGCCTTGCTACATCTCGGCCGTCTCGATGAACTATGTGACCAGCCTGTTCGAGTTCACCCATGAGGCGATCCGGCTGGGGCTGAGCTCGTCCCTGCATATGCGCTCGGAAAGCCTGGTCCCCCGCGGCCGGAACGAGATCGTCAAGTTCTTCCTGATGAACGAGCAGTATACGCATCTGTTCTGGATCGACTCCGACATCGTGTTCAAGCCGGCGGATGCGATCCGCCTGCTGTTGTCGGACCACGACGTCGCCGCCGGCATCTACCCGATCAAGCGCTTCAACTGGCCGCAGCAGGGCCTGCCCGCAGGTACGACGAGGCAATCCTTCGAGACGCTGTACACCGACTACCCGTTCAACCCGGTCGGCCTGGGGTCGGAGGCGTTGGCGAAGTTCATCGCCGAGGATGGCTTCGTCGAGGTGGCCGAAGCGCCGACCGGGTTCATGGTGATCAAGCGGCATGTGTTCGGCCGGCTGATGCAGCACTACCCGCAGCTCAACTACGTCCCCGACGGCCCGCCGAACAACCCGGAGGCGCCGTTCTACTGGCTGTTCTTCGACTGCATGGTGGATCCCGACACCAAGCGCTACCTGTCGGAGGACTACGCCTTCTGCCGCCGCTGGCGCGATATCGGCGGCAAGGTCCACGCCGATCTCAAATCCGACCTCGGACATCTCGGCCAGCACATGTTCCGCGGCAACTTCGCCGAGAGCATCAGGCTGCGCGCCCATGATCCGTCGCGGGGATGAAACCACGGGGCCTGCTCTCTGACGGTCGGCGAGGCCGGGATGGCGAGGGCGTTGCAGATCATCGAGGAGGCGATCGCCCGGGGCCGAGGCGGTCGGTAAGGGACGCCCGCCGAAGATGTGGTATCAGACATCCTGGGCGCTAGGTGTCGTGCCGATCGTTCTCTGACCGGGATAACCATACGATGGCGTTGAATTGCGCCGATTTCTATGACGCCGAACTTCGGCGGCACAACGAGGTCTTCCGGGCTGCCCTCAAGGTCGGACCGCGCGATCGCGTGCTCGATATCGGATGTGGTGCGGGACAAACCTCTCGCGAGGCGGCCCGTATCGCGGTGCAAGGCAGCGTGCTGGGCGTCGACACGTCGGCGCCGATGCTCGAGATCGCCCGCCGGCGCAGCGCGCAGGAAGGGTTGCGGAACGTCGTTTTCGACGAGGGCGACGCCCAGCGACAGGTGTTCTCCCCGGCCAGCTTCGACCTGTGCATCAGTCGCTTCGGGACGATGTTCTTCGCCGATCCGGCGGCGGCATTCGCCAACATCGCCCGGGCGATGCGACCGCGGGCGCGCCTGGTGTGGATGGTGTGGCAGGGCCGGGACCGCAATGAGTGGGCGACCGTCATCCGGCAGGCGCTGGAACCGGAGGTTGCTCCATCGGCGGATATCCCCCCGGCGTTCTCGCTGGCCGACCCGGCCATCGCCACGGACCTCCTGATCGCATCCGGCCTTGCTTCGGTCGACTTTGCCGAGGTCCACGAACCGGTCTTCTATGGCCCGGACGTCGAGACGGCGTGCGAGGCCGTGACCGGCCTGCAATTCGCCAGGGATCTGCTGGCTCGCACGGATGCGGAGGGCGACGCGGCGCGACAGCGGCTGCGCGATCTGCTCGAAGCGCACCTGACCGCGGATGGTGTGCTGTTCGATTCGCGCGCCTGGATCATCACCGCATATCGGGCGAACGGCTAACCGGCGGACGCCCTGCGCCGCAGGAGCGCATGGGTTCGGGCCATGAACCCTATGCGAGGGTATGGGTCAGCTTCACCCTCGGCGGGATCGATCCCGGCCGCCCCGGCGCGATAGGGTTCGCTTCCGGGCCCGCGGCCGGCCAGCGGGCCGATGACGCAGCCCTGGCGGCCGGAACAGGGTGCCCATGGATCAGATGTCCGTCCCGACGCTGCTGGCGTCGCCCTTCGCCTATGTGGGTTTGGCCGGGCTCGCCGGAATCCTCGTCTGGCACCTGATCCCCGGGCGGCGGTCGACCACCCGGCTGCTGGTGCAGATCGGGTTCTTCGCGGCGATGACCGCGATCCTGATCGGCGGCGGCCACTCCCCCTACATGATCGAGGGGCGCCGGACGGCGGATGACGGCACCCTTCTGGTCATCGCCGCCAGGCTGCTGTGGTGGGTCCATTTCGCCTGGGCGACCATCGGCTTCGTCCGCATCTATCTCGTCCTCGAGGGGCGGCCCCGCGAGGCGCGGCTGCTGCAGGACCTGATCGTCGGCGGCGTCTATCTCGGGGTGGGCCTGTCGGTCCTGGCTTTCGTCTTCGGCATCCCGATCGGGACCCTGGTCGCCACCTCCGGCGTCATCGCCATCATCCTCGGCCTGGCCCTGCAGAACACGCTGGGCGACGTGTTCTCCGGCATCGCCATGACGCTCGGCCGGCCCTTCGCGATCGGCGACTGGATCGTCCTCAGCGACGGCACCGAGGGGCGGGTGGTCGAGAGCACCTGGCGCGCCACCCATCTGCTGACCGGCTCCAGCAACGTGGCGGTGCTGCCGAACAGCTTCCTGGCCGGGCTGGGCCTGACCAATGTCAGCCGGCCCGACGAATCCCATCTGGTGTCGCTGTCCCTGCGCCTGGCCCCGACCCGGATGCCGGCGGCGATCCTGGAGGTCATGCAACTGGCCCTGCTCAGCGCCGATGCCATCGTCAAGGAGCCGCCGCCCTCCGTCGCCCTGACCGGGCTGGACGCATCGGCGCTGCAGATGGAGCTGTCGTTCCGGGTCGCCAGCCCCGCGAAGAGGACCCAGGCGCGGAACGAGGTGCTCGACCTCGTCTACCGCCACTGCAAATCGGCCGGGCTGCTGCTGGCGCTCCCGCCCGGGGGCAGCGCCGCCCTCGGGGACCTGCCGACGGAGGAGACGGCGAAGCCGCCGCCGGTCTCGCCCTTGGTGCTGATCGAGGCGCTGCCGATCTTCGCCGCGCTGACATCGCCGGAGAAGCAGGCGTTGGCCGAAGGGACCGCCGAGCGGGCCTATCGCAAGGGCGATGTCATCATCCGGGAGGGAGAGACGCTGTCCTCGCTGATGATCCTGCGGGCCGGAATCGTCGTCATGCGCCGCGGCGGCGAGGAGGCCGGCCGGCTCGCACCCGGCGACTTCTTCGGCGAGACCGGCCTGCTGGCGGGAATGGGAGAGGCCTGCACGCTGGAGGCCATGACGCGCGTCACCGTCTATGAGATCGACCAGGAAGCTTTCGAGCCCTTGATCCGTGCCCGCCCGGCCCTGGCCGAGGATCTCGCTCTCAGCCTCTCCGCACGGGCCGAGAAGGTCCAGGCGAACGGCGCCCATGGACCGGGGCATGACCGCAGCCCGCGCTTCTTCCTGGGGGCGATGCACAGCATCTTCCGGAGACGGCCGGCAGTCTGACCGGGGCAGATGGCCTTAAACTTGGACATGCCCAGTCCGAGTTTGCCGTTGCGCTTCAAAACTAAGACTGATATGGTCTGAGTTATGGCTCACGTCACCGCAAGCGTCGAATACGGGCTGCACTGCCTGCTCTGGCTGGTCGGCAAGAACGAGACGCCGATGAGCAGCCGCGACCTCGCCGATCTGCAGGGCATCTCGCCGGCCTTCCTGGCCAAGATCATGGTCAAGCTGGAGAAGGCCGGGATCGTCCGGGCGACCGAGGGTGTGCGCGGCGGCTACGTGCTGGCCCGCAAGCCCGAGGACATCAGCTTCCTGGCGGTGGTGGATGCGATCGAGGGGCGCAAGCCGCTGTTCGACTGTCAGGAGATCCGCGGCCGCTGCGCCGTCTTCGAGGGCAACCCGCCCGGCTGGGCGATGGGCGGGGTCTGTGCCATCCACGCGGTGATGCTGCGGGCGGAGAAGGCGATGCGGCAGGAACTGGCCCAGCAGTCCCTGGGTGAAATCGCGCAATCCCTCTTCCGTGTGGCGCCGCCCGATTTCACGACGGCGCTGCAGGGCTGGATCGACCGGCGGGTCAACGGCCGCGGCCGAAAATCCGACCTGGCCGACCCCGCCCTATCGAAGTGAGGTCACCATGAACACGGTCGCCGCAACCGAGCGTCCCCTGGTCATGATCGTCGATGACGACGAAGCCGTCCGCCTGTCGCTGCAGGAGCTGATGCTGTCGGTCGGGCTCGACGCCGTCGGCTTCGCCTCGGCGCGCGAGCTGCTGGAGACGGCGCTGCCGGACCGCTCCGGATGCCTGGTCCTCGATGTCCGCATGCCCGGCACCAGCGGGCTGGACCTGCAGCAGCAGCTCGCCGGCAACGGCAGGGACAAGCCGATCGTCTTCCTGACCGGCCATGGCGACATCCCGATGTCGGTGCAGGCCATGAAGGCCGGCGCCATCGATTTCCTGACCAAGCCGGTGCGTGACCAGACGCTGCTGGACGCGGTCACCAGCGGCATCGAGCGCGACGTCGCCCAGCGGGCCCGGGCCCGGGTCGCCCGGCAGCATGCCGACCACCACAAGACCCTGACCCGGCGCGAGCGCCAGGTGCTGCGCGCTGTTGCGCTGGGGCGGTTCAACAAGCAGATCGCCTTCGACCTCGGCATCAGCGAGGTCACCGTCAAGCTGCACCGCAGCAATGTGATGAGGAAGATGCGAACCACCTCGGTCGGCGAGCTCATCCGCGCGTGGGAGGCCCTTCCCGCCGAGCTGCGCGAAGGCGAGCCGACCTAACCCACGGGATAGTACCCAAGGGCTCGCGGATCGCGCGACATGGGGTCAGCCGCGTCGATGAGGGCTGCCCGCTTGTCCAAGGTTCCCATGATCGCGATCGTCGACGATGACGAAGCCATGCGTGACGCTCTGTCCGAACTGCTCCAGGTGATGGGCTTCGCGACCCGGTCCTTTGATGGCGGGGCGGCCTTCCTGGCCGACTGCGCCCCAGGACGGTTCGATTGCCTGATCACCGATATGCGGATGCCGGGGATCGACGGCATTGAGCTGCAGCGTCGGCTGCGCGCCGGCGGCTGCGCCATTCCGGTGTTGATGATCACCGCGGCGCCCGATCCGGCGGCGCAGATGCGGGCCCTGGACGGCGGCGCCAGCGCCTACCTGGCCAAGCCGGTGGATGACGGGGTGCTGTTCGACCACCTCAGGGCGGCCCTGGGACAAGACGGCGGACCTGGCGGGCAGGCCGGCGGAGACCCATCACCGGGGGGCTGACATGGACGAGATGCTTGCTGCCACCGGGCCTGACGCAGCCGCCTTGCGGGGCGCCGTGCCGCGCCGGGACTTAGCCTATTGGAGGCTCGCCATCGCCGGGATCCGGCCTTTCATGACTGCCCGGCTGTCCGGCGGCGCGCTGTGCCAGGCAGATTGGGCGGCCGAGGTTCTGGGGCAGGCCCTCGTCATCGACCTCAACGAGCGGAGCGAGCATCTGCTGGGAGGACCCGAAGGCCGCGACGAGATGATCGGCCGACCGATCGCGGAATTTTGGCCGACCGACAGCAAGGCCGATCTGGCCGAGATGATTGCCGAGATCGCGATGGACCCGTCCCCGCGCGCGACGCGGACGCGTGACATCAGCTCGCTGCTGCTGAGTCGCCCGGTGCTGACGGTGCAGCGTCCGGAGGATGGCGGTCCCGACATGGTGATCGTGGCGGTGACAGGCCCACTGAAGGACCATCGCTCCTATTGGTCGGTGCGGGCGAGCGAGGAGCGGTACCGCAACCTCATCCACTACATGCCCAACCCGCTGCTGCGGGTCGAAGCGCGGGCGATGGTGGAGGTCTTCACCCGGCTGCGGGCCGAGGGTGTCTACGATCTCGGCCCCTATCTGGACGCCCATCCGGAGCTGATCGATTTCGCGAACCAGACCGTGCGGGTCACCGAGGTGAACCGCGCCACGACAGTTCTGTTCGGCGCGACCAGGGCGACGGATCTCATCGGTCCGGTGGGGTATCTGTTCGAGGCCTCGCCCGATACGATCCGGCGGATCATGGTCGCGCATTTCGAGGGGCGCCGTAGCCATGCCGAGGTGATCGAGGTCCGCAGGCTCGACGGCAGGCTGCTCGACATCCAGCTCGCGGTGACCTACCCGACGCCGCCGGATCTTCGGGACGTCATGGTCATCAGCCTCGACGACGTCACCGACCGGCTGCGCACCGAGGCGCAGCTGCGCCAGCTCCAGGCCGATTTCGCGCGCGCCGCCCGGATCTCGACCCTCGGCGAGCTCGCCACCTCGATCGCACATGAGGTGAACCAACCGCTGGCCGCGATCTTCACCAATGCCGAGACCAGCCTGCGCTGGCTGTCCCGGGACGAGCCGAACCTGGCGAAGGTCATCCAGCTGACGACCCGGATCGTGGCCAGCGCCCGCCATGCCAACGAGGTCGTCCACCGCATCCGGTCGATGACGGCGAAGCACGCCCCGGAGCGGCTGCCGCTGGACCTGAACCAGGTGGTCGACGAGGCGCTGCTGTTCATCCGCCACAACATCGAGACCCGCTCGATCCAGCTGTCGGTGAAGCTCGGGCTCGGCATGCCCAGGGTCATCGGCGACCGGGTCCAACTGCAGCAGGTGGTGGTCAACCTGCTGGTCAACAGCATTCAGGCCATTGGGCAGGCCATCGGCCAGGCCGACGCCAAGGATGGCCGCATCGAGCTCTGCACCGGGCTCGGCGAGGGCGGCGAGGTGGCCTTCGTGATCCGCGACAGCGGGCCCGGCATCGCCGAGGAGAATCTCGACCGTATCTTCGACGGCTTCTTCACCACCAAGGAGGAGGGGATCGGCCTCGGCCTCGCCATCTGCCAGTCGATCATGACGGCGCATGGCGGCGGCATCGCCGCCTCGAACCGCCCCGAGGGCGGCGCGTGCTTCCGGCTGTGGCTGCCGGCGGAGCGCGGCGCGGGGCTCGGAGCGGCAGGCGCAGCGAGCCCGACCTGTGCCAAGGTCGAGGTTCGCTGATCTTTTGGCGTGCCGGACTAGCGGTCGGTGCAATGGCGGGGGAGGGCGGCGATCCGCGATCCTCCGTCTCGTTTCCAGGCACTGGCCGCGCGGCGAAGGGGGAGGTCCTTCGCCCGGACAACAGCCAGGGCCCCGTCCGGGAGAGGTGAAGTCATGAAGATCGTCGTCATCGGCGGAACCGGCCTGATCGGCTCCAAGGTCGTGGCCATGCTGAGCCAGAAGGGCCATCACGCCCTTGCCGCCGCCCCGAGCACGGGCGTCGACACCGTCACCGGCCAGGGGCTGGCCGAGGCGCTGACGGGGGCCGATGTCGTCGTCGACCTCGCGAACTCGCCGTCCTTCGAGGAGGGGGCGGCGATGGAGTTCTTCCGGACCGCCGGCCGCAACATCACCGCGGCGGAGATAAAGGCCGGGGTCCGGCACCATGTCGCCCTGTCGGTGGTCGGCACCGAACGGCTGCAGGACAGCGGCTACTTCCGCGCCAAGCTGGCGCAGGAGCGCCTGATCAAGGCCTCGCCGATCCCCTACACCCTGCTCCGCGCCTGCCAGTTCTTCGAGTTCATCCGCACCATCGCGGATATCTCGATGGTGGACGGCGCCGTACGCCTGCCGCACACGCTGTTCCAGCCGATGGCGGCGCAGGACGTCGCGGCCGCGGTCGCCGAGGCGGCACTGGCCGCGCCGGCGAACGGGATGCGCGAGGTCGGCGGACCCGTCCCGGTCCATCTCGACGACATGATCGCCAAGGTCCTGGCCTACGACAAGGATCCGCGCCAGGTGATCACGGACCCGCAGGCGTCGTATTACGGCATCAAGGTGGATGACCGGTCGCTGATGCCCGGGCCGGATGCCCGCCTCGGCTCGACCACCATCGACTGGTGGCTCGCCAACGTTCCCCCGCCGCCGAAGAAGAAGTGACCGGCGACGCCGCGATCTGCGGCGTCCAGCAAGAAAGGACTCAGCGATGCTGAAGCAGATCTGCGTCGGCGTGGCCGTGCTCATGGGCGTGCTGGCCGAGGCGAACGGCGCCTTCATGCTGGTGTCGCCGGAGGGCTGGTACTTCGCCGTGCCCGGCGTGACCACGACCGGCCCGTTCAACCAGCATTTCATCCGCGATATCGGCCTGATCTTCCTGTTCGTCGGCACGTCCTACCTGTTCGGCGCCGCACAGCCGCGGCACCGCGTCATCTTCTGGGCCGCCCCGACCCTGTGGCTGGGCGGGCACGCCCTGTTCCACTACTGGGAGGTCGCCGTCGGCATCTGCGGGCCGTCGGTGCTGATCCGCGACTTTCCGGCGGTGACGCTGCCGGCGGCGATCGGGGTGCTCCTGACCCTCTGGGCGATCTCGGACGCCCGCCCGACCCATTCCCTGATGGAGAGATACTCATGACCCCGCGCCTGAACATCTTCCAGGTCGCGCCGGAAGGCACCAAGGCGATGATGGCCGTCGGCGCCGCTGTCGAGGCGAGCGGCCTCGAGCGCAGCCTGGTCGAGCTGGTGAAGCTGCGCGCGTCGCAGATCAACGGCTGCGCCTTCTGCATCCACATGCACGCCACTGACGCGGTAAGGCATGGCGAGAGCCCGATGCGGATCCACCTGCTCAACGCCTGGCGTGAATCGCCGTTGTTCACCGACCGCGAGCGGGCCGCGCTGGCTTGGACCGAGACCCTGACCACGGTCGCCGAGACGGGCGCCCCGGATGCCGATTACGCGCTGCTGAAAGGCCAGTTCAGCGACACCGAGATCGGCAACCTCACCCTGCTGATCGGGACGATCAACCTGTGGAACCGGGTGCAGGTGGGTCTGCGCGCCATCCACAAGGTCGACGCACCGACCAGGGACGCAGCCTGACCGACGCCAGAACACTGCGTCGCCATCCAATGGCGCAGTGTTCCGGAGCGGCACCGAGGGCCGGGCCGAACCCCCGCCGCAGCCATCACCTGGTCGTGGCCGGGTTCCGGCCGTCAGGTCCCGGCGGTCAGGGCTTCGCCGATGGCGTAGAAATGGCCGCCGGAGACATGGTGCAGGCTGCGCCATTCCGGGCCGGCGGTCTCGAAGTGCCAGCGGCCGTCGCGGAACACGCGCGTGTCGGCCCAGGCGCCGATCACCTCGCCGATGAACAGGTCGTAGGTCTGCTGGATGTGCGGCTCGGGGATCAGCCGGCAGGCCAGCCACCCCGAGCACCCGGCGACGAAGGCCAGGTCGTGCCCGGGCATGCCGAACAGCTCGACGCCGGCGCGCCGCAGCTTGTCCGGGGCGTCGGCCAGGCTGCTTGTGCCGACGATCCGGGTCAGCTCCAGCTGCGCCGCCGTCGGCACCTGGATGACGAATTCGCCGCTGGCCTCGACCAGCCCGCGGGTGCTGGCGATCTTGTCCAGCACCACGGTCAGCTTGGACGGCGAGAAGTCCAGCGCGCAGGCCCAGGCCGCGGCCATGACATTGTCGACGCCGCCGGCGCGGGCCGAGACCAGCACGGTCGGGCCGTGATTGATCAGCCGATACGCCTTGGCGAGATCGACGGGGGCGATGTGGGGATCCATGGTGCCGCTTCGCTGTGATGCGCCCGACCCTACACCATGCCCGGCAATCTCCGCAGCGGGCTAGGCCCGTCCCGCCTCGATCAGCTGCCAGACCGCCAGCGGCGTCGCCGGCATGTCGACATGGCGGATGCCCAGGCCAGACAGGGCGTCGACCATGGCGTTCATCACCGCCGGCAGCGACCCGGCGCAGCCGGCCTCGCCGCAGCCCTTGGCGCCCAGCGGGTTGGTCGCGGTCGGTTGCGGCCGGCTCTCGAAGGTGAAGACCGGCGGGGCGTCGGCGGCGCGCGGCATCTGGTAGTCGATGAACGAGCCGGTGGTCAGCTGGCCCTCCGGGTCATAGACCGTGCGCTCCATCAGCGCCTGGCCGACGCCCTGCATGACGCCGCCATGCAGCTGGCCTTCGACCAGCAGCGGGTTCACCACCGTGCCGAAATCATTGACCATGATGTAGCGCACCACCGTGGTGACGCCGGTCTCCGGGTCGATCTCGATCTCGGCGACGTGGCAGCCATTCGGGTAGGCGGATGGCGCCTGCTTGAAGACATGATCGACGTCGAGCGTGTCCGGCACGTCGGGTGGCAGCTGCAGCCCCGCGGTCAGCCGGCCGGCCAGCTCCATCAGGTCGATGCCGCGGTCGGTGCCGGCCACGGTGAAGCGGCCGTTGCGGAACTCGACGTCGAAGGCGCCGGCCTCCAGCAGGTGGCCGGCGATCTGCCGGCCCTTCTCGATCACCAGGTCGCCGGCCTCCACGATCGCGGCGCCGCTGGCCATGATCGATTTCGACCCGCCGGTGCCACCGCCGGCGATCAGCCGGTCGCTGTCGCCCTGGACCAGGCGGATGCGGTCGAAGGGTACCCCGAGCTTCGAATGCAGCACCTGGGCGAAGGCCGACCAATGGCCCTGGCCGTAGTCGAGCGTGCCGGTGACGATGGTGACGGTGCCGTCCGGCTCGAAATGCAGGCCACCCATCTCGTTGGTGGGCGGTGCCGTGACCTCGAGATAGCAGCCGAGGCCCAGGCCGCGCAGCCGGCCGCGGGCGGCGCTCTCCTCCCGTCGCGCCGGAAAGCCGGCCCAGTCCGCGGCCTCGACGGCGCGGGCCAGCAGGCCGGGGAAGTCGCCGCTGTCATAGGCGGTGCCGGCCGGGGTCTTCCAGGGCAGCTCGCCCGGCGCCACCATGTTGCGACGGCGCAGCTCGACCCGGTCGATGCCGGTCTCGGCGGCCGCCGTGTCGATCAGCCGCTCCATGTAGTAGTTGCCTTCGGGCCGGCCGGCGCCGCGATAGGCGCCGATCGGCACGGTGTTGGTGACGGCGCAGATCGTGTTCACCTCGACCAGCGGCGTGCGGTACATGCCGATGGAGTTCTTGGCGATGTTCAGCGTCGTCATCATCGGGCCGACCGGCGAGAGATAGGCGCCGAGATTGCCGTAGCCGGTGAAGCGGGTGGCCAGGAAGCGGCCGTCGGCGTCCAGCGCCAGCTCGCCCACCACCTCCATGTCGCGGCCGTGATGATCGGACACGAAACTGTCGGAGCGCTGGTCGGTCCACTTCACCGGCCGGCCGAGCGCCCGCGCCGCGTGCAGCAGACAGACATATTCCGGAAACACGGCGCCCTTCATGCCGAAGGACCCGCCGACATGGCCAGTGATCAGGTGGATCCGGTCCGGCGGCAGGCCCATCGCCTCGGCCAGGTTGTTGCGCTTGCCGAACACGCCCTGGCTCGGCGCATGGAGGGTGAAGCGGCCGGTCTCCGCATCGTAGCCGACCACCGCCGCGCGCGGCTCCATCGGGTTGACGACGATGCGGTTGTTCAGGATCTCCAGCCGGGTGACATGGGCGGCCTTGGCAAAGGCCTCAGCGACCTTTTCGGCATCGCCGAAATGGTAGTCCAGCACCAGGTTGCCGGGCGCGTCGTCGTAGAGTTGCGGCGCCCCGGGCGCGATCGCGTCCGCGACTCGCGTCACCGCCGGCAGCGGGTCGATGTCGAGCACGATTGCCTCGGCCGCGTCGCGCGCCTGGTGGGCGGTCTCGGCGATCACCACCGCGACCGGGTCACCGACGAAGCGCACCTTGCCCGAGGCCAGAGCGTGGCGCAGCGGCGCCGTCATCGGCCGGCCGTCGCGGTGCTGGAACGCGATCACGCATTTCAGCGGCCCGTAGCCCATCGGGGCGAGGTCGGCCGCGGTGTAGACCGCCAGCACGCCCGGCAAAGCGCGGGCCGCCTCGGCGTCGGTGCCGGCAATCACGCCATGGGCATGGGGGCTGCGCACGAAGGCGGCATAGGCCTGGCCGGGCAGGCTCACATCGTCGGTGTAGAGGCCCTCGCCTCGCAGCAGGGTCGGGTCCTCCAGGCGGGACACGGGCTGGCCGATGCCGAACTGCAGGGTGGCGGAATCCTCGGCCTTGAAGATGTCGTTCATCGGCGGAGTCTCGATCGCTGCGGGGGAACCTCGGCGCCGCGCGCGTCGGCGGGACGTCTGTCGAGATTCGGGAACAGGGAGACTCCAGACTACGAGCAGGACCGGGGAGGAGAGAAGCCGTTTCGGCAACTCTCCCCCCGGACGGGCGCAGGCCTCGCAGGCCTCGCAGGCCTCGGCCGATCAGAAGCTGACGCGCAGCCCTCCGGTGGCGGCCTGGCTGCGATAACCCTCGGCGAAGCTGCCGTCGTAGCGCAGGAATAGGGTCGCGGCCTGTGACGAGAGATTGAGGCCGACGCCGATCCGGGCCTGGTCGCGCGGCGCCTCGGCGCCCTTGACGGTGAACTCCGCGTCCGAGCCCTCGAACCGCCCGTCGAAGGACCGGTCCGTGTCCCCGACATCGTGGCTCCACGCCGCCCGGACCGACAGGCCGAGCGGGGCGGCCAAGCCGATATCCAGGCGATGCGCCAGCTCGGCGCCCAGCATGCCCTGGGCCGAGGTGACGGTCCGGCCGCCGATGCGCAGGTCGACGGCGCCGGCCCCGCTCTCGGTGATCTCGTCCTGGCCGACGACGATGGCCTGGAACGCCGCGAAGGGCGTCAGGTCGGTGCTGCCGCCCAGCGCCAGGCGGTATCCGGTCTCGACGCCGGACAGGAACAGGTTCGAGTCGGTGTCGGCGGCGGCGAAGCGGTCGATGCCGGGGAAGGAGATCGCCCGGCTGACCGTACCCCAGCCATGGGCATAGCCCAGCGCGCCGTCGACATACCAGGCGTCGGGCGCATAGCTGGCGTAGAGGCCGAGGGAGACCGTGCTGAGGTCGCCGTCGCCGGACAGCTTGCGGGTGTTGAAGCTGCTGCTGGAGAAGGCCAGCGCGCCGCCGACAGCCAGGCCGTCCTCCAGGCGACGGTTGAAGCCGACGGCAACGCCGAGGACGTCGAAATCGAGATCATGCAGGTCGCCGTCACCCGACAGGCGGCCGACGCTGCCCAGGCCGGCGATCCAGGCGTTCGGCGTGCCGGGCCCGCCAGTTCCCGCGGCCGCGGTCCCGCCGCCCGCCGCGCCACCGGTCCGGGACTGGCTGACCTGCTGCCGCAGCACGCCCAGGAAGGCCCGCGCACCTTCGATCTCGACCGTCGGCAGGTCGGCATAGACCTCGCCGCTCAGCTGCTGCAGGGCCGATTGCAGCGGGTCGGCGTCGCCGTAGTTCAGCAGGTCGAGGCTGTTGTAGACATGGTCCATGTCGCCGAACAGCGCCGGCGGCGTGGCGCGGTCCAGGGCCCGGCCAATCGCGCCGGCATTGCCGCCGCCGGCCCGCGGCGCATAGGCCAGGGCCTTGTCGCCGATCAACTGCCGGTTGGCATAGGCATCGGAGGGCAGGAATTGCGGGTTGGCGCAGTTCGGGTCGCCGGATGTCCCGATCAGCAGGGATTGCGCCGTGCCGCCACCGCCCCAGGGGCCGCCGACCGGGATCGACGGCGGATTGGCCGGGAAGTTGCCCAGGATCGGCGCGCCGCTGCCGGTCAGGATGCAGGTCCCCGCCGGCACCCGGACGATGGTCAGGGAATCCGGCAGATAGGGCAGGGCCAGCCGGTCCTTGATCTCAGCCGCCGTCAGCCCGCGCACCGTGTCGGAGCCGGCGATGAAGCCGCCGACCGGCCGGGTGGTGCCTTCGGTGTAGACGCGGACATATTGGGTGTCGGCCGTGGTGCGCACCACCGCCGCCGCGGCCGAGTTGACGAAGGATTCCGTCGGTGCGGTGCTGAAGATATAGGCGTTGGCGTCGGCCCCGGTCCGGACAAAGGGCACGAAACTCCCGTCCCGGCGGTAGACCAGGCCGGACACGACATCGCCCGGGGGCAGCGGCAGCGCGTCGGACGAGGTCTGCGCCAGGGCCGGGGCGGCGCATCCGATCGCCAGCAGCAGGGAGAGAAGCGCGGCGGCAGGCCGTCCGGCTCGTTGGGTGCGCATTCGTGAAAGGGGGATTCTGGCCAAATCGAGCCTCCCGAGAGATATGCCGAGCGGGCCGGTCCCCGGATTTTCAGGTCGCCGGGAAAGTCGGCCGAATGCCGTGTGAATGTCTGTCTTGTTAGTTGATTTCTTTCGAAGATGTACAGAATAAAGTGCTTATCTGCAGATGATTATTAGATAGAATACAATAAAAATTGATCCATTCACTTGTGCTTGGCTGATTTCGATTCTCATAACGGAGGTCGATTTTCGATTCAGAAACCGGTTTACTAAACCGGTTTCCGGCACTAGCGTGACCACCGGAGGCAAGATGGCGACCATTCGCGACGTCGCGCGGGAGGCGGGTGTTTCACCGGCCACGGTCTCGCGCTACCTGAACGGCAATATCGAGCTGCCGGCGGACACCGCCGGGCGGATCGATGCCGCGTCGAAGCGGCTGGACTATCGCCCGAACCTGCTGGCCAAGCGCCTCAGCCTCGGCAGCTCCGAGACCATCGGCCTGGTCACGCCGGAGATCGCCAACCCGTTCTTCGCCGCCCTGGCCGCGGCGGCGGAGGCCGAGGCGCGGCGCGAGGGCTTCTCGATCCTCTTGAGCAGCACCGGCGGCGACCTGGAGATGGAGGCCGCCAGCATCGACCGGCTGGCGGCGCGCCATGTCGACGGCCTGCTGGTCCTGACCAACCGGGTCGATGACGGGCGCCTGCGGGACCTGATCGACGGACGCACCGACGTGGTCCTGCTCGACGAGGACGTGCCGGGCGCCAGGGTCACGCGGATCTTCGTCGAGAACGAGGCCGGCGCGTACGACGCCACCCGCCATCTGATCGCGGCCGGGCATCGCCGCATCGCCCATATCGGCGGGCCGGAGCAGCTGCTGAGCAGCCGCGAGCGCTTCGCCGGCTTTGCCCGGGCGATGGCCGGGGCCGGGCTGGCGGTCGCGGACGGCATGGTCCGCTTCGGCGCCTATGAACGGGAGTTCGGGCGCGACGCCACCCGGGCGATTCTCGCCGAGGGCCGGCCGACTGCCGTGTTCACCGGCAGTGACTACATCGCCATCGGCGTGCTGCAGGAGCTGGCGGCCCGCGGCCTGTCGGTGCCGGGCGACCTGTCGCTCGCCAGCTTCGACGACATGCCCTTCGCGGACCTCCTCAGCCCGCCGATCACCACCGTGCGCCAGCCGATCGAGGCGCTCGGCCGGCTCGGCATCCGGACGCTGCTGGCGCAGATCCGGGGCGAGGAGGCTCCGCCGATCCAGCGCCTGCCCACCGAATTGGTGATCCGCCGATCTGTCGGACCACCGCCGGGGAAGGCCAACACGGCAGGCTGATCGCGAGACCTGCCGCCGGGAAGAAACGCGACAACAACACGATGCAGAGGAGAGCTTCATGACCCGACTGAACGCATTGATGTCCACCGTGGCGCTGGCCGGCGCCGCCATGCTGGCCTTCGCCGCCCAGGCGCAGGCCGAGACCATCGCGCTGGTGACGATCAACCAGCAGGCCCTGTTCTTCAACCAGATCAACCAGGGCGCGCAGAAGGCGGCCGACGCCGCCGGCGCCAAGCTAGTGATCTTCAACGCCAACAACGTGCCCAGCGCCCAGAACGACGCGATCGAGAACTACATCACCCAGAAGGTCGACGGCATCGTGCTGGTGGCGATCGACGTCAATGGCGTGAAGCCGGCGATCACCGCGGCCAAGCAGGCCGGCATCCCGGTGATCGCGGTCGACGCCCAGATCCCGGATGGCGACAACGCCGCCTTCGTCGGTGTCGACAACCTGAAGGCCGGCGAGGAGATCGGCAAGCACACCGCCGAATACGTCAAGGCGTCGATGGGCGGCAGCGCCAAGCTCGGCGTCATCGGCGCGTTGAACTCCTTCATCCAGAACCAGCGGCTGGACGGGTTCAAGAAGGCGCTCGCGGCGTCGGGGGTGAAGGTCGACATCGTCGACACGGTGGACGGCCAGAACGTCCAGGACGTCGCCCTGACGGCGTCGGAGAACCTGATGACCGCCAACCCGGCCATGACCGCGCTCTACGCCACTGGTGAGCCGGCGCTGATCGGCGCGGTCTCGGCGGTCACCAGCCAGGGCCGCACCGGCGACATCAAGGTGTTCGGCTGGGACCTGACCGCCCAGGCGATCGCCGGCATCGACGCCGGCTGGGTCGCCGCGGTGGTGCAGCAGGACCCGGCGACGGAGGGCCAGGTCGCGGTCGAGAGCCTCTTGAAGCTGAAGAAGGGCGAGAAAGTGCCGGCGATCATCAACGTGCCGGTCACCATCGTAACCAAGGCCAATGTCGACCAGTTCCGCGGCATGTTCAAGTAACCCGCCGAGGCTGCCCCTTCGCCCGAGGGGGCAGCCGCCGACGCAGAGATCCATGATGGAGGGACCGTTGGACGAACCCGTCCGCGTCCGCATGAGCGGCATCTGCAAGCGCTA
>JAEKLZ010000123.1 GCA_019508225.1 Inquilinus limosus | reverse complement strand
CTTGGTCTGCCAGATCGGCAGGTAATGGAAGACGACGAAGTACAGGATCCCCGGCAGCAGCATCAGGTAGTAGCCACGCCAACGCCAGGCGCGCCGCAGGGCCGATGGCCGGGCCGTCCTGGGAACGTTCCCAAGACCGCCCGCCAATCCGGCTTTCGCCGGGTCTGGCGCTGGCGCGGCTACTACCTGATGCTGCTGCCGGGCCTGCTGTACTTCGTGGTCTTCCACTACCTGCCGATCTGGCAGGCCAAGCTGGCCTTCCAGGACTACCGCATTATCGGTCCCAGCCTCTGGGTCGGGCTGAAGCATTTCCGGGCGCTGTTCGAGAGCCCGGTGTTCTACCAGGTGCTGTGGAACACGGTGCTGATCAGCGCCATGAAGCTGGTCATCCTGTTCCCGGTGCCGGTGATCGTGGCGCTGCTGGTCAACGAGGTGCAGGGCAGCCGCTACCGCCGCTTCGTGCAGTCGGCGATCTACCTGCCGCATTTCCTGTCCTGGATCGTCATCGCCGGCGTTTTCATCGCCGTGCTGTCGCCGACCGACGGCACCGTCAATGACATCCTCGGCCTGTTCGGTTTCGCCCCGGTGCCGTTCATGACCTCGGAGGGATCGATCCTCTGGGTCCTGGTCTTCTCCGAGATGTGGCGCAGCGCCGGCTGGGATTCGCTGCTGTTCCTCGCCGGCGTGATGGCGATCGACCCGCAGCTCTACGACGCCGCGACGATCGACGGCGCCGGCCGCTGGCGCAAGATCTGGAACGTCACCCTGCCGGCGCTGGTGCCGACCATGGCGACGGTGTTCATCCTCAATCTCGGCGGCTTCATGAGCGCCGGCTTCGACCAGGTGTTCAACTTCTCCAACGACGCGATCCGCGACCGGATCGACATCCTCGACACCTATGTCTACCGCATGGGGCTGGTCGGCGGCGAATACGCCTATGCCACCGCCGCCGGCCTGTTCAAGGGCGTGATCGGCATGGCGATGATCCTGGCTGCCCATGTCGTCGCCAAGCGCCTGACCGGCAAGGGGGTGTGGTGATGGCGACGCACATCAGGCGTACCCCGTTCGAGCGCATCGAATGCGCCATCATCTGCTCGACCCTGCTGCTGATGGTGGTGGTGACGGTGCAGCCGATCCTGAACCTCCTGGCGGTGTCGCTGTCCGACAGCGCCGAGGTGCCGGGGATGAGCGGCCTGGCCGTGCTGCCGCAGGGCTTCTCGCTCGACGTCTGGCAGGTGCTGCTGAGCCATCCGCAGGTGCTGAAGGGCCTGGCCAACAGTCTGTTCATCACCATCGCCGGCACCGTGATCAACGTCGTCGCCACCACGCTGATGGCCTGGGCCCTGTCGCGCCCGGGGCTGCCGGGGCGGCGGGCGATCCTGGTCTTCATCCTGGTCACCGTGGTGTTCGATCCCGGCGTGGTGCCGGACTATCTGGTGATGAAGCAGCTCGGCCTGCTCAACTCCTACTGGTCGGTGATCCTCTACCGCGGTGTCTTCGCCTGGTACCTGATCGTGCTGATCCGCTTCTTCGAGGAGATCCCGAAGGAGCTGCTGGAGGCGGCGGAGATCGAGGGCGCCTCGCCGCTGCAGACCCTGTGGCACGTGGTGGCGCCGCTGGCGCTGCCGGCGATCGCCACCATCACCCTGTTCTACACGGTGCTGCACTGGAACGAGTATTTCCGGGCGATGATCTACCTGAACGATCCCGGCAAATGGCCGCTGCAGGTGGTGCTGCGCCAGTTCGTGGTCGAGGGCGACAAGTCGCTGATGGTCGGGCTGGATGCCATGAACAAATACACCGGCGGCAGCCAGATCGACCTCCGCGCGCTGAAGGCAGGGATGATCATCCTGACCCTGATCCCGGTGCTGGCGATTTACCCGCTGATCCTGAAATTCTTCACCAAGGGCACCATGAGCGGCGCGGTCAAGGGATGACCCGCCGCCATGACCCCCAACCAAAAAACCGAGGAGGAGACGCAATGAGCAAGAAGATTCTGGGTCCCGCGCTGGCGCTGGTGTTCGCCGCCGCCCTGGCGGTCCAGCCGGCGCAGGCCGCCGACCCGGTGACCCTCCGCGTCGTCAGCAAGGACTTCACCAAGTCGAACCCGGACGACGTCAAGCTGGTCGGTGCGATCGAGGCCGGCATGGCGGCCAAGGGCCATCCGATCAAGATCGACCTGGTCGACGTGCCGCCCGGTGGCTATGCCGACAAGCTGTCGCTGATGCTGCTGTCGGGCGACATCCCCGACCTGATCTACTTCCAGGGCGGCGACCAGAAGATCGTCGAGCAGGGGCTGCTGGAGGATTGGCGGCCCTGGCTGGACAAGGCACCGAATCTGAAGCAGGCGCTGTGGGCGCACAACAAGCCGCGGCTCGAGAACTATCCCTATCTGATCTACCCGTTCCCGGTGCGCGCCAAGATCGGCGTGATGCGCCAGGACTGGCTGGAGAAGGCCGGCCTGCCGGCGCCGCAGACGCTGGACGACTGGGAAGCCCTGTTCCGCAAGATCGTGGACGGCGACCTCGACGGCAACGGCAAGAAGGACACCTACGGCATCACGGTGGCCACCATCCCGCCGGCCGGCGCCACCGACGAGCTGGACGAGATCTTCAACCAGGCCTTCGGCGTCAGCGGCACTTGGCTGAAGGATGCCTCCGGCCAGTGGATCCATTCCCGCGTGTCGACGCAGGAGCGCGACAAGATCGCGTACTACCGCAAGCTGTTCGCGGAAGGCCTGCTGGACCCCGACTTCATCACCACCAAATGGGACACGCGCGAGGACAAGTTCTACTCCGGCCGGGTCGGGGTGATCCTCGGCGTGGTCGGGGTCAACCTGGACATCTATCAGGGCAAGATGCGGCAGCTGCATCCGGGCACGACCCTGGTGCCGCTGGATCCGCCGAAGGGTCCGGGCGGGCAGGGGCTGCGCGCCGTCGACGTCGGCCGCGAGAGCCGCGGCTTCGCCATGTCCGCGATCTCCGAGCACAAGGAGGACGTGGTCGCCCTGATGGACTTCATGGCCAGCCCCGAGGGCCAGCAGATCGACCGCATGGGCTTCGAGGGCGAGGAGTGGGTCAAGGACGGCGGCGCCGTCAAGATCACCGACAAGATGGCGACCTGGTATCCGCGCTTCATCATCGACCAGCCGGACGCCTGGACGCCGCCGGTGCCGCTGCTGTCGGAGCAGGCCCAGAAGTCGATCGCGCTGGCCCAGAAATACTACGCGCCGGACGACAGCTTCGTCTTCCCCAGCGATTACACCGCCAAGCTCGACGCGGCTGAGAACGTCTATCGCAGCTATGTCTGGAAGTTCATCTCCGGCGAGCTGCCGATCGACAAATGGAACGACTACGTCGCCGAGTGGAACGCCAAGGGCGGCGCCGAGATCACCGAATATGCGAGGACCAAGCTGAATGGAACGAACTGAGGCGGGGCCGTCGCTGCAGGGCCGGGTCCGGGGGATGCTGCATGGCGTCGCGTTCGGCGACGCCATGGGCGCCACGATCGAGAAGCTGTCCGCCGCCGAGATCCGGCAGCGCTACGGCCGGGTCACGGCGCTGGATGTCGACTGGCATCGCATCGACCTGCCGGAGGCGGCGCGCGGCGGCCGGATCCGCGGCCACGGCATCGTCACCGACGACACGCTGATGACGCTGTGCCTGATGGCGGTCTATCAGGAGGCGGGCCGTCATCTCGACGCCTGGGATATGGCCGGCGGCATGGTCCGCCAGATCGCCTGGACGCCGCGCTGGATCCCCGAGATGCAGCGCGAGACCATGCTGATCGAGCGGCTGTTCTACCCGGAGAAGTGGATCTTCCAGCGCCACCAGCTGACCAGCTGCGACCCGCGCGAGGGCGGCATCGGCAACATGGTCAATTGCGGCGCCGCCATGTACATCGCCCCGGTCGGGGCGGTGAACGCCTGCGACCCGAAGGCGGCCTATGACGAGGCGGTCGACCTGGCCGCCGGGCACCAGCACAGCTACGGGCTGGAGGCGGCCGGAGTGATGGCCGCCTGCGTCGCCGCCGCCATGGTGCCCGGCACCACGATCGAGGCGGTGGTCGACACCGCGATCGCGCTGGCCAAGGACGGCACCCGCGCTGCCATCGCCGACATCGCCGAGGCGGCGCGCCGGCTGAAGCCGCACCGCGCCGACCATGCCCGGGTGACGGTGGAGTTCCAGTCGGTCATCGGCCGCTATTCCAGCATGGGCGACAATGTCCATCGCCGGGTCGAGACGGCGGGAATGCCGACGAACGACTACACGCCGTCGCGCCTGCGGGCGATCGAGGAGCTGCCACTGGCACTGGGCTTCTGCCTGATCCATGACGGCGACTTCCGATCGGCGATCATCGACGGCGTCAACTCCGGCCGCGACACCGATTCCATCGGCTGCATGGCCGGCGCCATCCTCGGAGCCATGCATGGCGAGGCGGTGATCGACCCGGCCGACCGCGACCTGCTGGACCGCGCCAACCGCTTCGACCTGGCGGCCGAGGCCGACCGCTTCCAGAAGGTGGTCTCCGCCATCCTGGCCGCCGACCTCGACCGCACCCGCCGGCGCGACGCCCAGCGCCTGGCGCTGACCGCCGATCCCGCCCAGCCGGCCCGCGCCGCCGCCGGCCGCTGACCCGCCCGAAGACCAAGAGCCCGGAATGCCCCTGCCCACCGACACACTCGACCGCATCTATGCCGGCTTCCTCGGCAAGGCCATCGGCGTGCGCCTCGGCGCCCCGGTCGAGCCGACGATCTGGACCTGGGACCGGATCGACAAGACCTATGGCGAGATCACCGGCTATCTGCGCGACTTCAAGAACTTCGCCGCCGATGACGACACCAACGGGCCGGTCTATTTCATCCGGGCGCTGCGCGATTTCGGGCTGGACCCGTCGCCGCAGGATGTCGGCCGCACCTGGCTGAACTACGCCGCCGAACTGCACGGCATGTTCTGGTGGGGCGGCTACGGCATCTCGACCGAGCACACCGCCTTCGCCAATCTCCAATCCGGCATCCCGGCGCCCGAATCCGGCTCGATCGCCCGCAACGGCGCGGTGATCGCCGAGCAGATCGGCGGCCAGATCTTCGTCGATTCCTGGGGCTGGGTGTGCCCGGGCGACCCGGCCCGCGCCGCCGACCTGGCCGCCCGCGCCGCCAGCGTCTCGCATGACGGCAACGGCCTGCACGGCGCCCGCTTCGTCGCCGCCGCCATCGCCAAGGCCTTCGTCGCCGAGACGATCGAGGAGGTGGTGGAGGCCGGCTTGGCCGCCATCCCGGCCGGCAGCGAATATGCCCGCGTCGCCCATGCGGTGCAGGCCCTGCACCGGGTCAAGCCGAAGGACTGGCGCGCGTGCCGGAAGATGCTGGAGAGCGAGTTCGGCTACGATCGCTATCCCGGCGTCTGCCACATCATCCCGAATGCCGGCCTGCTGATCCTGTCCCTGCTGTACGGTCAGGGCGACCTGTCGCGCACGGTCGAGATCGCGACCATGGGCGGCTGGGACACCGACTGCAACGCCGGCAATGCCGGGGCCATCGTCGGCACCCTGGCCGGCATCGCGGGTGTCGCGGCGCATTACCGCAAGCCGATCAATGACGGCATCGTCGCCTCCGGCATCACCGGGTCGCTCAACATCGTCGACATCCCCAGCTTCTGCCGCGAGCTGGCGGTGCTGGCCCATCGCCTGGCGGGGGAGGAGTTGCCTTCGGAGTGGGCGGCGGACTGGGCCGCGGACATGGAGCGGCGCGGCATCCGCTTCGATTTCGACCTGCCGGGGTCGACCCACGGTTTCCGCACCGCGCCCGACAACCGCATCGCCCTGTCCTGGTCGGACGAGCGCAAGGCCACCGGCCGCGGCGCGCTCTGCGCCCTGCTCGACCGACTGGAGCGCGGCGATGGCGGCCGGATCTTCTGGAAGCCCTTCTACCGCCGCAGCGATTTCGACGACGAGCGCTACCGGCCGATGTTCTCGCCGGTGGTGGCGACCGGGCAGGAGGCGGTGCTGCGCCTGTGGCTGGACCCCTGGGAGGGCGACGGCCATCTCCGCATCGTGCCCTATGTCCGCCGGGCGATGAGCGGCCGGATCGACGAGATCGGCGCCTGGACCCAGCCGCCGGCCGGCGAGTGGCACGACCTGCGCTTCACCGTGCCGGATACGGGCGGCGAGGCGGTCGACGAGATCGGCATCAAGGTCGAGTATTTCGGCCGGCTGAAGTTCCTCGGCCGGATCTTCATCGACGAGTTCAGCGTCGGCGGCGCCGGCTCGGCCCGGCTCGATCCGCGGATCGAGGCCAATGAATGGGGCGGCATCACCCGCTGCACCTGGAACCGCGGCGTCTGGAAGATCGAGGACGGCCGCATCCACGCCCTCACGGCATCCGACGCCGATCTGTGGACCGGCCATCTCTACGCCCGCGACCAGACCGTGACGGCCGAGGTCACGCCGCTGGCCGGCGACGGCCATCTGGTCTGCGCCCGCGGCCAGGGCAATGAGCGCGGCTACGCCGCCGGCTTTGTCTCGGCCGATGAGGTGGCGATCATCCGCCGCGATTTCGGCGAGACCGTGCTGGCCCGGGCGCCGTTCAAGCGCGAGCTCGGCCGGACCTACAGCCTGGCGCTGGAAGCGGTGGGCGACCGGCTGGCCCTGTCGGTCGACGGCAAGGTGCTGCTGGAGGTCCGCGACGGCACGCTGGCCTATGGCATGGCGGGCTTGCGCCTGCCCTCGGCCGGGCGGATGCAGGCCGGGGTGATCGAGATCCGCGAGGCCGCCGGTGGCTGAGGCCCATCCGGAGGCGCGGGGATGATCCCGGCCGGCTACGACGACCGGGTCTATGCCGGATGGCTGGGCAAATGCATCGGCGTGCGCTTCGGCGCCCCGCTGGAGAACTGGACCGAAGCCCAGATCCGCAGCCATATCGGCGCGCTGGAGTTCTATCTCAGCGAGGATGACGGCCGCTTCTTCAAGCCGGACGACGACACCGCCTTCTCGATGATCCTGGCCCGGATCTTCGAGGATTGCGGGGCCTCGGTGGAGGTGACGACGCAGCAGATCGCCGAGGGCTGGCTGAACTACCTGGGCGACCAGCACGGCACGCTGTGGTGGGGCGGCTACGGCGTCGCCGCCATGCACACCGCCTATGTCAACCTCGCGGCCGGGATCCCGGCGCCGCTGGCGGGGTCGGCCGCGCTGAACGGCCGGATCGTGGCCGAGGAGATCGGCGGCCAGATCTTCGCCGACATCTGGGGGCTGATGGCGCCGGGCCGGCCGGACCTCGCCGCGGACCTGTCGGAACGGGCGGCGCGGGTGGCCTGGGACGGCAACGCGCTGCAGGGCGCCCGCTTCGTCGCCGCCATGGTCAGCGCCGCCTTCGAGCTGCGCGAGCCGGCGGTGCTGATCGCGGCCGGGCTGGCCCGGATCGACCGCGACGGCGACTATGCCGCCATGGTCCGCGCCATGGTCGATGCCCATCGCCGGTATCCCGACGACTGGCGGGCCGCCTTCGCCGTGCTGGCGGCCGAGTTCGGCTATGACCGCTATCCGGGCACCGTCCCGATCGTGCCGAATGCCGGCGTCATCGTCCTGGCCCTGCTGTACGGCGCCGGGGATTTCAGCCGGGCGCTGCGGATCGCCGCGATGGCCGGCTGGGATACCGATTGCAATGTCGGCAATGTCGGCGCGGTCATGGGCGTCGCCGTCGGCGTCGACGGCATCGACCCGTCCTGGCGCCGGCCCGTCAACGACATCCTGGTCAATGCCGGGCTGATCGGCGGCCGCAACCTGATGACGATCCCGCAAGGCGCCGACCTGCTTGCCCGGCTCGGCCGCGGCCTGGCCGGGGTCGAGGCTGGACCGAAGCCGCCCCGGCGGCATGTCCGCCACGCCGGGGCGATGGGCGGGTTCCAGGCCAGGGCGACCGGCGGTCTGGGCCGGCCGATCGAATGGCGGCGGTCGACCGAGATCGACCCGGCCGGCGCGCTGGCCGTGGCGATCCGCAAGCTGGGCGGCACCGGCGAGATCCGGCTGTCGACCCGCAGCCACATCCGGCCGTCGGAGCTCAGCGGCAATTTCTACGGCGCCAGCTTCTCGCCGCAGGTGCATCCGGGCCAGCGGGTGTCGGCGCGGCTATGGGTTCCGCCCGACGCGCCGCCCACGCTACGCGCCGGTCTCTATGTCCGCGACGACAACCATGACCGCAGCCACCAGGCCGAAGCCACGCCGCTGCGGCCGGGCGAATGGCAGGACCTGACCTTCGACATCCCGCCGCTGGCGGATGCCTGCCTGTCCGAGGTCGGCATCGTGCTGCGCAATCTCGGCGGCACCTGGGAAGCGGGATCGCTGCACCTGGCCTGGCTCGACTGGGGCGGCGCGCCGCGCTTCTCGACCAGCTTCGCCCGTGAGCGGCCGCAGACCGGCGGCATCAGCCAATGGACCTGGCTGCGCGGCTACTGGCGGTTGGAGGATGGCGGCTATCACGCCACCGGCGCGGGCCGGTCGGAAAGCTATACCGGCGACGTCGAGTGGCGGGATTATACGGTGGCCGCCACGATGGTGCCGCTGGTCGGTCCGGCCCATGCCGTGCTGACGCGGGT
>JAEKLZ010000176.1 GCA_019508225.1 Inquilinus limosus | reverse complement strand
ATCTTCGGCCGCATCCCGGTGCCGATCTGGGACCCGGAGAAGCGCTTCGACGTGTTCACGGATTCGATCTGCCTGTTCCGCCCCGGCGACCGGGTGAAGTTCGTGCCCTGCACGGTCGAGGAGTTCGAGGAGGCGGAGCGGCGCGTCGCCGACGGCAGCTACGTCTACAATGTCGTGGAGTACCAGAAGTTCTCCGTCCGCCAGTACAAGCGCTGGGTCGGGTCGCTCGACCTGGCCCGCCGGTTCTAAGGAGGCCCGCATGCTCGACGTGATCAAGCCGGGGCTCGAGACCTCGGTGCAGGACTGGCCGGGCCGGATCGGCTTCTGGAACCAGGGCTTCCCGCCCTCCGGGCCGATGGATTCCTGGTCCTTCCGCCTGGCCAATGTGCTGGTCGGCAACGCGCCCGGCGCGGCCGGGCTGGAATGCCAGTTCCTGGGCCCGACGCTGAAATTCCAGCGCGACGGCGTGGTCGCCGTGACCGGCGCCGACATGCAGGCGGCGCTGGACGGCGAGCCCTTGCCGATGTGGCAGTCGGTGGCGGTCAGGGCCGGCCAGACCCTGGCCATGGCCTTCGCCCGCACCGGCGCCCGCACCTATATCGCGGTGGCCGGCGGCATCGAGACCGAGCCCTGGCTGGGCGCCCGCGCCACATTCCACAAGGCCGGGGTCGGCGGCATGAACGGCCGGGCGATCAAGGAAGGCCAGTCAGTGCCGGTGGCCGACGCGGGGGGCAAGGCTGGACGGCGGGTCAAAGACACGGCCCGGCCGGACTTCGCCAAGGCGAAGCGCTGGACCGTCGAGGTGGTGGCCGGGCCGAACGACGACTGGATCGACGCCGCGGGACATGAGCGCTTCCTGTCGGCCGACTGGAAGCTGTCGGCCAAGTCCGACCGCACCGGCTTCCGTCTGGACGGGCCGCAATGGAGCTTCACCGACAAGGCGACGGACAAGGCGCCGGAACACGGGTCGCTGCCGTCCAACATCATCGACCAGGGCTATCCGCTGGGCGCCATCAACCTGGCCGGGCAGACGCCGATCATCCTGGTCAATGACGGCCCGTCGATGGGCGGCTTCATCAACCCCTACACCGTGCCGCAGGCGGCGTTCTGGAAGCTGGGCCAGTCGCGGCCGGGCGAGATCTACAATTTCAAGGCGATCTCGGTCGACGAGGCCCAGGCCATGGCCCGCCGGCTGCGCGAGCTGTGCACCGAGGCTTCGATCGAGACCGTCTAACCAGCAGGCAGCCGGGGGCTTGGCCCCGGCTGTTCCACCTTTCCTGTCATTGCCGGGCTTGACCCGGCAATCCAGGGCGGCCCGAGCAGTTCTTCGTGGCCCCTGGATCACCGGGTCAAGCCCGGTGATGACACCAAGGGAACACATCTGAGGACAGGGAAGACCATGGCGACCGAAGTGAAGACCCAGACCGCCGGCAACATGTGGAAGGTGCTGGTCAAGCCCGGCGACAGCGTGGCGGTTGGTGACACGCTGTTCATCATGGAGGTGATGAAGATGGAGGTGCCGCACGAGGCGCCGGTCGCCGGCACCGTCGCCTCCGTCCATGTCGCCGAGGGCGCCGAGGGGCTGGACGCCGACCTGACCGTCGTCGTGATCGCCTGAACCGCCAGCGAAGGACGGGGACGAACCGGCCGAACTCGGACGGGTGCCGCTTGAGAGCCAGGGCGGCTCGACCGCCGCCGTAAGCGATATTGGTTCATGGACACCGGTGCTCGTGGAGTTGCCGTCTCCAAGCACCGGGTCCAGACCGTCAACCCGCCTTGCCAGTGCGGCGGGTCTTCGGATTGCCTAAAATTTTCTATGAATTTACTTCTCTATTTTAGAAAATTTATCTCTCTCAATAATAATTGCAATTCGGATTCGATCTAAGAATAATGTCTCCATCAGCATTGAGACGTTGAGGATGATATTGTATCCACAATTGCAGAAGAGGATTCATCTATACAATTTTGAATTCACCAATATATATATTGCAAAATAATTCAAGAAAATCAACAAACCAAAGACAACTCAATACAAGATTGAATTTTAAATCTTAGATCTCGAAGCTGAGAATAGACCTAAATTTAAATCGACTCGGAGTCAATCAATCCGGACGATCAGCTCCAGTCACCTTATTTTATGGAGATCATCATGGATACACCAAATTTCCATTTGTCACGCCGCGATGTGCTGGTGGCGGCCGCGGCGGCGGCCGGCGCGGCGGCCGTGCCGCTCGGCACGGCGCGGGCCGCCGCGAAATACACCCGGCCCAACGTCACCAGCCATGCCGGCCAGCAGATGCTGGGGATCTACGCCAACGGCGTGAAGGCGATGCTGGACCTGTCGCCCGACCACCCGCACAACTGGTTCCGCAACGCCTTCGTCCACATGATGGACTGCCCGCACGGCAACTGGTGGTTCTATGTCTGGCACCGCGGCTATATCGGCTATTTCGAGGAGACCATCCGCACCGTGACCGGGGAGGACAGCTTCGTCCTGCCCTATTGGGACTGGACCCAGCTGCCGCGGATCCCGGACGGGATGTTCGACGACTACCTGACGCCGGCGAGCACCCCCTTCCTGCGCTATACCGGCAGCGTGGCGGCGTTCACCCGCCTCATGAAGCCGGCCCTGACGGAGTATTGGAAAGGCTTGTCGGCCGACCAGCTCGCCCAGCAGGCCAAGCGGGGCTACAACACCATCGACGATGTCTGGAAGGATATCCTCGGCTATACCCTGATCCCCTGCGATCCGCCCAAGGAAAAGCCCGACATCGTGCCGATCGCCCAGAACCAGGCGTTCGTGATCACCGGCGGGGCGCGCTACCTGACGCGCGACAATCCGAAGCTGGACGGCAAGACCGCCGTCAATGTCCTGCTGGACAAGATCCTCGCGGGGCTGTCGCCCAAGGGCTTCAACGTCACCAACAAGGCCGGCGACACCGACCCCGTCAAGAGCTTCACCAGCTCGCAGACGCCGTCGCACCACGTCCCGCCGCCCCGGTCGACCGTCTTCTCCACGCTCGAAGGCTTCCCGCACAACAAGGTGCACAACTACATCGGCGGGTACGGCTCCCTCGGGGAGAAGGAGCTGCAGCCGGGCCCGTTCGGCAACATGACCAACAACCTGTCGCCGATCGACCCGGTGTTCTTCCTGCATCACGCGAACATGGACCGGCTGTGGGACGTCTGGACGCGCAAGCAGCAGGCGATGGGCCTGTCCCCCCTCCCGTCCGACGCGGACAGCGACAGATACTTCAATGAGCCGTTCCTGTTCTTCATCGACGGCACGGGCAACCCGGTCGGCGCCGGCAAGGCCAAGGACTATTTCGAGACGACGACCCCGTTCAACTACGACTACGAGCCGGAGTCAGGGGAAGAGATCATCCCGAAGACGGTCGTGGTGTCGAGCGCCGAATCCCTGCCGCTGATCCACAGCGCCGTGGCCGCCAATGTCGCGACGGTCACCGTGCCGCGGGCAGCGGTGCAAAGGCATCTCGCCGCCAGCGGGGCGCAGTCGCTGGTCGCGGCGGTGACGCTGACCCGGCCGATGGACCCGGCGGGGCCGCGCGAGTTCGACGTGCTCGTCAACGCGCCCGAGGACGTCACCGACGTGACGGCCGACAGCCCCTATTATGCCGGCACCTTCGCCCTGTTCGGCGCGCCGATGCCGGGCATGCACGGACATGGGGGCATGGACCTGACCTTCTCGGTGCCCCTGCCCCAGACGCTGCAGGCCTTCACGGCCCTGGCCGCGGGGGCGGACGCGACGCTGAAGATCAAGGTGGTGCCGTCGAATGGACAGGACAAGCAAGCCGTCACCCTCAAGGCCGTCTCGCTGGCGACGCCGTCGTAGGACGGCGCCGGGCCTCCTCGCCGCCGCGGTGCTGGGATGGTTCGTCCTCCCGGCTCCCGGCGGCGGGAGCGCCTGGGCGCAGGAGCGGATTCTGGCCCTGCCGCGCCCGCTCCAGCCCGCCGAGATCGCCTGGCTGGTGGTCGAGATCGGCCCGATCGGACGCCGCGAGGTCACCGTGTCGACAGCGGCGGGCGAGATCATCGGCGTGATCTCGCCCTTCGGCCCGCGCGCCGGGCTGCAGGCCGGGGTCTACCCGCTGCCCCTGCCGGCGGAGGCGATCGTGGACGGCCATGTCGTCGTCCGGCTCACCATCAGCCGGGAGGGGGCGCCACCGCACGACCCGACCACGGAGGAGGTTCCCAGCGTCACGGTGCGCATCGGCCCCTGACGGGCCGACCGCACCCCGGAGAGAGAGTTTCTTCAGTCCCGATAGTCGAACAATTTTGGAGGACGATATGGCCATCGACACCAAGGTCCCGATTGGACGTTTTCTGCTTGTCGGCCTTGCATTGGCCGCGTTCGGCGCGGCCCCGGCCGGGGCGCAGACCGCGGAGCGGTTGATCAGCAACCCCAGGGTCCTCGGCGAAGGGATCGCGCCGGAGAGCCTGACGCCGACGGTCCGGGCGCTGCCGCATGAGAAGGTGCTGAACCTCAACATCGTCTACACCGACGGGCAGCTGTTCAACCCGACGACGTACCGCTACGACAAGGTGCATCTGCGCAGCTACAACGGCACGGATGTCGATAAGGAGGCCCCCTACGTCTCGCCGACGATCGAGGCCGTGCCGGGCGACACGATCCGCGTCAACCTGAACAACCAGCTACCGGACGACCCCAGCTGTGCGGTCGACGATCACGGGCACAACGGGCCGCACTGCTTCAACGGCACCAACCTGCACACCCATGGGCTGTGGGTGAACCCGGCGGGCAATGGCGACAACGTGCTGCTGTCGATCAACCCCGGCGTCAAGTTCCAGTATGAGTACAACATCCCGGGCGACCATCCGGCGGGGACGTTCTGGTACCACACCCATCGCCACGGCTCGACCGCGCTGCAGGTCTCCAGCGGCATGGCCGGGGCGCTGATCATCCGCGGCAGCCGGCTGCCCACCAAGGACACCCGGGGCGATCTCGACACGCTGCTGGCCGGCCTGCCGGACCGGGTGCTGGTGTTCCAGCAGATCCAGTACGCCTGCCGCGACACGAGGGGACTGGTCAAGACCTACGAAGACGGCACCTATCGCTGCGATGAGGAGGATGTCGGTACCATTGAGAACTATGACGTGTTCGCTCCGGGCAAATGGTTCGCGTCGGGGCGATATACCTCCATCAATGGCGTCGTCACCCCGACTTTCCAGGCCAAGCAGGGACAGGTCGAGCGCTGGCGGATGATCCATGGCGGCGTGCGCGACACCATCAGTCTCAAGGTCGTGAAGACGCAGCTTCCCGATCAGCTCGCCGCCAGGCTCTCCGCGCCCATGAGCAAGGCGGAGACCCAGGACATCGTCAAGCAGTACTGCACCGGCGCGACCATTCCCTATTACCTGGTCGCGGCAGACGGGCTGACCATGGCGGCGGCGCAGCCCAAGGACGTCGCGGTCTTCCAGCCTGGCTACCGTTTCGATGCGCTGATGACATTCCCGGAGGCGGGAGTCTATTGCCTGATCGACGCGTCGTCACCGGCGGCAGGGACCGTCAATGGCGATGCCATCGCCAATCCGTCGCTCCTCGGCTTCGTGATCGCCGACCCCGGTACCGCGGTGCCGGACATCCCCAGCCACGTCACCGACGCCCTGGTGGCTGCGGCCCAAGCCAAGATGCCCGACGATGTCGCATCAGCGGTCGTCGCCGACCTCCGGGACGGCCTCAAGCTGTCCAAGTTCGTTCCCCATCTGGACATCGCGGAGAGCGAGGTCACGGGCCAGCAGGAGCTGACCTTCTTCATCGACACCACGGCCAAGCCGACCGCCTTCGAGGTGAGCAACACCTTGAACGAGGCCGATGCCGAGCCCTATGACCCCGCTACGGTGAACCGGCTGCTCAAGCTGGGCGGTGTGGACGAGTGGACGATGCAATCGCATTTCGTCAGCCATCCGTTCCACATCCACGTCAATCCCTTCCAGATCGTCTCGATCCTCGATCCAAACGGCAAGGATGTGAGCGCCCTGGGGGCCATTGACGACGCCGGCGGGACGGTCGATCCCGAATATCCGGGCCTCAAAGGCGTGTGGAAGGACACGCTGTGGATCAAGAGTCTGCTCCCGTCGGATGCGAAGGGACTCTACACGATCAAGATCCGGACCCGCTATGAGCGCTACATCGGCGAGTTCGTGCTGCATTGCCACATCCTCGACCATGAGGATAACGGCATGATGCAGAACGTCGCGATCGTGCTGCCGGACGGGAATATCGCGGCGTCGGGGGCAGGCGCCGCGCCGCTGCAGCTCCAGGGTGGGCATACGCAGCACAAGCCCTGAACGGACCGCTGTGCTCCGGGACCCTTTCCGGGACCCGGAGCACAGCGGTTACGTCAGGGACGGGATATGGAACGGCGGGGCCAGCGGGAACGACACGCCGCCCTGCACCAGCATCACGACCAGGACCACCGTCGTCCACAGGCCCAGCGCGATGCCGACGTCGATGACGCGGTTCAGCATGATCTCCTTCTCGCCGAAGCCGGGAACGAGATACTCGAACACCTCCCACAGCACGGTCAGCGCCGCGATCAGCCAGAGCGGCACGAACCACAGGCCGAAGACGACGCCGGCGAAGCCGTGGACGATGGTCCAGATATCGGCCGCCCGGGAATCCTTGGTCGGGTGCAGGTACTTGTCGATCAGCCCCACCGCCAGGGTCAGCACGGCCCAGACCGCGACGGCGCCCCAGCGGTAGCCGACCGGCACGGCCTTGCCGTAGGTGAACAGGATCAGCAGAAGGCCGATCAGGATGAAACCCGCGGCGGCGAACCACGCCCACACGGCAGGCTTCTCGCTGGCGGCTACGGTGTCAGCCATGACGCATCTCCTCTTGTCTCGGAAATGGATGCCGGCCGATGCGCCGGAGCATGCGCCCGGCGCATCGGCCGCGACGCGGTCAGATCAGCATGCCGATCAGGAAGCCGCCGAAGACCGGGACGACCAGCACCAGCCAGTCGACCCACGACATCTCATTGAAGGAGAACTGCGCACCGCCGATGACGGTGACGCCGGAGCTCGAGCTGCCGCTGGTGTGGACGAAGGCCTTCCCCAGCATCGGCACGACGACCAGGCCGACGGCGGAGACCAGGCAGCCGATGCCCAGCCCGGTGGCGGTCTTCAGCATCTCGGGATTCCAGTGCATGACCTGCGGCAGGACGATGCCCAGCACGCCGACCACCGCCACGATCGCGATCAAAATCCATCTCATAATAAATCTCCACACTATATCTTGAGCCAAGAGGCTCGATTCAATTCTAATATTATAAATTCAAACTAACTGTATTGAACTATACGTTGATGCATGATAATCATTGATGATGTTCAAATCATGGCATTACCGTTCTTAGTTCTGGGGAATTCGAGATATGGCGATTCAGGAATTGGGGCTCGACCGGCTGCGGATACCGTTCTTCATCGCCGCCGCCATCCTGCTGTTTCTGGTGATCCTGGTGGAGCTGGCGTCGATGGCCGTGCTGGGGACGGATGCGACCTCCGGCCTGGACCTGCCGACGCCTGGCTTCGGCATCCGCTACCTCGCCATCCTCGACCTGCTGCTGGCCTATGCGGTCGCGACCATGGCCCTGGGGCTGCTGCTGCCGCGCGGCGTGCAGGGCCGAATCCAGGGCATCGTCGGCCTGGTGCTGTCGCTGCTGGGCCTGCTGGCGGCGATCATCCTGATCTTCATCGCGCTCGGCATGCTGATCCTGATGGTGACGCTGCTGGTCGCGGTGCCCTTCGGGACGATCGCCTACATCGCCGCCTGGGGGCATTTCCCGGAGGACACGGCGCGGATCACCCTGTCGCTGGTCATGCTGCTGAAGCTGGCCTTCTGCGTCTGCCTGGTGCTGGCGCATCAGCGTTTCCTGCAGAACAAGGGGCTGGTCATCCTGGCCGCCGTGTCGCTGGGCGCGACCTGGGTGGTGGCCTTCCTGCAGAGCTTCCCGCCGGGCTTCCTGGTCAGCATCGCCGATGTGATCGGGGCGCTGGTGATCGCCATCGTCGGCGCGATCTGGCTGATCCTGCTGCTGATCGGCTCGATCATCGCGGTGATCGCCAGCCTGCGCAGCGTGCGGCTGGGCTGACATCAGCGGAACTCCGCCGCCGCGCTGCCGGCGCCCAGCACCCGGAAGCGCAGCCGGCCGCCCCGCGAATAGACGGTGACCGCGGCCTCGGCATCCTCGGCGCCGCAGCGGACGCCGCCGCCGGCCTGGCGGTGCTTCCGCCAGCCGCTGGTGCACAGACCGTCGATCTCGGCGGCGGTGAAGGTCGCCCCGTCGGCGCAGAGGCAGACCTGCTGCGAGCAGGTCTTGCCGTCCCGGTCCGGCTCGGTGCCGGCGCAGGAATACTCCACGGCGATGCCGCGGCCGGAGGTCAGGGCCAGCCTGGCGACGCGCAGCGCGTCGTCCGAGGCCGGGGCCTGGCGGTCGGCCGTCGTGCCGGCATTGACCGACACCCGCGGCGGATTCATCTCCAGCCCCGGGGCGAAGGGCGACATCACCGCATTCAGCGCCGCCGTCCAGCTCGGCGGTTCCCAGCCACCCTCCTCCAGCGACTCCTGGTCGGATGGCGGCGGATTGCCGCCGTCCGGGGAGCGCAGGCTGCCGAAAGCGATCACCGCGGCGAAGGCCACGGCGATCACGACCAGGACGAGGATCAGCACGCGCATGAGGCTGCGTCCCTAGAAGCCGACGCTGACGATCCAGGCGAAGAACGCGCCCAGGCCGGCGATGCCCAGCACGTTCAGCGGGATGGCCAGGGCCAGCGGCCAGCACTGCCATCCGGGACCGGTGCGGGAGGTCGGGTTGGCGATGCTGTAGGCCATCACCTCCCACGGGTCGTCGTAGTAGCACCAGTAGAGGATGGTGTTGCCGACCGACTTGCCGATCAGCCCGGCGATCAGCGCCGGCAGGAACAGCAGCGCCATCCAGCCCATGTAGGAGAACCAGAAGAACGGCCCGAGGATCCGGTTCTGCCAGACATGGATGAACTCGTGATTGTGCAGCGGCGAGCCGGGCCCGTGGCCGCCCATGTTGCTCATCACCGCGCCCTGGGTGAAGGCGAAGTCGCGCTTCAGCCGGAAGCCGCTGGCGTAGCGATGGGCTGATTGCCGGTTTTCCGCATCGCCGTCGCCATGGTCGCCCCAGACGATGTTGATCAGGTGCAGCAGCGCGCCGTTGGTCGACCCGCCCAACCCCCAGGTGACGTCGAGCAGGAAGGTGAGGACGCCGAAACCGAGCCAGCGCTGGATCTTCCACAGCCCGTCGTTCAGCCCGACCAGGCCGCCGATGACGAGCGCGATCCACAGCACCGCATTGGCGCCGAGCACCGGGTGGCCGAAGGCCCAGCTGACCAGGTTGATGACGCCCGGCCAGATGGTGAACAGGAGGCTGGTGACCACCACCGTGGCGTCGGTGTTGCCGCCCAGGTCCAGCACCAGGCTGATGAAGGCGCGGGCCAGGAAAGCCCCCAGCGCCGCGGTGAGGAAGGTCTCGAGGGCGCGCAGCAGCGCGCTGGCGCCGTCGCCCTTCACCAGCCGGATGATCAGGGCGATGATCGCCCCGACCAGCCCGATGCCGAGCGCCACCAGGATGGCGTCGAGCGCGAAGATCCGTGTCATGTGCGTTGGCCTCCGTGCCGTCGCGGTTACTGGGTGAGGGACCGCATCAGGAAGCGGTCATTGGGCTTGACCTCGAAGACCGAGATCGACCCGCAGCCGATGAGGGGGTTGCGCGGCGGGACGCGGATGAAGAGGTCGACCGTGCCGCCCTTGGCGACCATGGTTCCCGGCGCCGTGCCGATGGCGATGACCTGGTCGGCCACACCCGGCTGGCAGCGGCCGTTGATCCGGACGCCGAGCCCGGCGGCCTGCAAGGCGTTGACCGCATTCTGCTGGGTCGTCGGGATGGTGATGCCGGGAACGGCGACACCGGGATCGACGGTCAGCTTCACCGTCCCGCCGCGCGCCGCCCGCGCCGGCGGCATCGGGTCCTGGGAGACCACGGTCTCGGGCGGCTTGCCGCCGGCTGGGCCGGCGACGCGCTGGACCTTGAAGCCGTGGCCCAGCTTCAGCGCGCTCTCGGCCGCTGCATAGGGCTGGTTGACGACGTTCAGCACGTCGACGCCCTGCGCGACCTTCAGCGTGACCTGGCCGCCCTCGTCCAGCTCGGCACCCTCCGCCGGGTCCTGGCCGGTCACGATGCCCGGCGCCTGGTCGCCGGCGGCATCGTCCTCCTTGACGACGGTGAATTTGGCGGCGGTCAGCGTCGCCTCGGCCTGGGCGATCTGGGCGCCGACCACGTTCGGCACCGTGGATCCGTCGCCGCCTGTGAACAGGATCACCGCCACCACCACGCCGGCGACCACCGCGACGCCGCCGCCGATGGCGGCGAAGATCCACCAGGGCAGCTTCTTCTTTTCCGCGGGGGGCGGCGGCGCGGCGATGTCGAAGGCGACCACCGGGCTTTCCGCGAAATCATTGTCCGGGTCGTTGACCGCCACCGCCCGGACCTTGAGCGAATAGGCCCCGGCCTTGGCCTCCGGCGGCGTCTTGATCCGCACCGTGAAGGTGTGGGTGCCGTTGGCGATGAACTGGCGTTCGCTCTCGCCATCGACGCTGAACCACTCGGCCTTGGCCTCGCCCTGCGGCTCGATCGTCACCCGCCCGGCCAGGCCCTGGCTGGTCTTGTTGGTGACGGTGAAGGTCACGGCACCGGTGCTGATGCTCTGGTTGCTCTGCGTCTCGGTCTTCAGCGCGGCCTTGGGCGGAATATCGGGAATCTCGAAACTCGGCATGAAAATATCCTTTCTGAAATAGCTGCGGCTACCGCCGCGCCGTCAGGGCTGTCGCGGCGGCGGCGCGCCCTGGTAGGCGGGGGCCTGCCGGAGGACGAAGCGGTCGGCGGGCTGGATGAAGATCGGCGCGATGACGAGGCATCGGCCGATGGGGGACAGGGCCCGGATCGTCAGGTCGATCGTCGCCCCCTTGGCGACCGGGGTGCCCGGTGGCGTGCCGATGGCGATGACCTGGTCCGGCAGGCCCACCGACTCGCAGCGGCCGTTGATCAGCACGCCGAGCCCGGCGGCCTGCAGGGTGTTGACGGCGTTCTGCTGCGTCGTCGGGATGGTGATGGCGGGAACGCGGACGCCGGGATCGACCGTCAGCTTCACCGTCCCGCCCCGCGCCGCCCGCGCCGGTGGCATCGGGTCCTGGCCGACCACGGTCTCGGGCGGCTTGCCGCCGGCCGGGCCGGCGACCCGCTGGATCTGGAAGCCATGGCCGATCCGCAGCGCGCTCTCCGCCGACGCGAAGGGCTGGCCGACAACGGAAACCACGTCGACCCCCTGGGCCACCTTCAGCGTGACCAGGCCACCCTCGTCCAGCTCCGTCCCCTCGGCCGGGTCCTGGCCGGCCACGATCCCCGGCGCCTGGTCGCTGGCGGGGTCGTCGGTCCGGACCGAGGTGAATTTGGCGTCGGCCAGCTGCTGCTCGGCCTGCTCCGCCGGCAGGCCGACCACATTCGGCACGGCCGTCCCGCCGCCGCCCGTGAACAGGACCACCGCCACCACCACGCCGGCGACCACGGCGACACCGCCGCCGATGGCGGCGAAGATCCACCAGGGCAGCTTCTTCTTTTCCGCGGGGGGCGGCGGCGCGGCGATGTCGAAGGCGACCACCGGACTTTCCGCGAAATCATTGTCCGGATCGTTGACCGCCACCGCCCGGACCTTGAGCGAGTAGGCCCCGGCCTTGGCCTCCGGCGGCGTCTTGATCCGCACCGTGAAGGTGTGGGTGCCGTTGGCCGTGAACTGGCGCTCGCTCTCGCCGTCGACGCTGAACCACTCGGCCTTGGCCTCGCCCTGCGGCTCGATCGTCACCCGCCCGGCCAGGCCCTGGCCGGTCTTGTTGGTGACGGTGAAGGTCACGGCGCCGGTGCCGACGCTCTGGTTGTTCTGCGTCTCGGTCTTCAGCGCGGCCTTGGGCGGAATATCGGGAATCTCGAAACTCGGCATGACTAACCCCTTCTCGACTATGACTGCGGCGGCTGGGCGGCCGCCTCGAACTCGACCTCGCTGGTGACGTGGGCCGGCTTCTCCGCCTCGATCACGCGCAGCACCAGGTCCCGCACCTCCCGTGCCGCCGGCGGGGCGCGCACGAGCAGGTGGAAGGGACGTGGCGAGCCGTGCTCGTCGGGCGGGTTCTCCTCGATGGCGAAGCCGGAAATGCCGGTCGCCACCTCGAGGAAGCGTCGCAGGCCGTTGGAGGTGCCGCGCCAGCGGCCGAGCTCGGCCGCCTGGGCCGTCAGCTCGCGCAGCCGCCCCAGGCCGGCCGCGTAGCGCGGCGGCGCCTGGGCCCCTCCGGGCCAATCCAGATAGCGGTCGAGGTCGAGCCAGCTCGCCAGGTAGGGGACGAACCGGTCCGGCGTCCGCCGCGCATCGAAATGGCTGTCGAGGTCGTCGAGTACGGCATCGGCCGGGGCGTGCAACGCCTCCATGGCCGACAGCAGCGCCGCCAGCAGGCCGCCGGGGCCGATCGCCGCCCGGTAGGTCTCCGGCAGGAACTGGGCGATCTGGGCGGCCTTCATGCGCCGCCCCCGCCGATGTCGCCGGTGACGACGGTCACGGCATGGCTGCCGGCGCAGTACAGCCAGTCGCGCGGCAGCGGCGCGCGGTCGTTGAACACGGCCGCCGACACCGGCACGAAGGTCCGGCTGCCATCGATGCTGCGGCACACGCCCACCGGTCCGCCCGCCATCACCGTGATGCCGCCGCCCACGGCCGGCGGGGCCGCGGCCACCGCCGTCACCGGCTGCCACAGCCGGTCCTTGTCGCGGATCGGCAGGCCGGAGCCGAGGCGGCTGGCCTCCCAGCTCGGCGCCGCGGCGCCGCTGTCGAGGATCAGCACCCCGGCCCGGTTCGACCCGGCGAAGACCGTGGCGTCGGCGAAGGCCAGCCCTTCGCAGGACCCGCCCTGCCAGCCGAGATTGACCCGCTTCCAGCCCTCCGGATCGTCCTCGCCGGTGACGCGCAGCTCGATCCGCGCGGCGCCCTCGCCCTGCTGCCCGGCCTCGGCCGAGATGCCGGCCCACAGCGTGTCGCGGGCGTTGTAGCGCTGCACCGCCAGGACGCGGACGTCCTTGTCCTTCAGGCCGATCGGGCGGAACGTGTCCGACAGGCCGGCGGCGGAGGACAGGAAGACGCCCCCCTTCATCCGCGCGGCCGCGGCCACCATGACGACGCCCGACGGCGAGGTCACGGCCGCCACGGCATAGAAGCCGCGATCATCCGTGGCCGCATCGACGACCTTGACCGCCACCGGGCCGCTGTCATTGCCCGGCTGGATCCGGAACAATCCGCGCTCGGCCGCGATCACCAGCTCGGACAGGCCGGCCCGCGTGATCCAGACCGCGTCGGTCACCGGGAACTCGAAGGTCGCGACGTTGCGGGTCCAGGTCTCGCCGCAATCGCGGGAGATGTGGATGGCGCCGTTGGTCCCGCGCAGGACGCCGGCCGCCAGCAGGCCCGGCCGGTCGGGATCGCGGCGGACGAAGCGTACCGTCTCGTCCGGCCCGGCGAGGATGCGGGCCCAGCTGTCGCCATCGTCCAGGCTGCGGTGCAGCCCGTCCGCCGCGACGGCGAACCAGGTGCGCGGCTGGTGCGGGTCGCGCACCAGATCCTGCACATCGCGGCTCGGGGCCTCGTCGATCGCCAGGGTGATGCCGTCGGCATATTGCACGCCCGGTTCCGACAGCAGCGCCTCATAGACGTCCGACACCCGGATCACCCGGCCGAACGGGCGGTCGCGCAGCGGTGAGAACAGCAGGTTCAGGCGGCGCTGCAGCCGGGTCTCGACCGCGGCGGCATCCTCCTGCCGCCCGACCACGATTCGGGCCGAGACCGACACGGCCCGGCCGTGGGCCCAGCCGACCACGGTGCGCACGCCCAGCGGGCGCCGGGCGTCGACGATCTTCTCGACCCGGATCCGCAGCGCCTCGACCTGGTGCTGCGCCAGCACCGCCGGCGTCACCGCATCCTGCGGCGCGGCGTCGGCCTCGATCGTCGGGACCAGCAGGATCTCGACCACGCCGGGATCGGCGTGCCGCCATGCCTGGGCCTGGGTATAGGCGCGGGCCTGGGCGATGCCGCCGACGCTGACGGCCAGGCGCTCGAAATCCCGCGCGGTGACGGCGCAGCGGCTGTAGCCGAGGATCTCGGGGCCGCGCCGCATGGCGTCCGGCACCGATTCACCGTCGGCGCCGCCGACGGCGCGGCCGGCATTGGCGACCGTCACCCCTTCGGGCCCGCCCTTCAGCACCGTCAGCGTGCCGGCCGCGACATTGCCCGAACGGCCGCCGCCACGGCGATACCAGGCCCGGATCTCGCGATTGGCCGGGGGCACCGCCGCCAGGGTGGCGGCGCCGTCGGCGCCGCCGGCCCGGGCCGAGCCGAAGGTGATCCGGCCCTCGGTCCGGTCGAGGATATAGGCGCTGTCGCCGGGCGCGCTGTCGGCGAAGCTGTCGGTCTCGGCCCAGATCCGGTAGGCCTTGCCGTCGAAGGCGCGCGACGGCACGCCTGCGGCCAGATCCTCCGCAGCCGTCTCGACGCCGATGACGAGATCGAGGTCGTCGCCCGAGGGCGCGATCACCGGCGGCCGCTTCAGCCGGAAGCTCTGGCCCGGTGCGCCCGATCCCAGGCCGACCAGCTCTCCCCCCACCAGCTCGCAATGCAGCGCGGGCAGGTCGACGCTGTCCTGGCCTTCCGCCAGGGTGCCGCCATTGATCACCACGAACTCCACCGAGCCGTCGGTGGTGGCGACACGGGTGCCCTGCGGGATGGCGATCGGCCCCTTGGCCTTGCCGCCGCGCGTGAAGGTCAGGACGGCCGAGGCCGCGGCCGGGGCGCGGAGCCGGATGCCCATCAGGTTGAGCAGGCTGACATAGACCTTCTCCGGCACGCGGTTGAGCCGGTACAGCAGGTTGTCGGTCAGGAAGGCGAAGGCCTCGACCAGGGTCACGCCGGGGTCGCTGGGCGACCGGTCGGTCCAGTCGGGGCAGGTGCGGTCGACGACCGAGAGGGCTTCGCCCACCAGGTCGCGGAAGCTGCGGTCATCGAGCTTGGGGCTGGGGAGTGGCATCAGACGCCCCCTCCGTTGAGGTCGACCGAGAAGGCCAGGGTGCCGAGGCCGTTGGTGGAGCGGACCCGGTAGTCGAGCTGGACGGTGAGCCGCGATCCATCCTCATCCGCCGCGCCGCCGACCGCCGCGCCGGCATCGATGCGCAGGATGTCGATGCGGGGCTCCCAGCGGTCCAGCGCCTGGCGGATGTAATGGATCGCCAGGCCGGCCGTGGTGGCGTCGTTCGGCGCGAAGATCAGCCGGTGCAGCGGGCAGCCATAGTCGGGCCGCATCACCCGCTCGCCCGGGATCGTGGTCAGCAAGAGGATGATCGACTGCCGCACCATCGCGTCGTCGGCGATCGTGGCCACGCCGCCGGCCGGGGTCAGCAGCGGCCCGCGCGGCCCGAGCCCGTCGCCGAGACCGCCGCTGAGCGCCACGCCGTCGAACCGCCATCCGCGCATCGCCGGGCTCATGAATCCGCCGTCACGAAGGGCTGGCCGGGCTCGACCACCTTGTAGTTCACGATCCCGGGGGGCGAGCCGTCGGTGAGGCCGCGGACCGTGTCGAGGCAGACCGGGTCGCCGTCGATCCGGACCAGAACCGAATAGCCCTCGCGCACCGCCAGCGTGTTCAGGCAGGCGCGCAGGCCGACCACCGGGTTGGTGTTCGGGCAATGCTTGATGTCGCGGTGCTCCGGGTTGTCCTCGACCAGCACCTGGCGGTCCTCGATATGGACCCAGTCCTGGGTCGGCTTGATCTCGACCCGGCCGCCATGGTCGCAGATCAGGACGGCATCTTCGGTCAGGCACAGCATGGGTCAGCCCCTTTTCAGGTCGATGGCGTCGGCGCGCAGGGTGATGCGGCGGCCCGGCGCCTCGATGGTCAGATCGGTGGTGGAGTGCAGGACGGTGCCGCCCGGCCCGAGCTCGAGCACGTCGCCGGCGGAGGTCTCGATCCGGGCCAGAGCCCTCTCCCCATCCAGGGTGAAGACCTGGCCGCTGGGCGAGCGGAAGGTGAAGGAGCGCCGGCCCTCGCTGCCGGCGCCGGGCAGCTCGCGCTCGCCGAACAGGCCGCCCAGCACGATGCCGCGGGCGGGATCACCCTCCGGGAACAGGATCAGGATGCTGTCATCCACCTCGGGCAGCACCACCGCGCCCTTGCTGGCGCCGGCGCCGAAGGCCAGTACCGTCATCCAGTCGGTCTCGATGCCGCCATAGGCCGGCAGTGCCGCGCGCACCCGCGCCAGCCGCTGCGGGTCGTCGACGGCGGAGACGCGGCCCAGGGTGACGGCCGGGGCGCGGGACGGGCGCGGCCGCGCCGGCGGCTCGGTCGAGAATTCGCTCAGGTAGCCGCCGCCATCGTCGAAGCGGTGGGTGGCGCAGGTCACGACGCAGCGCCCGTCCATGCCGCCGGCGAGGCCTTCGAGGGCCAGCGGCCGCCCAGGCCGGATGCGGGGATCGCCCTCCGCCTCGCCCTCGATCACGACCTCGCGCGCCACGGCCCGGTCCATGTCGGCCTGGGCCAGCGCCTTGGCTTCGTCCGCGTCGCCGGCGAGACGGTTGACGAGGATGCGCTCACCCAGGCCCTCGAAGGCGGTGAGGCCGATGCCGCGCAGCTCCTCCTCGTCCTGGCGGGCCAGCCCCGCCGTCGCGCCCACCGCGGCCGCCCGCGCCGGGTCCCAGCCATCGGTCCTGGCGCTGCGGCGCATCGCCTCGGCGCTGGCCGTGGCCCGCACCGACAGCAGGTCGCGGCCGAGCCGAAGGCCGATCTCCTCCCCCTCCCCGGCCAAAGTGAGCAGGCGCAGCACGCCGTCGTCGAGGGAGAGGTAGAACCCGGCGTCCAGCGCCAGATCGGCCAGCAGGTCGAAGTCGCTCTGGTCGTGCTGGATCAGCCGGCTGCGGCGGGGGGCGCCGGCGGCGCCTTCGCAGGCCAGGCCGAGATCGGCCGCGGCCTCGCGCGCCAGATCGGCGACGGAGGCGTCGGCCCAGCCGCGGACCCGCTGCCGCTTGCGCAGCCGGTGCAGCCGGTCATAGGCGCGCAGGCGCAGGACCCAGCCATGGGCGGCGTCGCGCTGCTGCTCGACCACGGTGATCTCGCCGTCGAACAGCGGGCGGGTGTCGACCGACAGGGTCAGCGTCGTGCCGATGCCGCAGCTGTCGATCAGGTCGGCCGGCGGGTCGGCGAAGGCGATCTCGGCCACGGCCGGCGCGCTCAGCACCTGGCGGACCAGGACGGTGGCGACGCAGCGCGCCGACGCGGCGTGCAGGGCCGTGCCGTCCAGGACGATCCGCAGCACGGGCGGGGCGAGGGAGAGCATCATGGCCGTCCCACCAGGCTGGCGAGCGGCGGCAGTGAGAGCCGCAGCACGTCGTAGCCGCGCAGCAGGTCGTCCAGGCCGTTGTACTCGGCCAGCGGCCGGGCGAGGTCGGGGCTGCCGTAGCGGTCGGCGGCGATCTGGTCGAGCCGCTGCATCAGCAGGCCGTCCTCGTCGGCCGGGATCTCGAGCATGGTGTCGTGCCGCTGGTCGCGCTGGTCCTCGGGGGCCGTGGTCTCGAATTGCGGCGTGACCGGCTGCCGGGGGATCGGGCGGGTCTCGCTCTCGGCCAGCCGCCGCAGGCGCAGGCTGAGCCAGGAGCGGCCCGGCGTGCCGGCGGCGTCGAAGCGCTCCAGCCGTTCGGCCACCGCCAGCACGACGCCGAGGATGTTCCAGGACTTGCCCCAGATGAACCGGACGACCGGGGGCGCGCCGTAGCCGTCGGCCCCCTCGCCGTTCTCCGCCAGGTCCCACAGCGGCCGGGTCAGCTCGCGGACGTCGGCGGGGCCCGTCGGCACCGCCGTCGCCTGCGCGCCGGCGCTCTGCCGCCCCTCCTGGGCGATCTCAATGTCGAACAGCAGGCGCATGTCGATCTCGGTGGCGCCGCCGCCGGTGGCGATCAGCGGGTCGTCCGACCGGGCATGGCCGGTGACGGCGCCGCCGGCGCCCCGCCGTGTGCGCAACCCGGCGACGCGGCGCAGCTCGAGATCCTCCGGGTTCAGGAGGCACGAGATGCGGTCGCCGGAGGGCTCGATCAGGAAGGCTACGCGTTCCACAGACCGACCTCCTGCTCCTGCCGCAGCCGGTCGAGGCGCGACGGGTCGACATGGGCGTCGACGATCGGTGCCGGCTCGGCCGATGGCAGCGACGGCCAGTCCGGCCGCTGCGGATCATGCATGGCGCCCCCGGCGCCGATGGACCGGGCGGCATCGCGATCCGTCGCCGGGCGGGCCTCGCGACCGGTCGGCGCCAGGACCATCCAGCCCGCGCCGCGATCGGCGGCGACCGGCGGGACCGCGGGGACGAAGGCGCGACCCAGGAAAGCCGGCTCGTTTGGCGCGGACGGAGCCTGCTCGGCCTGGCCGATATCGCCGAAAGCCTGCGGGCCGCTGGGGCCGGCCGGCTGGCGGCGATCCGCCCCGAAGGGGGCCGGCAGCGGCGCGGCCGGCATCGCTTCCCGACGATCGCCGGTTGGCGCGGCACCGCTCTCCGGCAGCGCATCACGGGCCTGGAGCCGGGTCGCCGGCGGTTCACGCCGCGGCTCCTCCGGCTCACGCCCGACAGGTGCGGGCGGCAGCTGGCCGGCAGCGAAGACGCGCGGCCGCGGCATCCCCTGCCCTGCCGGTGCGGCATGGTGCGGGGCGGCATCGGCCCGCGGCGACGGACCGGAAATCCCATCAGGACGCGACGGCGCCGGCGCGGACCGGACGGTCTCCGGGCGGAGCAAGGCGGCGGCCGGCTCGGGCCGGACCATGCGGATCGCCGCTCGCGCCCGGGACACGGCCGGAGCGGCCGACGCCCTGGCCGACGCGCCGGAAGCCAGCTCCAGCCGCAGGAGCGCCGTCCGGATCCGCGGTTCCGGAGGTGCCGACGGCGCAGGGCCTTGCCCGGACGGCTGGGTATCCGGCGCGGCAACGGTGCCGGCCATCCGGGCCGGATCCGCGCGCCTCGGGGACGGTGTCCCGAACGGCTCCGGCATCGCCGCGGGTACGGCCGGGGCCGGCATCCGCAGCGCGCCCATATCCCCCGTCTTGGCCAGCGCCGGCGCACGCTCCGCGATGAAGCGCAGCCAATGCTCCGGCGCGCCCGGGAACCGCTCGGCCAGGGCCGCCAGGGTCTGGTCCGCGGCGGCGCGATGCCGCCGGCCCGTGCCGATCCGGCCCAGGAGCCGGGCGAGAGCCCGCATCGCCTGGCTGGCGGCGTCGATCAGGACCGTCAGGGGGTGCCGGAGCAGCATCGCCTAGCGCCGGTCCAGCGTGTCGTAGGCGAGCTCCATCTCCTCGATCGCCACGGTACGGCCCATCGCGTCCAGCGGCGCGCCGCGCCAGGCGCAGGGCCAGGCGTTGGTGAGATCCCAGCGCATGCCCTCGGTGGCGCCGTTGCTGTCGAGCATGACCACCGAGGCCTGCAGCCGCATGACGGTGCCGCGGGCGGACGCCATCATCCAGTTCCACAGATCGAGCGACGAGGTCAGCCCGTAGCCCAGAGTGACGTTCTGGTAGGTGGTCTGCCCGGTCAGGGCGCGCACCACCTGGCCGGCCCCGGATTCCCGGTAGCGGATCGGCTCGATCTGCACGGCCAGCCCCCGGCATTCGGTGAAGCGGGCCTCCGCGATCCCCTGGATGCGGAGCAGGAAGTTGTAGTTGCGGTAGGGGTCGATCAGCGCCCCGACGCGGGGCTGACCCTGGGTCTGGTCATCAGGCATGGCACAAGGCTCCTAAAAGGACGCGGTCAGGCCGCGTCCACCGAGGTTCCGGCCTGGCTCTGGCCGATGCGAAAGACGACGAATTCAGCCGGCTTGGACGGCGCAACGCCGATCAGCGTCACCACTTGCCCGGCGTCGACGACCTCGGGCGGGTTGGTCTCGGCGTCGCATTTGACGAAGAACGCCTCTTCGGGCGACGCCCCGGTCAGCGCCCCCTGGCGGTACAGCAGCGTCAGGAAGCGGCTGACGTCGCGCTCGATGTCCTTCCACAGGGGGCGGTCGTTCGGCTCGAACACCACCCAGCGTGTGGCGTTGGCGATCGATTCCTCGATCATGCAGAACAGCCGCCGGACGTTGAGGTAGCGCCAGTTGCTGGCGCTGTCCGCCAGGGTCCGCGCGCCCCAGACCCGCACGCCTTCGCGGGTGAAGAAGCGGATGCAGTTGACGCCGGCGGGGTTGAGCACGTCCTGCTCGGCCCGCGACAGGGTCTGGGTGACGCCGACGGCGCCGCGGATCGAGAGATTGGCGGGCGCCTTGTGCACGCCGCGCTCCGCGTCGGTGCGGGCGTACAGGCCCGCCATGTAGCCGGACGGGGCGGCCGGCACGATCTTCGACGGATCCAGCGCGTCGCGGACGCGCAGCCAGGGGAAGTAGAAGGCGCCGAAGCCGCCGTCGGACTGGCGCGGCCGCATCCCGGGGCGCTGGCCGCGCGGCGCGGCCGCCGGCTTCTTGCCGCCGCCCCCGTCGCCGGCATCCGCGGCGGCGGCTGACGGAGCCGACGCGCCCCCGACCTCGGCCACCCGGGTCAGGACCTCGACATCATCGACCTGGGCCGGGCCGTCGAGGATGGCGACGCGATCCTTGGCCAGCTCCGCCGCGTCCAGCAGCGCTGCATGCGACACCGCGTCGGTGCGGCCGGGCGCGGCGATGATCGCAATCTCGTCGATCGGCGCCAGCACGTCCAGCCCCTGCCCTTTCCCGGCGATCGGGTCGTCCTTCTTGACGTTGACCACGTAGCAGCGCGACCCGCCGTTCAGGAAGAAGCCCTGGACCGCGTTCGCCAGATCGGTGCTGGCGTCGCCGTCGCGGCAGAATTCGCGCAGGAACTGGCTCCAGTTGTTGATCGCGACGGCCTCGCCCGGATGGGCCCCCGGATTGGGGGCGGCCCCGACGAAAGCGGCGGTCGAGGTGCCGACCGCTTCGATCGGGCGCGGTCCGGAATCGATCTCCTCGACATAGACACCGGGACTGAGATACGGCATGTCAGACCTCCAAAGGCAGCCGGATGACGACGGGATGGCCCGGCCGCGCCTCGGCTTTCGCCGTCACGCCCCGCGCCTGGATTTCGAGTTCGACCGGATCGCCGCCGGACGGCACGCCGGGCAGGCGGAACCGCCCCCGGGCATCGGTGCGCGTGCTGTGGCGCGAGCCGGGAAGGGACACCCGCGCCGCGGCGACCGGCACGTCCTCCGGCCCCCGCACCTCGCCCTCCAGCGCATGGATGTCGGTCGTCCGGAACACCACCGGGAAGCGCACCAGCGGCGCCTGATGATGGGCGGCGCGCGGCCGCAACAGCGTCATCTGCAGGATGAAGGCGGGGGCGGCGGTCAGCCCGAGGGTGGCTATCAGGGCGGGCGCCGGCAGATCGGTCCGGATCGTGCAGTCCGGCAGGTCCAGCGCCGCGAACAGCAGTTCGGCGGCGGCGTGCTGCTCGGCGAAGGGGTCGGCCGCGCGGACGGTGACGAGATAGTCCAGCGCCACGACCATCGGCGGATTGGCGACACGCGGCGACGGGCGCGGCTCGAGGCCGAGCAGCCGCACATCGACGCCCTCGCTGATTGTCTTGTCGGACAGGGTGCGGGAGGTGACCGCCAGGCCGGGCAGAACAGAGCCCGCCCACACGATGAATCCTCGCGTCACATCGTCGGCAGAATCCGGCATTCAAATCTCAATCGAAAATAGAAACAGAAATCAGAAATCGATATTTGACGATAGATAGATATCGAATGTTTTTAGTATTGAATCTGATTACGGCAAAAATCAGCCGCCACAAGGATCCATCGCCCCAGAACCTATTCAGACCACAACGTTCCGATTAACTTGAATCCCATCATTCCGTGGGATTAGAATTCGGTTTCGGACTGAAGTCCGACCCTTCCGTGAAGCATACCCAACGTCATCTCAAATACATGACGCACTTTCACCACCTCAATGAAACACATCCATCGTGGCAGAAATATGGCCAGATTCTTAATATCCGGCACTCCGACTTCTTGAAAAATACCACAATCCATGCATCATATCGATAGTCTTATTGAGAAGCCATTTTATCCATTGAACCTCTCCCGAGTCATCACCGGAAGTAGGATGATTTAAGACAATTTTTTCATAATTTATAGTCCAGGAATCCGATGCCATGGATGCATTGATCAATGTCGCCAACCGGGCGGCGGACTGGTCTGCCTGCGCGGACCGCTTGAAATCCGGGCTGGCGACAGGCCGTTGGACCGTGTTCGCCCTGCTCGTCGCCGGGATCGTGATGACCCTGATCGCCGGCCGGATGATCGGCGGCGAGGCCGAGCGGCCGATCACCGTCATCGGCGCCGTGTCCTACGCGCTGTCCGGCTTCCTGGCCAACCGTCTGCAATCCGCCCAGCGCACGACGGCCTGGACGCGCGCCCGCGCCGCGGCCGAGGCCCTGAAGCGCCAAGCCTTCGTCTTCGCCGCAGGGGCCGTGCCCTATGACGACCCCGCCACCGCCGCGACGCTGCTGAACCAGGAGCGGGAGAGGATCGAGCGCGACGCTGACGACCTGCTGATGCATCTGCGGCCGGCGCAGCGCCCGGGCTCGGCCCCCCGGGCCATGCTGTCGCAGTCCGAATACCGGCGCCTGCGGATCCAGGCGCAAGCCAAAGCCTACTACCGTCCCAGGGCGGAGGAGTACGGCCGGACAGCCGACCGCCTGCGCATGATCGAATTCGGCCTGGCCCTCGCCGCGGCGGTGATCGCGGCGGTCGGCGACTCCCTGCAGACCGCCTTCCGGATCGGGCCCGAGACCGGCTCGGCGGCGGGGGTGCCGACGGGTCTGGCGCTGATCCTGACGACGGTCGCCTCCGCCATCCTCGTACACATCGAGACGTCCCGTTATCAGTTCCTGACCCTCACCTATCGGGCGACGGCCCGGCGGTTGGAGAGCGAGGATGGCCTGACGCCGCCGGAGCGGGTGGCCGCGCCCGCCGACTGGTCGGCCTTCGTCACCCGCTGCGAGGACATCATCGCCTGCGAGAACATGTCCTGGACCGCCAAATGGACCGAGACCATGTACCTGCCCCAGCCGGCTGTGAGCCTGGTGCCGTCGCCGATTCCAAGTTCACCTCCAGCACCCGCGGATTCGGAGGCGATCGCGGCCCGGTCAATCGAATAGACCAATCATATTCAGATAGTCATCATGACCAGACAAAAGATCACACCTTGACAAGACTAACATCTATAGGCTTTAATATCGAGTTTTAATGCATACATTTTCGATGGTTTATTTTATCTGATTGTTTTAATTCTGGATTTCCCAGGGGAGCTCCGATGGCTGGCCCGAAGAACGTATTTTTGAGCTATGTCGCCGACACCCGGGCTTTTGTCGATGTCTTCTGTGAGCAGCTGTTCGACA
>JAEKLZ010000122.1 GCA_019508225.1 Inquilinus limosus | reverse complement strand
GGGTGGTCTCGACCGACTATTCCGAGGATATGCGCGTCGGCAAGGAGATCCTGAAATACCAGGCCGACGCCTATCGCCGGCTGCGCAACACGCTGCGCTACCTGCTGGGCGCCCTCGACGGCTTCCAGGACAGCGAGCGGCTGCCCGCCACCGAGTTGCCGGAGCTGGAGCGCTGGGTGCTGCACCGGCTGTGGGAGCTGGACGGCACCATCCGCCGGGCGATCGAGGATTACGACTTCCACACCCTGTCGACGGCGCTGCACAATTTCTGCGCCGTGGACCTGTCGGCCTTCTATTTCGACATCCGCAAGGACGCGCTGTACTGCGACCGGCCGGATGACCCGCGCCGCCGCGCCGTGCGCACCGTGCTCGACATCCTGTTCGACCACCTGACGGTGTGGCTGGCGCCGATCCTCTGCTTCACGGCGGAGGAGGCGTGGCTGGCCCGGCACGGCGACGGGCCGGATGTCAGCGTCCATCTCCAGACCTTCCCGGCGGTGCCGGAGGGGTGGCGCGACGACGCCCTGGCAGCGCGTTGGGACCGGCTGCGCGACCTGCGCCGCGTCGTCACCGGCGCGATCGAGCTGAAGCGTGGGGAGAAGCAGATCGGCTCGTCGCTGCAGGCCCATCCGGTGGTGCATGCCGGCGCTGACGAGGCCGAGCTGCTGCGCAGCCTCGACTTCGCCGAGATCTGCATCACCTCCGGCCTGACGGTCGAGACCGGCGCGGCGCCGGACGGGGCCTTCACCCTGGCCGATGTGCCGGGTGTCGGCGTCGTCGTCGCCTCGGCCGACGGCCATCGCTGCGACCGCTGCTGGAGGGTCCTGCCGGAGGTCGGCACGGTCGCCGGCCATCCCGACCTGTGCATCCGCTGCGCCGACGCTGTCGACGCCATCGGTTCCGGGGCCCCGGCATGACCGATGCGCGGCTGTTCCGGCGCGGCGTGATCATCGCCGTGCTGATCCTGGTCGCCGACCAGCTCAGCAAATGGTGGGTGCTGAAGAGCCTGTTCGGCCTGGCCGAGCCGATCACCACGGCCAGCTGGGCGCCGCCGATCCGGATCACCGGCTTCCTCGATTTTGCCATGGTCTGGAATTATGGAATCAGCTTCGGTCTCCTGGCCGGCGACGCGCCGGTGGTGCGCTGGGGGCTGTCGGCGGTCGCGGTCGCCGTCGTTGCCGGCCTTCTGGCGTGGCTGGCGCGCAACGATCGGGGCCTCGTCGCCCTCGGCGTCGGCCTGATCATCGGCGGGGCGATCGGCAACGTGATCGACCGGCTGCGCTTCGGCGCCGTCGCCGACTTCTTGCATTTTCACGCCGGGGAGTATTCCTTCTGGGTGTTCAACGTGGCCGACAGCGCGATCAGCATCGGGGTGATGCTGCTGATCGCCGACAGCCTGTTCGGCCGGCGCACGCACCCGGTGACGGCGCAGCAGAGGGACCGAATGTGAGCGGGCAGTCTCGTTTTCCCCAGTCCACCTCTCTCTCCCAGCCCGTCCGGGCCGGGCGGGGCAGGCTGGTCACGCTGGCCGGCCTGGTCGTCGCCACCCTGTCCGTCGCCGGTTGCGGCGGCAGCCAGACGGTCCAGGAGATGATCGGCTACGACCGGTCGACTCCCGATGAATTCGCGGTGATGCCCCGCGCGCCGCTGGCCATGCCGACCTCGCTGGACGAGCTGCCGCCGCCGACGCCGGGCGCGCCGCGGCCGCAGGAAGCCCAGCCGCGCGAGCAGGCCGAGGCGATCCTGTTCGGCCAGGGCCAAAAGGTGACGCGCGCCGCGGCGGCCCCTGCCGCGGTCGGGCCCGGCGCCTCCGCCATCCTGGCCCAGGCCGGGCAGGCGCAGCCGGACATCCGCGGCGCGGTCGATCAGGAGACGGCGCAGCGGGCGGAAAACGACGAAGGCTTCGTCGACCGGCTGATGTTCTGGAATTCCAAGCCGCTGCCCGGCACCGTGGTCGATCCCTACAAGGAATCGGCGCGGCTGAACACCAATGCCGAGACGGGCAAGCCGCTGACCACCGGGAACACGCCGATCATCATCCGCCGGCGCTCGGCGCCGCTAGAAGGCCTCGTCCCGAACCTGTAAGGGTGGACTTCAACGGGCCGGCCGATGCCGGCCCGTCCTTCTGATCCGACACGCTGCCGCACCGGAGGCGCCTGCCCATGTCCGATCTGACCCGCTCGCCCGCCTGGACCGCGCTCGACGCGCACCGCAAGGCGATGGAGGGCGTGCATATGCGCGACCTCTTCGCCGCCGACCCGAAGCGCTTCGACCGCTTCTCGCTGCGCCTCGGCGAGGTGCTGCTCGACTATTCCAAGAACCGGGTGACCGAGGAGACGCTGGGCCTCCTCTTCGCCCTGGCCCGCCAGCAGGACGTCGAGGGCTGGCGCGACCGCATGTTCGCAGGCGACCTGATCAACGGCACCGAGCACCGCGCCGTGCTGCACACCGCGCTGCGCGCCGAGCTGTCCGGCACGGTCACCGTCGATGGCGAGAACGTGCTGCCCGAGGTGGCGGCCGTGCTGAAGCACATGCGCGAATTCTCCGACGCGGTGCGCGACGGCAGCTGGACCGGCCACACCGGCAAGCCGATCACCGATGTGATCAACATCGGCATCGGCGGCTCCGATCTCGGCCCGGTGATGGTGTCCGAGGCGCTGCGCCCGTATCAGCACCCGCGCATCCGGCTGCACTTCGTCTCCAATGTCGACGGCACCCACATCGCCGAGACGCTGAAGCGGATCGACCCCGAGACCAGCCTGTTCCTGATCGCGTCGAAGACCTTCACGACGCAGGAGACGCTGACCAACGCCCACACCGCGCGGCGCTGGTTCCTGAAGTCCGGGGCGCCGGAGGCGGCGATCGCCAAGCATTTCGCGGCGCTGTCGACCAACGCGGCCGAGGTGTCGAAATTCGGCATCGACACCGCCAACATGTTCGGCTTCTGGGACTGGGTCGGCGGCCGCTATTCGGTGTGGTCGGCGATCGGCCTGCCGGTGATGATCGGCATCGGCGCCGACGCCTTCGAACGCTTCCTGGCCGGCGGCCGCGCCATGGACGCGCATTTCCGCTCGGCGCCCCTGGAGCAGAACCTGCCGGCGGTGCTGGGCATCCTCGGCGTCTGGTACGTCAATTTCTGGGACGCCCAGACCCACGCCGTGCTGCCCTACGACCAGTATCTGCACCGGCTGCCGGCCTATCTGCAGCAGGCCGACATGGAGTCGAACGGCAAGTCGGTCGACCGCCAGGGCCACCGGGTCGACTACCAGACCGGGCCGGTGATCTTCGGCGAGCCCGGCACCAACGGCCAGCATTCCTTCTACCAGCTGATCCACCAGGGGACGAAGATCATCCCCTGCGACTTCATCGCGCCGGTGGAGAGCCACAACCCGGTCGACGACCACCACCCGATCCTGCTGTCCAACGTGCTGGCGCAGACCGAGGCGCTGATGGTCGGCAAGACGCCGGACCAGGTGCGGGCGGAGCTGACCAAGTTGGGCCTGTCCGGCGCGGCGCTGGAGGCGTTGCTGCCGTTCAAGGTGTTCGAGGGCAACCACCCGTCCAACACCGTGCTGGTGCGGACGATCGACCCCTACACGCTGGGCCTGCTGGTCGCCCTGTACGAGCACAAGATCTTCGTCCAGGGCACCATCTGGAACATCTACTCCTTCGACCAGTGGGGGGTGGAGCTGGGCAAGCAGCTGGCCAAGGCGATCCTGCCCGAGCTGCTGGGCGAGACGGCGCCGGGATCGCATGACAGCTCGACCCTCGGCCTGCTCACGGCGATCCGCGACTGGTCCTGACCTGCCGCCGGCCGATCCATATCGAACGCATATGGATCGGCCGGAATCGCGCTATTGGACATGATGATTGCCGCGGCTCATCTCTAGGGCGTCCGGGACGATCGCGTCCCGCCAGCTGCCCGCGAGCCGAGGATAGGCCATGACCACCGATTGGAATCCCGCCCTCTACCGCCGCTACGAGGACGAGCGCACACGCCCGGCCCGCGACCTGCTGGCCCGGGTCGAGCTCGATCCGCCCCAGGCAGGCCGCCCGCTCGTCGTCTACGACCTCGGCTGCGGCCCGGGCAATTCGACCGAGCTGCTGGTCGAGCGGTTCCCGGGGTCGGAGATCACCGGCATCGACAGCTCCGAGGCGATGCTGGCCGATGCCCGCGCCCGCTTGCCGGGCTGCCGCTTCGAGCGGCACGACGTGGCTACCTGGCAGCCGTCGCAGGCGCCGGACCTGATCTATGCCAACGCCACGCTGCAATGGGTGCGGGGCCACGAGACGCTGGTGCCGCGGCTGTTCGGCCTGCTGGCGCCCGGCGGCGTGCTGGCGGTGCAGATGCCCGACAACCGCGAGGAGCCGACGCACCGGCTGATGCGGGCGGTGGCCGGCGAGGGGCCCTGGAAGGAGACGATCGGCGAGGCCGCGCTGGTGCGCACCAGGATCCTGCCGCTCGACTCCTATTACGACCTGCTGGCGCCGCTGGCCGCCGAGACCGATGTCTGGCGCACCGCCTACCAGCACCCGATGGCGTCGCCGGAAGCGATCGTCGATTGGGTGCGCGGCACCGGCCTGCGGCCCTTCATCGACCCGTTGAGCGAGGACCAGCGCGTCGACTTCCTGGCGGACTACACAAGCCGCATCGCCGAGGCCTATCGGCCGAAGGCGGACGGGAAGCTGTTGCTGGCTTTTCCGCGGCTTTTTGTCGTCGCCCGCCGCCCGCGCTAGCTCTTTCCCGCGTCGCGGTCGGGCACCACATGGCAGGAAGGCCACGACGACGGAGCCCGCCATGTCGATCACCCATCTCGCCGCGATCGGGTCGCTGCTCAGCATGCTTCTCCTGCTCGTCGCCTGCCAGGGCATCGAGGTCAAGCCCACTTCGCCCAATGCCGGCCGTAGCTCCTACGGCGCGGGCAGCAGCGGCCACGATTGAGCCCTCCGCGATCCCGTGACAGGATCGCGGCATGGCTCTCCATCTCTGCCGCACCTGCGGCACCCAATATCCCGACAGCCCGGCGCCGCCGGCCGCCTGCCCGATCTGCGAGGACGAGCGGCAATACGTGCCTGAGACCGGCCAGGCCTGGCTGACGCTGGAGGAGCTGCGGCGGGACCACCGCACCGTCTTCACCGCGATCGAGCCGGGCCTCGACCAGCTGCTGGTCGAGCCGGAATTCGGCATCGGCGAGCGCGCCTTCCTGATTCGGCTGCCGCAGGGCGGCGTGGTGATGTGGGACTGCGTGGCGCTGATCGACGACGCCACGGTGGCGGCCATCCGGGCGCTGGGCGGGCTGCGCGCCATCGCCATCTCACATCCGCATTACTATACGACGATGGTGGAGTGGGCGCGGGCCTTCGGCTGTCCGGTCCATCTCCACGCCGACGACCGGTCCTGGGTGCAGCGCACCGACCCGGCCCTGTCCTTCTGGACCGGAGAGACCCTGGCGCTGGCCAATGGCCTGACTGTGATCCGCTGCGGCGGGCATTTCGCCGGCGCCGCGGTGCTGCATTGGGCGGCGGGGGCGGACGGGCGCGGCGTGCTGCTCAGCGGCGACACCATCCAGGGCGTGCCGGACGGGCGCTGGGTCTCCTTCATGTACAGCTACCCGAACCTGATCCCGCTGCCGGCCCCGGCGGTGCGGCGCATCGCCGACGCCGTGGCGCCGTTCGATTTCGACCGGCTGTACGGCGCCTTCCTCGGCCGCCAGGTCAGGGCGGACGCCCGCGGCGCCGTGCTGCGCTCGGCCGATCGCTACATCCGGGCGATCCAGGGCTGAGGCCCGGCCCGCTTGCCCCTCCGGCCGCTTCGCCGCATCCTGCCCCGCTAGATCGGACATAAGGGAAGCAGGCATGGCTCGCAGGATCGTGATCACCGGCGCCGGGGCGGGGCTGGGGCTGGAGCTGACGCGGTGGTACGCCGCCCGCGGCGACACCGTGGTCGGTGTGGTCCGCAGCGACGCGGCGGCGGCCGATTTCATGGCAGCGGCGGGACCGGCCGGCATCGCGGTCCGAGGCGACGTCACCGAGCAATCCTGCGCCGACGAGCTGCGCCGGGTGCTGGCGGAGCGGGCGCCGGCGGTGGACCTGCTCTACAACAACGCCGGCATGTCCGGCCGCGGCGCGCAGCTGGCCGGCATCCGGATCGAGGATGTGCAGCAGGCACTCGACGTCCATTGCCTGGCGGCGCTGCGCATCAGCCAGGCGGCGATCGACGCGCTGCTGGCGGCGGAGCGGCCGGCCATCGTCAATGTCAGCAGCCGGCTCGGCTCGATCGGCCGGGTCGCGGCCGGCGATTTCGACCATCTCGGCATCGCCTACGCCACCCGCATCTCCAAGGCGGCGCAGAACATGCTGACCGCCTGCCTCGCCCGCGAATTCGGCCCGCGCGGCCTGGCCGTCTACGCCGTCCACCCCGGCCGAGTCCGGACGAAGATGGCCAGTGCCGACGCCGATCTCGAGGCGCCGGAGGCAGCCGCCCGCCTGGCCGGCTGGGTCGACCGCATCCGCCCGGACCGGCAGGTCTTCTATGGCGAGCCGGAGCTCGGCACGTTCCCCTGGTAGCTTGGCTCCTGGTGAGTCGGCTCCGCATTTTCTTGGGCAGGCCCTGAAACTTTCCCGGCACGCGTCCCGTAAAGGCTCCCCGTCCCGGTGATCCGGTGACGAAACCAAGGGAGAATCCGAGATGCGTGTCATTCGATTTGTCTCCAGCGCCTGCCTTGCCCTCGCCGTGGCCGGCACCGTGATCGCAGCCTCCGGGCCGGTGTTCGCGGAAGACACCGTCATGGTCGGCGGCGCGGCGATGTACCCGAGCAAGACCATCGTCGAGAACGCCGTCAACTCGAAGGACCACACCACCCTGGTCGCGGCGGTCAAGGCGGCGGGGCTGGTCGACACCCTGAACAGCGCCGGCCCCTTCACCGTCTTCGCCCCGACCAACGCCGCCTTCGGCAAGCTGCCGGCGGGCACGGTCGACACGCTGGTGAAGCCCGAGAACAAGGCGATGTTGACCACCATCCTGACCTATCACGTCGTGCCCGGCCGGCTGACCGCGGCCGAGCTGACGAAGGCGGTCAAGGCCGGCCACGGCAAGGCCATGCTGAAGACCGTCGAGGGCGAGGACCTGACGGTCGAATGGAAGCATGAGCGGTTCGAGGTGGTCGACGCCAAGGGCGGCACCGCCTGGGTCACCATCCCCGACGTGCTGCAGTCGAACGGCGTGATCCATGTCGTCGACACCGTGCTGATGCCGAAGTAAGGCCGTTCCCGGGGGCGCCTTGGCGCCCCCGGCCAGCCGCGGGGGCGTGCCATGCTGCAGCCCGACCATGACGGCCGATCCGCCCGGCGGGGGCCGCCAGAATCTTCGCCGCCGGGCCGGTCCTCTGCTGCTACAGTGACGTCGTTTCCAATGCAGAAGCCGATGCCGCCGCAGGACGACGACGATCTGGTCCGGATGTTGCGGGCGACCGGCCGCGGGGACCGGCTCGCCTTCAAGGCGCTGTACGACCGCACCTCGCCGCTGCTGTTCGCCATCGTGCTGCGCATCCTGCGCAACCGTGCGACGGCAGAGGAGGTGCTGCAGGACGCCTATCTCCGCATCTGGCGCAACGCCGCATCGTTCTCGGCCGGTGCCGGCTCGCCGCTGGGCTGGATGGCGGCGATCGCCCGCAACCGCGCCATCGACGTCGTCCGGCAGCGGCGCGAAGTGCTGGTGCAGCCGGACGAGGACGGTCGCGACTGGCTGGAATCGATCCCCGACCCGCGGGCCGAAGGCGCCGGCTTCGTCGCCCTGCGCCAGCTCGGCCACTGCCTCGGCCTGCTCGACGACAGCCATCGCCATTGCGTTCTGCTGGCCTATTACGAAGGCTATTCGCGTGAGGAGCTGGCGGCCCGCTTCGACCGGCCGGTCAACACCATCAAGACCTGGCTGCATCGCGGGCTGGCCGCCCTGCGGCACTGCATGGATGGAGCCGGACCGTGACCGAGGAGCAGGAGGCCCGGATCGCCGAATACGTCCTCGGGACCCTGCCGCCCGGGGAGCGCGCCGATTTCGAGCGCGAGCTGGCCGCCGACCCGGCGCTGCGGGCCGAGGTCGCGGCGTGGGAGCGGCGGCTGGGCGGGCTGGCAGCGCAGGTGCCGCCGGTGCAGCCGGGCCCGCAGGTCTGGGCGGCGCTGGAGCGCGCGATCGGCCCGGAGGCGGCGCCGGCCGCCGCAAGCCCGACCGTCGTGACGCTCTCCGCCGAGAGCCGCCTGTACCGGTCCCGCGCCCGCTGGCGCAGCGCGGCCCTGGCGGCAGGCGCCCTGGCCGCCGGCCTCGCCGCGTTCATCCTGCTGCCGCGCGCCGAGCCGTCCGCCCGCCCGGACAGCTATGTCGCGGTGGTCAATCGCGGCGGCGACCTGCCGGCGCTGATCGTCCGGGTCGACACCCGTGCCGGCGTGGTCCAGGTGCGGCCGGTGCGGGCCGAGGTGCCGGCCGACCGCAGCCTCGAGCTCTGGTTCGTCGCCGCCGGCGCGGCGCCACGCTCGCTCGGCCTGATCGATGCCGCCGACCGGAAGCGCCTGGCCATCCCCGAGGCACTGCGCGGCTCCGCCCTCGTCGGCGGCACCCTGGCGGTCAGCGTCGAGCCGGCCGGCGGGTCG
>JAEKLZ010000121.1 GCA_019508225.1 Inquilinus limosus | reverse complement strand
GCCGCCTTGTCCGGGTCCAGCCAGACCCGCATGGCGTAGTCGCGGGCGCCGAAGATGCGCACGTCGCCGACGCCGTCGAGGCGGGCCAGCACGTCGCGCACCTGCAGCGTGGCGTAGTTGGAGATGTAGAGCGGGTCGCGCGACCCGTCCGAGGAGCTGAGATGGATCACCATCAGCATGTCGGGCGAGGATTTGCGCACGGTGACGCCGATCTGGCGCACCTCCTCCGGCAGCCGCGGCTCGGCCACGGCGACGCGGTTCTGCACCAGCACCTGGGCGATGTCGAGATCGGTGCCGAGGCTGAAGGTGACCTGGATCACCAGCTGGCCGTCGCCGGTCGCCTGCGACTGCATGTACAGCATGTTCTCGACGCCGTTGATCTCCTGCTCGATCGGCGTCGAGACCGTGTTGGAGACCACCTCGGCCGAGGCGCCGGGGTAGGAGGTCCGGATCTCGATGGTCGGCGGCGCGATTTCGGGATACTGCGCCACCGGCAGGGTGAAGTAGGCGGCCGCGCCGAGCAGCACGACCAGGATCGACAGCACCGTCGCGAAGATCGGGCGGTCGATGCAGAAATGGGAGAAGCGCATCGGGGACCGTCCTCAGTTCGCTTCGTATTCCGGCGCCGGCTCGATGGTGCCGGGCTGGGCCGTCACCTTGCCGCCCGGGCGGGCGCGGACCAGGCCGTTGATGATGACCTTGTCCTGCGCGGTCAGGCCCTCGCGCACGATGCGCAGGCCGCCCGGCTGGGTCGGGCCCGGCCGGATGATCTTGGGTTCGACCGTGCCGTCATCCTTGACCGTCATCACGATCCGGTTCGACTGGTCGGTCAGGATCGCGCTGTCCGGGATCAGGATGGCGTCGTACTCGTTCGACCCGGGCAGCCGGATGCGGCCGAACTGGCCGGGGGTGATGAACTGGTCCTTGTTGTCCAGGATGGCGCGGGCGCGGATGGTGCCGGAGCCCGGGTCGAGCTGGTTGTCGACGAAGTTCATGGTGCCGCCATGCGGCCAGTCCTGCTCGTCCGGCAGCCGGGTCTGGACGATCGTCTGGTTGTCGCGGGTCGAGGGCAGCTTGCCCGCCGCCACCGCGCGCTGATAGGCGAGATAGTCGGACTCGCTCATGTCGAACTCGAAATAGATCGGGTCCAGCGCCACGATGGTGGTCAGCAGGGTCGAGCTCGGGTCGCCGGTCACCAGGTTGCCGATATCGACGCGGCGATTCGAGACCCGGCCGGCCATCGGCGCCTTGACCTGGGTGAAGTCGAGATTGAGCTGGGCAGACTGCAGCGCCGCCGTGGTCTGCGCCACCGCGGCCTCGGCCGCCCGCCGCTCCTGCACCGCCTGGTCATAGGAGGACCGCGAGACATTGGACTGGGCGACCAGCGACTGGGCGCGGTCGAGCTGGACTTTGGCGAGGTCGAGCCGGGCCTGGGCGCTGGCCAGGTCGGCCTTGGCCGAATCCACCGTCGCCTGGTAGGGCCGGGGATCGATCACGAACAGCACGTCGCCCTGCTTGACCGTGGCGCCGTCGGCGAAGTTGATCGACTGCAGGTAGCCGGAGACGCGGGCGCGGACCTCGACCCTGGCCGTGGCCTCGTAGCGGCCGGTGAACTCGTCGTATTCGGTGATCTTCTTGACCAGCGGCGAGGCCGCCGTCACCGGCGGGGGCGGCGGCGCCGACTGCCCCTGGCCGTCGCTCGATTCGTTGCAGGCGGCCAGAACGGCCACCATTCCCAAGGCGGCGAGGGTGCCCAGCACCCTGCCTGGCCGCGTCTGCAGGCGCCTGGTCATCATGTCTCGCTCTCCGAAGGAGGTCCCCGGCCAAGAGGGTCGGGCCTGCCTGGGGGGTTGTCAATTGTCGGGGGTAATAGGGAACCCTCGTTCGCCTTTTGCACTGCAAAAGTTCGCGACGAAGTGACCATGATCACATCCGGGCGAAACGGTGGCAGCAATGTGGCGCCGGGCGGAGAGTCGCAGCTCGCCATTGCGCCGCCGCGGCCGCTGTCCGACGATGCGGCCCATCATGGCCCGCTCTCCCAGACCCGACGACACCCCATCGCTTTTCGCCGACCAGGCGCCGCGGCCCTTGGCCGACCGGCTGCGGCCGCGCAGCATCGGCGAGGTGGTCGGCCAGGACCACCTGCTGAAGCCGGAAGGCCCGATCGGCCGGATGGTGGCGGCGCACCGCATCGCCAGCATGATCCTGTGGGGGCCGCCGGGCTGCGGCAAGACCACCCTGGCCCGCCTGCTGGCCGAGCACACCGACCTGCATTTCGAGCCGCTGTCGGCAATCTTCTCCGGCGTCGCCGACCTGCGGAAGATCTTCGAGGCGGCGCGCGGCCGGCGCGCGGCGGGACAGGGCACGCTGCTGTTCGTCGACGAGGTGCACCGCTTCAACCGCAGCCAGCAGGACGCCTTCCTGCCGGTGGTCGAGGACGGCACCGTCACCCTGATCGGCGCCACCACCGAGAACCCGTCCTTCGAGCTGAACGCGGCGTTGCTGTCGCGCTGCCAGGTCTTCGTCCTCAACCGCCTCGATTTCGCGGCGCTGGAGGAGCTGCTGCAGCGGTCCGAGGCGGCGGAGGGTCGGCCGCTGCCGCTGACGCCGGAGGCGCGCGACGCGGTCAAGGCCATGGCCGATGGCGACGGCCGCTACCTCCTGAACCTGGCGGAGGAGCTGTTCGCGCTGAAGCCCGCCGCGCCGCTCGACGCCGCCGGCCTGGCGCAGACCGTGCAGCGCCGGGCGCCGGTCTACGACAAGGCGCAGGAGAGCCACTACAACCTGATCTCGGCGCTGCACAAATCGCTGCGCGGCTCCGACGTCGATGCCGGCCTCTACTGGTTCGCGCGGATGCTGGCGGGCGGCGAGGACCCGCTCTATGTCGTGCGCCGGCTGGTGCGCTTCGCGGTCGAGGATATCGGCATGGCCGACCCGCAGGCGCTGACCCAGGCGCTGGCCGCCTGGGACGCCTATGAGCGGCTGGGCAGCCCGGAGGGCGAGCTGGCGATCGCCCAGTCGGTGATCTACCTGGCCACGGCGCCGAAATCGAACGCCGCCTACACCGCCTACAAGGCGTCGAACCGCGCGGCCAAGGAGACCGGCAGCCTGATGCCGCCGATGCACATCCTCAACGCCCCGACCAAGCTGATGAAGGAGATCGGCTACGGCAAGGGCTACGCCTATGACCACGACGCCGAGGAAGGCTTCTCCGGCCAGAACTATTTCCCGCCGGACATGGACCGGCAGGAGTTCTACCGCCCGGTCGAGCGCGGCTTCGAGCGCGAGATCAGGAAGCGGCTCGACTACTGGAGCAAGCTGCGGGCGCAGAAGGGCGAGTGACGGCCGGCGCCGGCTCCGCTTCCTCCCAGAAGCGCGGCAGCAGCGACGCAGGCATGTCGTTGGCGGCGTAGAAGCCCAGGATCCGGTTCCGGGTTTCGTCCCCCTCGCGCAGCCCGAGATAGCGTCCGGCATTCTGGCGCAGGATGCGGTTCACTTGGCCATCGGTGAACTGGCAGTCGTTCTGGAGGAAGCCGGCGACAGATTGGGTGTAGATGTCGCTGGCCTTCTCGATTCCGACCATGATCCAGTCCGTTCCGAACAGGATGTGCTCCGCCTTGGGGTCGTAGTCCCGGACCCAGCCGCTCAGCCGGTCGGCATAGCACTGCCGCGATGCGGGGCTGGTGCCTAGCGCCTCGGACAGGTAGCTGATGTCCATATAGAGGTGGCTGTCCGGGTTGGCCTTGATGTAGCCGCCGATGATGTCTTCATAGATCTGGCCGCCGGTCTCCGGCGCTTCGGATCGGTATCCGAAGTGGCCCTGATGGGCGATGCAGACGCGCAGGCCCGGCTTCAGTTTGAGCACTCTCAGCCAATAGGCCGGATCGGTGCGCTTGGCATAGTCGAGGCCGGCGCCCTGTGTGATCGATCCATGCGCGATCACCGGCGCGTCGTATCGCAGGCACAGCTTGTACAGGCCTTCCAGCGCCGTATCCAAGGCCGATCCGAGCTTGGCGCGGTCAAGGCCAAGCTGCTCCAGGATCTTGGGCGGATAGTGCTGGTCGCCGGTGTTGCCGGTGGCGCGGAAGCCCATAGGCGGGTATAGCTTGGCCCCGAGAAAGCCGTGCTCCCTGAACGCCGTTTCGACCGTCTCCAGCGGGTCTTCCGGGTCGGTATGCGGACGCTGCTCGTGATAGACCGCCCGCAGCGGATCGTAGGCGACCATGCCGTGAATCGCCGGCGCTGTCCGCCGCTGCTGCGAGATCAACCCGAAGACCTCGGCCTGCTGCCGCAAGGAGGATCCCTTCGCCGGCTCCTCGCCGAGCCATTTGGAATAGTCGATCATCAGCGGCACCAGGAGGACGGGCGTCCTGCAGTTTTCGACAAGGTTGTCGATCAGCCGCTTGGCCAACTCGTGCCGATACTGCATGAACAGCGTGGCCCATCGCAGATAGGTGCCAAGGCTGGTCCGTCTCCCATAGGCCGCAAGGGCGATCTGGCGTGCATCGCGCTCGGACATTGGTGCGGATCGATTCAGACTCCACGTTTCCGCGCCGCCGCCTTGCTCGATCAGCAGATTGCGAAGCCCGTCAATCTTCAGATTGCGGTCGGCCGGCGCCGCGTCAGCCCCCGACTGCGGGCCGCGGACGACATCCGTCAGGGCATCCACCATCTGGGACTCGGCATCCTGCTTCGTGCCGCTCGACCATTGCCGGGTCCGTCCGCGCAGATAGGCGATCTCGTCGGCCGCCGAAGGCGTCCGCGCCAGCAGCCTGTTCTTGAACAGCTCCATAACCCACTCCAGGACGGTCGGGTCCTCCACCCCATGCGCGGGGCTGGCCCAGAGGTTGGCCCGCTCGTTCTTCGGGATCACGACCTTGGTGATGAAGGTGACGATCGGCAGGTCCTTGCCGTTGAACAGATGGCAGTGGACGTCGACGATCTCCCCATCAGCCTTCCCCAGGTCGGACCGGGGCATCGGGCGGCACGCTGCGGCGAAGGCCGGAAGCAGAACGCTGTGAATGAAACCTCGCCTGTCGATATCGGAAGGCATCGCCGGTCTCCAATTGGGATGAATATCGCGGCATCAAAAATTCGGCGTGCCGCAGCATAATGATTGCTGCGGCACGCCGGCATCATAGCCGAAATCGCGACATTGGCCCATGGCGTGATGGCGAAGCGTGTGATCGCGCCATGGGCGTCGGGGGTGCTGCGCCTCGCTGCTAGCGCAGGACCGCGAGCTGGCGGCCAGCCTGACCCAGGGCTTCGAGACGCTGTGGCAGAAGGCGCTGCAGGACCTGCGCGAGATCCGGTTCATGCCGCGGCCGCCGAGTGGTGCGGCGCCCTGACCTATCGGTAAGGTCGGAGGAATGGTATAGAGCGTGCGAATTGGTCGCAAACCGGGTCCCGTCGCCCGGGTCCCGGTTGGAGGTATGGCCCAGATGCTGGCCACTGTGTTCGCGCCGAAGTTCCTGATCGTCTACGCCTATATCGCCTCGGCGCTGTGGGTGCATTTCCGCGGCCAGGTGCGGCACCGCTTCACCCGCCAGCTGACCGATCACTCGACCTTCTTCGCCCCGATCAACTGCTTCATGTACCTGTTCTCGCGGGTGCCGAGCACGCCCTATCACGACCCGCGCAACTTCCCGGAGCTGCAGGCGCTGAAGGACAATTGGCACATCCTGCGCGACGAGGCGCTGCGGCTGCAGGAGGAGGGCGACATCAAGGGCTCCGACAAGCTCGACGATGTCGGCTTCAACTCCTTCTTCCGGCGCGGCTGGAAGCGCTACTACCTGAAGTGGTACGGCGACCCGCTGCCCTCGGCCGCGGCGCAATGCCCGCGCTCGGTGGCGCTGGTGCAGACCATCCCGACCCTGAAGGCGGCGATGTTCACCTCGTTGCCGCCGGGCGGCAAGCTGGTGGCGCATCGCGACCCCTATGCCGGCTCGCTGCGCTACCATCTCGGCCTGATCACGCCGAATGACGATCGCTGCCGCATCATCGTCGACGGCAAGTCCTACAGCTGGCGCGACGGCGAGGACGTGGTCTTCGACGAGACCTTCATCCATTACGCCGAGAACTTCTCGGACGGGAACCGGGTGATCCTGTTCTGCGACGTCGAGCGGCCGATGCGGTTCCGCTGGGCGCTGGCGGTGAACCGCTTCTTCGCCAAGTACCTGATCCAGGCCGGCGCCACCCGCAACGCCGACGGCGACAAGGTCTCGGGGCTGAACAAGGCGTTCGCCTACATCTATCCGATCCGGACCTACTTCAAGGGCATCAAGAAGAAGAACCGGAAGCTGTACTACGCGATCAAATACGCTTTCTTCGGCGGCCTGCTCGGCGCCTTCCTGGTTCTCGCGTAGCTCCGCCACGCTTCGGCCACGCCCCTGAACCAGGCTCGCCGATGTTGTCCTCGGCAGGCGTGGCCCTCGTGACATCCGACAGCGAACCGATCGCTCCCTTCGACCGCTTCGTCGCCATCGACTGGTCCGGCGCGGTCGGCGCCTATGACGGCGTCGCCATGGCCGAATGCCGGGCCGGCGCCGATGGGCCGGCGCTGCTGCCGCCGCCCTCCGGCCGGCGCTGGACCCGGACCGCCGTCGCCGAATGGCTCGAGGCCCAGGTCGCTGGCGGCGGCCGGATCCTGGCCGGGATCGACTGCGCCTTCTCGCTGCCCTTCGCCGTCGCCGCCGGCTACCTGCCGCCGGGCGGCGATGCCCGGGCGCTGTGGGCGCTGGTCGACCGGGTCGCGGACGGGGCGCCGGACTTCCACGGCGCCGGCTTCGCCCGCCACGCCGACTACACCGCCGATTTCTGGCTTCGCGGGCCGCGCCCGGCAGGGTGGGTCGAGCCGCACCGCGCCGCCGAGATGGCGTGCCGCCGCGACGGGCTGGGCGCGCCCGACAGCCCGTTCAAGCAGTTCGGGCCGAAGACGGTCGGACCCGGCGCGCTGGCCGGGATGCGGGTACTGCACCATCTGCGCCGCCGGCTGGACGGCCGGCTGGCGGTGTGGCCGTTCGAGGCGCCGGCGGCGCAGCCCCTGGTCATGGTCGAGATCTTTCCGCGTCTGTTCTGGCGTCGGTCCGGCCGTACCCTCAGCGCCAAGGTGCGCGACCGTGGCGAGCTGGATGCGGCGCTGGCGCGGCTCGGCAGCGGACCGGCCGCGGCGCCCGATCCGCTGACCGACCACGCCACCGACGCGCTGGTGGCCGCGGCCGGGCTGCGGGCGCTGGCCGTGGACCCCGCAACCTGGTCGCCGCCGGGGCTGGACCCCGCCACCGCCCGCACCGAAGGCTGGATCTTCGGGGTGCGCGGATGAAGGCGCTGCGCCTGCTGCTGGCGACCGTCGCCGCCCTGGTGGCCGGGCTGCTCGGCCTCGCCGTGCTTTATATCGCTGTGGCCACGGTGCTGGCGCTGGTGCCGTTCGGGGGCCGGGTGCAGCAGACCGCTGCGAGCGACCCGCCGGCCTATGTCTGCGCCACCCTGACCCATACCGACATCGTGCTGCCGGCGCGGGACGAACTGGTCGACTGGACCGCGGTGTTCCCGGATGCGGTGCCGGTCGGCTTCGTGCCGAACCTGCATGTCGCCTTCGGCTGGGGCGACCTGACCTTCTACCGCGACACGCCGAGCTGGGCCGATCTGCGCTTCCGCACCGCCATGGCGGCACTGTTCGGCGGCGGCCCCAGCGCCTTGCATGTGGCTTATGTGCTGGACCCGGCCGGCGCCCCGGGCTGCACCCGCCTGGCGCTGGACCGGGCAGGGCGGGAAGCGCTGATGGAGACCATCCGCGGCACCGCGGTGCTGGATCCGGCCGGGCGGGGCGTGCTGGCGGCCCCCGCGGGGACCAGCACCTACGAAGCCTTCTACGCCGCGCACGGCATCTACCGCCCCTGGCGCACCTGCAATGTCTGGACGGCGGAGGCGCTGGACACGGCCGGGGCGCCGACCGCGCTGTGGGCGCCGTTCAGCTTCGGCGTGATGTGGCCGCTGGGGTGAGCTCAGCGCGGTGAAATGCTGTCCTTTAGATGGGCGGCGTCGCCGGGCTCGACACGGACGATTTTGGCGATGACCTTACCCTGGTATCGATCCGGCTGGTCTGATTGCAGGTAAAGCACTCCGTTCAGATCGTATACAGGACCGCATCCTTTGGCATCTTCCTGAAAGTAGCAGATGTTGTCGCCTTCGACGGTCCATTTGCCGACAAAGGATAGTCTGCCGCTCTTGTAGTAATAGGTGCTGTCTGATGCGTAATATTCCGCCCAGGTGCTGCCCTGCCTGTTTTTGCGATACGGCATCGTGTATTCGGCATAGGCGGTGTGATCGGAAAGGGTGCTGGCGATCTGCGCGCCCGGGACACGCTTCGCCCCTTGCGTCGCCAGCGAGGCAGAGGTCACGACGGGACCGGTCTGACACGCAGAGAGTGCGGCGACGGCGACGAGAATGAGTGTGCGTCGCCATCCGCCGTCTTGTCGGCGTAGGACACGGCGCGGCCCTGATAGGGGCCCTGGGCGACGGAGATGAATTGCAGCGTGGTGCCGAGCTCGTAGAGCCTGGCGCAGCGGTCCTCGCCCTCGCGGAAGCTCAGGCACAGCTCGTCCCGGTCGTCCGGCACGTGCCAGCGGCCGCGGAAGGTGGTGCGCCGGTCGCGGTACCAGAGCTGCCCGTCCGGGGCGAAATACTCGGTCCAGGCGTCGCCGGCCTTGTCGGTGTTGGTGTCGACCGAGAAGGTGCCGTAGACCGTCTTGTCGCTCAGCCGCTCCAGCAGGGCCATGCGGGGGACCGGCTTGGCGCCGTGGGCCAGCAGGTCCTCGACGGTCGGGTCGGGCGGCAGCGGCCTCGGCGCGCAGCCCGCCAGCACTCCCAGCAGCACGAGTCCCGCCACGATCCCCAGCCTCATCACCCATTCCCCCGATCTCTGAGCCGACTCGCTCCCGTTGCGGCATGACAATACTATGTTATGCACGGATGGCGGGAAAAACCTGCGCCCTCAGACTCCTTTCAGCGCGTTGATTGTACCGGCCGCGACGACGCCGAGCCAGACCGCGACCAGGCACAGAACCACGGACAGCAGCACATTGGCGCCGGCCCGGGCCCATTCGCCGTCCTGCATCAGTCCAAGCGTCTGCAGGCTGAAGGAGGAGAAGGTGGTGTAGCCGCCGCACAGCCCGACCATGACGAAGATCCGCACGTCCGGGTTGACCAGGAAGCGGCCATCCGGCCCGGTCAGGCCGCCGAAGATGCCGATGACGAAGGAGCCGATGATGTTGACGGCCAGCGTGCCCCAGGGGAAGGTCGCGCCGAAGCGCTCGATCGCCCAGAGGGAGCACCAGTACCGCGCCATGCCGCCCAGCGCGCTGCCGGCCGCAATCCACAGATAGGTCCCCACGCGACGATCCCCTCCTTCGAGCCCTCGTGCTACATAACGGGCATGAGCCGAACGCCCGCCCCACCGTCGACCCGCCAAGACCATCCTGCCCCGAAGCCCCCGGCCGCCGCCACCCCGGGATCCGGCGACCCAGCGCCGCGCGCCGTGCAGACCGTCGCGGTGTCGCAGGATGACGGCGAGTTGCGGCTCGACCGCTGGTTCCGCCAGCGCTTCCCCGGCCTGACCCATGGCAGGCTGGAGAAGCTGCTGCGCACCGGCCAGGTCCGGGTCGACGGCAAGCGCGCCAAGGCGGCGCAGCGGCTGGAGCCGGGCCAGCTCGTCCGCATCCCGCCGCTGGACGAGGCCGCGACCCAGGCGCCGGTGCCGCGCGCGCCGATGCCGCTGAAGGCGGAGAAGGAGCAGGGCCTGGCGGCGGAGCTGAAGCGCGCCATCCTGCTGATCGACGACGACGTGATCGTGCTGAACAAGCCGTCCGGCCTGGCGACGCAGGGCGGCGGCAAGGTCAAGGCGCATGTCGACGGGCTGCTGGACCACCTGCAGTTCGACGCCAGGGAGCGGCCGCGGTTGATCCACCGGCTGGACCAGGAGACCTCGGGCGTGCTGCTGATCGGCCGCACCGCCAAGGCGACGCGGCGGCTGGCCGAGGCGTTCCGCGAGCGGGCCACGCGCAAGGAATACTGGGCGGTGACGGTCGGCGTGCCGCATCCGCATCAGGGCCGCATCGACCTGGCCCTGGCCCGGTCGCCGAGCAATGTCGGCCGGGTGGTCGAGGACGATGACGAGGAGGGCCAGCGGGCGGTCACCGACTATTCGGTGGTCGAGGCCGCGGTCCGGCACGCCGCCTTCGTCGCGATGTGGCCGGTCACTGGCCGCACCCACCAGCTGCGCCTGCACATGGCGGCGCTGAACACGCCGATCCTGGGCGACGGCAAGTACGGCGCCGGCAAGGCCGTGATCACGGGGGCCGAGCTGCCGCGCCAGCTGCATCTGCACGCCCGCCGGCTGGTGCTGCCGCACCCGACACGCGGCACCATCGACGTCACCGCGCCCCTGCCGGCGCATATGACGACGACCTTCCGCTACTTCGAGTTCGATCCGAAGGCGAAGCCGGAAGGGCCGGAGGACTGAGGGTCGGTCCAGCCATGCCGATCCCGGCCGACACCGTCATCGCCCAGGCGATGGAGAACCCGGTGAACGCCGCGCTGATGCGGCGGCTGCCGCGGCTGGGCCTGCCGCAGTGCTTCCTGACCGCCGGCTGCCTGTTCCAGGCGGTGTGGAACCGGCGTTCCGGCCAGCCGCCGGAGAATTCGGTCAAGGATTACGACGTCTTCTACTTCGACGACCGCGACCTGTCCTGGGAGGCGGAGGATGCGGTGATCCGCGAGGCCGCCACCCTGTTCGCGGATCTCGGCGCGCCGGTCGAGGTCAAGAACCAGGCCCGGGTCCATCTCTGGTACCGGAAGCGGTTCGGCGGCGCCTATCCGCAATTGCGCTCGGCCACCGACGGCATCGACCGCTACCTCGTGCAATGCACCTGCATCGGCATCGAGGTGGAAACGGGCCGGCTCTACGCCCCGAACGGGCTGGAGGACATGCTCAAAGGCATCCTCCGGCCCAATCCGCTGAACCCGTCGCCGGAACTGTTCCGCGCCAAGGCCGAGGCGTACCGGGCGCGCTGGCCCTGGCTGACCGTCGCGGAGTAGCTGAGGGAAGGGCCCGCCGGGCCGGCGGCGCAGGCCGCGATTCGGCCCGGCTACTTGCCGCGGGCCAACGCCAGGCCGAGGCCGGCGCCGACCAGCACGCTGCCGGTGATCCGCTGCCGCAGCCGGGCGTGGCGGGCCAGCAGGGGGCGGGCACGGCCGGCCAGCAGCGCCCAGCCACTGTCGAGAGTCACGGCCAGCAGCAGGAACACGGCCGACAGCAGCGCGGCCTGCGGGCCGGCCGGCCGTGCCGGGTCGACGAACTGCGGGAAGAAGGCGCCGTAGAACAGCAGCGTCTTCGGGTTGGTCAGCGACACCAGCACGGCGCGGCCATAGATCGCCTTGGCGGATTTCGGCTGCGCCGCGATCCGGGTCAGGTCGGCCGGGGCGCTGCGCCAATGGGCGATGCCGAGCCAGACCAGATAGGCCACGCCGATCCAGCGCAGCGTCTCGAACCAGCCGCCGGCTGTGCCCAGCGCCTCGGCCATGCCGAAGGCGGTGAGGCCGAGCTGCAGCACCATGGCCGAGCTGGTGCCGAACACGGTCAGGAGGCCGGTGCGCGGCCCCCAGGCGACGCTGTTGGCGACGATCAGGGCGACGTTCGGCCCCGGGATCAGGATCACCAGGGTGACCGTGGCGATGAAGGCGAGGAGGAGGTGCGGGTCGATCATCGGGCTCTCCGAAGGCAGGAGGGGGCCAGCGAGGATCAAGAAAAACCCCGCCGGAGAGGCGGGGCGTCGTGCGTCGGGCCGTCAGCTGCCGGTCAGGAAGACCGCGGCTTCGTCCCGGGCGCGCAAGCGACAGCGACCGCCGGAATGCGGCGGCGTTGTTGCAGGCGGGGGGAGACGGCTCGAAGCATGCCGGCAACGTACCGGCAGGGACGCCGGGCCGTCAACCGGCGCCGTCCGGCGGCAGGTCTCAGCCGGGCTGGGGGGCCGAGGTCATCCAGCCGACGACGGCGCCGGTTGGGTCGCGGACGATGGCGATGCGGCCGACGCCCGGCACCTCGAAGATGTCGCGCATCAGGGTGCCGCCGGCCTGCTGCGCCGCCGCCACGCGGGCGTCGACGTCATCGACCTCGATATAGGCGAACCAATGCGGCGGCACCTGGTCCATGCCGGGCAGGTTGCGGATGTCGAAGATGCCGCCGACCATCCGGTCGCCGACCTTGGCGATCAGGTACTCGCCGCCGGCCGCCATCGGCATCGCTTCGACGGTCCAGCCCAGGGTCCTGGCGTAGAAGTCGCGGGCGGCCTCGGGGTCGCGGGTGTTCAGCTCGTTCCAGACGAAGGTGCCGTGCTCGGGCATCGTTGCCTCCCATCCGGCGGCGGGGTGCCGCCGTCCGGGCAGGGTATCACGGCTTCGGTGACGTTCCCGCGACTGCCGGCGCGCGTTCGGCCGCCACCGGCACGGCACGGGCCAGGCGGGCGGTGCGCATCCTTTGCAGATGCTGGTCGGCCAGCACGCCGATCAGGATCACCGTGCCCATCACCGCGAAGTTGAGCGAGGACGGGATGCCGAGCAGGTTGACCAGGTTTTGCAGCACCTGCAGCAGCACGGTGCCGAGAATGATGCCGAGGATCGAGCCCTCGCCGCCGCGCAGCGAGCAGCCGCCCAGCACCGCCGCAGCGATGGCGTAGAGCTCGTAGAAATTGCCATGCGCCGAGGGCTGGATCGAGTTGGTGTAGAATGCCAGGAACACGGCCGCGAGGCCGGCCAGGAGCCCGCAGATGACATAGGCCGAGGCGATCACGGTGCGGGTGCTGATGC
>JAEKLZ010000120.1 GCA_019508225.1 Inquilinus limosus | reverse complement strand
CTCGGTGATGGCGGGGCTGGCCTGCGGCCTCGGCCTCGGCGAGGAATGGGGCCGCTGGGGTGCCGATGGCTGGCCGGGCACGCCGCGTCCGGCCCGCCCGGCCGGCAGCGAGGCCAGGATCGCGGCCGAGCGGGCCAGGCGCCGGGACGCCGCGGCCGCCGCCGTCGAACGGGTCTTCCCCAGGCTCGACCCGGCCCGGATCGACGGGATCAGGGCCGGGCTGGCGGTCCGGCTGCAGGAAACCGACGTCATCGAATGGCTCGACACCGAGACCACCGACACCATCACCGAACGGCTCTGGCGCTCCCTCGGCATCGAACCCTATCTCTCCTCCGACCCTCCGGACAAACCCGACACAGGGTGACCGGCCCGACGGCGCGGCGGGAGGTCCGGATTTTTCCTCTGGATCGGCGCGGGTGGAGGGGCTCTCCTGTCCGCCTGCGCCGAACCGGAGGACTGCGGGCATGGGCGATTTCGCGACGATCATCGCGCTGGCGGCGGAACGCCGCGGCGGTCTGGACGTGCTGGAGCGCGCGCTCGCCGAGAGCAGATCGAAGACCCCGGCCGAAATCGCCGCCACGCCGGACGACCGCATCCTGGCGGAGATGACCCGGCGCATCTTCAACGCCGGCTTTGCCTCCAAGGTGATCACCGCGAAGTGGGACGGCTTCGAGGCGGCCTTCGACGGCTTCGATCCCCATCGCTGCGCCGCGCTGTCGGAGGAGCGGTTCGATGCCCTGTTGAAGGACAGCCGCATCGTCCGGCACGGCGCCAAGATCCAGTCGGTCACGGCCAACGCCCAATTCCTGCTGGACTTGGCGGCCGAGCATGGCAGCGCCGCCAAATTCATCGCCGAGTGGCCGGACGCCGATTATGTCGGCCTGCTGGAGTTGCTGAAAAAGCGCGGCAACCGCCTGGGCGGCGACACCGGCATGCGCGTCCTGCGTGGCATCGGCAAACCGGCCTTCATCCCGACCGGCGACGTCGTGGCGGCCCTGATCCGCGAGGGCGTGCTGACCAAGGCCCCGGGCGGCAAGGGCGACTTCAAGACCATGCAGCAGGCCTTCAACCGCTGGTCGGCGGAGTCGGGCCGCGACCTGACCGAGATCAGCCGCATCCTGGCGATGAGCATCGGCGACGTCGGGCATGGTCGCCGCCACTAGGGTGCGTCGCCTCTCCCGCTTGCGGGAGAGGTCGGGCTCGCGTAGCGAGACCGGGTGAGGGCTCTTTGTCGAGGCCTGGGTCAGCCCTCACCCGGACGTCCTGGCGGACGTCCGACCTCTCCCGCAAGCGGGAGAGGCAACGCAAGAGCCGGAGCGACGACGGACCATGCACCCGATCTATGTGACCTTCCTCAACGGCCTCGACATCGAGGCGCTGGCCATCACCGATGACGAGATCCTGCAGGCGATCGAGACCAGCCTGGCGGCGCAGGGCCGCGGCGAGACGGTGATCGAACCGCGCATGCACCTGAAGCCCGACCCGCAGGTGAACGGGCATTTCAACGTGCTGCGCGGCGCCATCGGCGCGCCGATCAACGCCGCCGGGGTCAAGGTGGTCGGCGACTATGTCGACAACTACAAGCGCGGCCTGCCGTCCGAGATGGCGATCCTGAACCTGTTCGACCCGGCGACCGGCATGCCGAAGGCGATCCTGGACGCCACGGCCATCACCGACATGCGCACCGGAGCGGTGACCGCGATCGGCGCCAAGCACCTTGCGCGCAAGGGCAGCCGCGTGCTCGGCCATATCGGCGCCCGCGGCACCGCCTATTGGAACGTCCGGCTGCTGGACAAGCTGTTCGACTTCGACGAGATCCGCGTCCATTCCCGCCGGCCGGAAAGCCGCGACGCCTTCGCCGAGCGGCTGACCCGGGATCTCGGCAAGCCGGTCCGCGCCATGACGGATTGGGAATCGACCGTGCGCGGCGCCGACATCGTGGTCGAGGCCTCGCGCCTGCTGCAGCCCGAGCCCCTCCTGAAGACCGGCTGGATCAAGCCCGGCGCGCTGGTGGTGCCCTATGGCACGATGAGCGCGGTCGAGCTGTCGCTGACCGACATCATGGCCAAGATGGTGGTCGATGATTGGGGCCAATGCCGCGCCGGCCAGTTCGGCTCGCTGCGTGCCCATGTCGAGGCCGGCAAGCTGTCCGAGGCCACCCTGCATGCCGAGCTGGGCCAGGTCGTCGCCGGGCTGAAGCCGGGCCGCGAGAGCGAGGACGAGACCATCCTGCTGTGGCATCGCGGCCTCAGCCTCAGCGACATCGCCCTCGGCCACGCCATGCTGGAGAAGGCGAAGCGGCTGGAGATCGGCCAACGCCTGCGCTTCGCCTGATCATGGCCGACCCTGTCCGCCTCGGCGTCGGCCCGCTCGCCACCGGCGATATCCTCGCCATCGCCCGCTCCGACGCGCCCGTGGTGCTGGATGACGTCGCGCTGGCGCGGATCGAGGCCGGCTACCGTGCGCTCGAAGCCCTGGCCGCCGGCGGCGCCGCGATCTATGGCGTCAGCACCGGGCTGGGCGCCGGCGTCGACACCCGGATCGCGCCGGACCCGGCGGTGGTGCAGCGCCGCATCCCGCCCGGCCGTGCCGTCGGGGTGGGGCGGACGGCCCGGCGCGACGAGGTGCGGGCGATCATCGCCGCCCGGCTGGCCGGGCTGTGCGCCGGCCGCTCCGGCGCCTCCCGCGCCGTGGTCGAGGCACTGGCGGCGCTGTTGAACCAGGGCGTGCATCCGGTGGTGCCGATGACCGGCTCGGTCGGCGAGGCCGACCTGGCGCCGCTGTCCCACATCGCGCTCGTGTTGCTGGGCCAGGGCGAGGCCGAATTCCAGGACGAGATCCTGCCGGCGGCCGAGGCGCTGGCCCGCGCCGGTCTCTTGCCGCCGGAATTCGGTCTGAAGGACGGGCTGGCCCTGGTCTCGGCCAACGCCGCCTCGGTCGGCGCCGGCGCCCTGGTGGTCGAGGATGCGGCCCGGGCGCTGCGGGCGATGCTGGCCGCCGCGGCGCTGTCCTTCGAGGGCTACCGCGCCGGCATCGCGCCGCTGGACCCGCGTGCCGCGGCGCTGCGGCCGGCACCGGGACAGGCGGAGGCGGCGCGGGTGATTCTGGCGCTGCTCGACGGCGGCGACCTGGCGCAGCCGGGCGCGGCCCGCAAGCTGCAGGACCCGCTCAGCTTCCGCTGCGCCCCGCCGGTGCTGGGCGCGGCGCTGGCGGCGCTGCAGGCGGCGCGCGAGTCGGTCGAGCTGGAGCTGGCCGGGGCCGGCGACAACCCGGCGGTGATCGCCGAGGACGGCATCGCCCTGCCGAACGCCAATTTCGACCCGACCCACCTGGCCCTGGTCTTCGAGGCGCTGGGCGCGGCGCTGGCGCGGGCGGCGGCGATCTCGGCGGCGCGGATCGTCAAGCTGATGTCGCCGGCCTCCAGCGACCTGCCGCGCTTCCTGGCGCCGGTGCCGGACGGCAGCACCGGCTACGGCCCGGCGCAGAAGACCGCGGCGGCGCTGCTGGCCGAGATCGGCCATCTGGCGGCGCCGATGCCGGTGGCGGTGCTGCCGGTCGCCGACGGGGTCGAGGACTACGCCACCATGGCGACCGCCATCGTCGACAAGACCGCCGGGATCGTCGACCGGCTGCGCCTGCTGGCGGCGCTGGAGCTGATCGTGGCGGCCCAGGCGGTCGACCTGCGGGGCACTGTCACGCTCGGGTCAGGCACCGCCGCGATCCATGCGGCGGTGCGCGGCCTGGTGCCCCGGCTGGAGGCCGACCGTCCGGCCGCGCCGGACATCGCCGCGGTGGCCGGGCTGATCGCCGAAGGCGGGCTGGAGTCGACCGTTACGGCGCAAACCGGGTGAAGACGTAGTCATGGTCCTTCACATTGGCCTGATGGCACGCCCAGCAGGTCTCGTGCTGGGCCTGGTCGACCGGCTTGCCGTCGATGAAGCGGCCGAAGCCCCAGCCGCCGGTGTCGGCGTAGCGCTTCGAATCCTTGACCATGACCTGCACCGTGGTGGCCGCGCCGGGGATGTAGGCGGGCGCGAATTCGGTGGACTGGACGTGCTTCCAGGCCAGCTTGACCAGGATGGTGCCGTCGGGGAAGGGCAGGGTGCCGGCCTGGTACGCCTGGATCGCGGTGGGGTTGCCGACCACGACGCGCAGCTCGTTCAGCGGGTCGGTCTCATGTGCCGGGGCGATGAAGGACCATTGCCGGTAGCCCTCGGGGATGGTGACCCCGTAGATCGGCGAGGCGTTGGCGGGAGCGTCGGCGCCGCCGGCCTGGGCGGCCAGGGCGACCGCGCCGAAGACGGTGGATGCCAAAACGACCCCGAGCAGGGCGATGCGGGCGGGTTTCATCGAAGTCTCCATCACGGCGATGATTCGGTGCGGCGCGCATCCCAGCAGAGATCGCGCCGCACCGCCCGTTAGGAGTTGTGAGCGGCGTTGGCCGGCTACCGGCCGGCCGGGCGGCCCGCGATCCTCAGTTCAGCGGGATCGAGAGGTTCAGCGTCAGGGTCTCGACGCCGGGGTTCACATCGCCGATGCCGGCGTTGGAGATGTGGTGGAAGGCGGCGCCGACGCGCATCTTGTTGTCGAACTGCCACGCCGCCTCGATGCCGGTGCGGAACTCGACGGTGGATCCCATGTCCCGGCCGTCGCCGTTGAAATAGGCGCCGACCGCGGCGTTCGGCGACAGGATGAAATGCTCGCCGAAGTGCACGTCGAGCATGCCGCCGCCATAGATGTAGGTGGCGGACTCGGTGTTGCCTTCGATGCCGATGAAGGGCCGGATGCGCAGGAACTCCTGGTTGAACCGCAGCTCCACCCGGCCGAGGCCGGCGCCGTCCCCGTCGCGGTCCTCGTGGCCCTTGCTGCCCTTGTCGTTCAGGATGTTGTAGTAGCCCGCGCCGAGCGTCAGCGACAGCGGCAGGTCGCCGGTGCTGTTGCCCACATGGATGTCGCCGATCTCCGAATTCTCGCCGAGGATGCCGGCGGCGAGGATCGCGGCCGAGCCGATGCCGATCCAGATCGGCACGTTGGCGGCCTGCGCCGACTGCACGGATCCAAGCAAGACAGCAGCCGCCGCGACACCGGTCAGGAGCTTCTTCATTCTGCACCCTTCATTCCTGCCGGGGCTGCGGCCCCGGGGTCGGGGATGATTACGGGCGTGCGAAACCCGACGCAACGCTTTTCCGCCGGCCTACTGCGCCGCGGCGGCGTCGTCCGGGCCGCTGTCGCCGCGCTGGTCGAGGCGCAGCTCGATGCGGCGGTTGCGGCGATAGGCGTCGGGCGTGCTGCCCGGATCGAGCGGCTGCCACTCGCCGAATCCCGCGGCCGCCATGCGCTGCGGCGGAATGCCCTGGCTCGACAGGAAGTTCAGCACCGACAGCGCCCGGGCGGTCGACAGCTGCCAGTTGGTGGGGAACGGGCCGCCGGTGATCGGCTGCCGGTCGGTGTGGCCGTCGATGCGCAGCAGCCAGTCGACATCAGGCGGGAACTGGGCGGCGATTCGCTTCAGCGTCCCGGCGAAGGCGGCCAACTGCTCCTCGCCGCCCGGCTGCAGGTCGGCCGAGCCGACCGGGAACAGCACCTCCGACTGGAACACGAAGCGATCGCCGACGACGCGGACATCCGGCCGGTCGCCGAGCACGTCGCGCAGTCGGCCGAAGAAGGCCGATCGCGAGCGGCTGAGCTCGTCGACCCGCCGCACCAGCGCCTGGTTCAGGCGCGAGTTGAGATTGGCGATCTCCAGATCCTTGGTGCTGACCGTCGCCTCGGAATCGCGCAACGTCGATTCGATCTGCGACAGCTGCCGGCGCAGCGCCTCGGCCTCGGCCGCCAGCTGCTCGCCGCGGCTGTGCGCGCTCTCGCCGGCCGACTTCTCGGTGGCCAGCGCTGCCGTGGCGCGGTCGAGCGTGCCGCTGAGCTCGGCGATGCGAGCGTCGAGCTGCGCCACCCGGGCGGTCAGGTCCTGCACGTCCTTCTGCGAGGCGGCGACGCGGCTGTTGGCGTCGCCGAGCTGCTGCTCCAGCGCCTCGGCGCGGTCCTGCCCGGCCTTAACATCCTGCTGCGCCTGGTCGCGCTCGGACCGGGTGCGGTCGAGCTCGGCGCCGAGATCCGAAGCCTCCTTGCGGCTGGCCGCCAGCGAGGTCGAAAGCTGGCCCGCGGTCAGGTCGCGGTCCTGGGTGCCGGTGCGCAGCGTCGCCAGGTCGGATTGCAGCTGGGCCAGCTCGCGTCGCTGCCGCTCGATCATCGACTGGTTGTCCTGGATCACCCGCGCCGCTTCCTTGAGCTGCGCGTCGCGGTCGGCGGTGCCGCCGGTCAGGGTCTGGACCTGGGCCAAGGCGGTGCGCAGCTGCCGGTCGATGGCGTCGCGGTCCTGCTGCACGGCGGCGAGGCGGCTGCCGAGATCGGTGCGCTCGTGGGCGCTGCCCTCCAGGTCGGTCGACAGCCGGTCGATGCGGGTCTTGAGGTCGCGCCCGCTCTCCTGCTCCAGCGCCAGCCGGTCGGTCAACTCGGAGACCTGGCGGTTCAGCCGGCCGACGGTCTCGTCACGGCCGCTGACCACGGTCGACAGGTAGAACTGCGAGGCCAGAAACACCATCAGCAGGAAGATGACGACCATCAGCAGGGACGACAGCGCGTCGACCCAGCCGGGCCAGACATCGACCTGCCGTCGCTCGCCGAAGGAATACCGGCCGCGCATCGCCATGGATCAGCGAGCCTCGGACCCTTCGGCCAGCGCCGCGATGGTGCGGGCCAGCAGCTTGATCTCGCCCCGGATCTCGCCGGAAAGCTGGATTCGGCCGGTCGACAGCTCCTCGATCATCCGGCGCATGGTGGTGTCGAGGCTGCGGATGTGCTGGCGGGTCGGCTCGTCGATGCCGAAGCGGTCGGATTCGAGCGTGGCGGCGAGGCGGGCCAGCACCGCGGCGGTCGCCTGCTCGCCATCCGCCAGCCGGGCCATCAGCGCGTGCTGGCCCTGCAGGTGGTCGTCGATCGCCGCCAGCTGGGTGGCGACGGCGCCGAGCGCACCGCCCTGGCCGCGGCGCTCCTCGTCCGCCTGCGCGGTCAGGCGGCGCAGCGCGTCGAGATTCTCCGCGGTCTGCGCCACCACCGATTCGATATAGGCGGGGAACACCGGCTCGCCGGCCTCGATCCCGGTGATGCCCTGCTGCGGGCCGGCGGAGAGACGGGTGTTGGCCGACAGCCAATCCTCCAGCTCGTTGTAGAAGCGGTTCTGCGCTTGGCTCGCCTGCAGCTCGAGGAAGCCGAGGGCCAGCGAGCCGGCAAGGCCGAACAGCGAGGCGCTGAAGGCGGTGCCCATGCCGGTCAGCGGCGCCTCCAGCCCGTGCTTCAGCGTGGCGAAGGCGGCGCTGGGATCGGCCGCCTCCATGTCCAGCCCGGCGATCACGCCGCTGGCCGAGCGTACCGTCTCCAGCAGGCCCCAGAAGGTGCCGAGCAGGCCGAGGAAGATCAGCAGGCCGATCAGGTAGCGCGAGATCTCGCGGCTTTCGCTGAGCCGCGCGCCGATGGCGTCGAGCAGCGAGCGCATCGCCAGCGGCGACAGGCTGAGCTCGCCCTGCTGCTCGGCGATCACCCGGGCGACCGGGGCCAGGAGGCGCGGCTGCACCGCCGCCATCCGGCCGCCCTGGCTGCGCTGCGTCAGATGGGCGTCGATCCAGCGGATGTCGGGCTCGAGGTTCAGCACCGCCCGGAAGCAGAAGACGATGCCGAACAAGGTGGTCGCCAGGATCACGCCGTTCAGCGCCGGATTGGACATGAAGGCCGAGGACACGCCCGGCGCCAGGATGGCCGCGACGATGGCGACGACGATGACGAAGGCCGTCATCCGGATGACGTACCGCCGCGGGCTGGACATCGCCGGGCGCATCGAGGTCGGGCGGGATGCCAGGGCGGTGATCGACATCAGGGGACTCTCTACTGGATCCGGAGGTCGACGCGGTCCGCGGGCTGGTCGGGCGGCGAGGTGTTGCCGAGCGCGCGCAGGGCGATGCGCTTGCTGTCGACGCCGCGGTCGATCAGGAAGGCGCGGATGTTGAGCGCGCGGCTGAGCGAGAGGCGGCGGGCATTGGCGGGATCCGGCCTGGCTCCGGCAAACGCGCGGATCTCGATCTGGCTGGCGCCGTCAGTCGCCAGCTTCTCGGCAAGGCCGGAGAGCAGGTCGCCGGCCTCGGTGCCGATCTCCTCGGTGCCGGGGCTGAAGCGGATGCGGAAGCCGTCGCCGACGATGAGGCCGACCATGTCGTTCGGGGCCATGCCTGGCATGGCTTTGACCTTGACGTTCGGGTCGGAGAAGCCGCCGGTGCCCTTCACGATCACATCGGCGTCATAGGCCGGCGGCGGCTCGTCGACCAGGCCGGGCAGGGATGGGATCGCGGACTGATACGGCTCCAGGAACGGGATCGGGCCGGTAACCGGGCCGGCCGAGGTCGGCACCGGCAGCGGCACCTGGCGCGCGGTCTCGCCGCGGGTCAGGATCCGGGTGTCGAGCGGCAGGTCGCCGGCGGCGAGCGGATCCTCCGCCCGCGCGGCCGCCGCCCCCAGGATCAGGGCGGTGGGAAGAACCAGGACCGCCACACGGGCCCACGCCCGCTGACCGGTCTGCTGACGATGGGCCAAGCCGAACCTCATAACGCTACGGACCATGGA
>JAEKLZ010000119.1 GCA_019508225.1 Inquilinus limosus | reverse complement strand
CCGCCTTGCCACGAGAAGCTCCTGATAGCGCGTGCCGTCGATCGTCCGGCCACGGAGAATTCGTGCCCTGACGGCGGGATGGACGATGCTGGTCTCGGGCTCCACATGCTCGCACAGATAATGCCAGGCCTCCGCCGCCATCATGTCGCCGGTCGTGGCCATGTACTCCTCAGGCCGACGCGGCATCGCCCGTTCCTCGACTTCGGCGCCGAGGGTTGTCAATTGCTGGACGGCCGCCCGGAACAGCCGGAGCACATCGGCCTCGACCGTGCCGAGGTCCCGCTCCGACGGGACTCGCAGACGCAGGCCGGCGATGCCGTCGCCGAGATGGCGCAGCGGGTCCGGCGGCGTGACCCCGAAGGTGGCGGGGTCGTCCGGGTCCCGGCCCTGCAGGGCGGTCAGCAGCAGCGCCGCATCCTCGACCGAGCGGGTGAGCGGGCCGACGCTGTCGAAGGAGGTGGCGAGCGGCAGCAGCCCGCCCCGCCCGATCAGGCCGACGGAGGTCTTCAGCCCGACGACGCCGCACATGGCGGCCGGGTTGCGCACCGATCCACCCGTGTCGGTGCCGAGCGCGGCCGGCACCAGACCGGCCGCCACCGCCACTCCGGAACCGCTGGAGGAGCCGCCAGGGGCCCGCGGGACGGCCCGGTCGCGCGGGTTCAACGGCGTCCCCAGGACCGGATTCGTGCCCCAGCCGCCGAAGGCGAATTCGACGGTGTGGACCTTGCCCAACGGGATCATCCCCGCCGCGCACAGACGCCGCACGGCATTCGCGGTCGTCGCGGCGGGCGTGGCGGCGAGGGCCTTCGATCCGGCCGATATGGGATGGCCTTCGATATGGAAGAGGTCCTTCACCGCAAACGGGATGCCGTCGAGCGGGCCGAGCGGGGCGCCCTGGGCCCGCCGGTCATCGGCGGCGTCGGCGGCGGCGAGCGCGGCCTCGCCGAAGATCTCCACGAAGGCGTGCAGTGCCGGCTCATGCGCGGCCGCCCGGTCGAGCGCGCGCCGGACGATGGCCGCCGATGTGGTGCCGCCCTGCCGAAGCGCCGCAGACAGCTCGGCCGCAGTGGCGAATGGCGATGGCGTTTCTGCTGCGTCGGTCACGATGCCCCAACCTCCCTTTGCAGAGACCATAGGCTGGACGTGCCGGCGAGACAAAGATCGAGGTGACACATGACGGCGGATCCTCTGCTCATCATGGTCGCGCCGAACGGCGCGCGCCGCACCAGGGCGGACCATCCGGCGCTGCCGGTGACAGCCACGGAGCTGGCGGACACCGCCGCGGCCTGCCTCGCCGCCGGCGCCGGCGCCATGCATGTCCATGTCCGCGATGAAACTGGTGCGCATGTGCTGGACGCGAGTCGCTACGCGGACGCGATCGCGGCGATCCGGGACCGCACGGACGGCAAGATGCTGGTTCAGATCACCACGGAGGCGGTCGGCCGCTATTCGCCGTCGGAGCAGATGGAGCTGGTGCGCGTACTGCGTCCCGCCGCCGTCTCGGTGGGGCTGCGCGAGATTCTCGGCGGCGGGGAAGCGGCGGCATCGGCCTTCTTCTCCTGGGCGGCCGGCGAAGGCATCGCCATCCAGCACATCCTCTACGATCGGGCCGATCTCGACACATTCGCCGAGCTGCATCGTCGGGATTGCTTCGGGGAAAGCGCGCAACCGCGGATGCTCTTCGTCCTCGGCCGCTATGCGCCGGATCAGGAAAGCCGGCCGGAGGACCTCGACGCCTTTCTCGACGGCCTCGAACACCATCGGCTCGATGCTGTGTGGTCGGTCTGCGCGTTCGGCCGTGGCGAAACCTCCGCCTTGGCCGCAGCGCTGGCCCGCGGCGGCCATGTCCGCGTGGGATTCGAGAACTCCCTTTGGCACGCGGACGGCCGGATCGCCCGCGACAATGCCGAACGTGTCGCTGCTATCGCCACTATCGCCAACATAGCGGGTCGACCGCTCACATCAGCGGATCAAGCCCGCGCAATTCTCGGAGTTCCATGACTTCTGTCGACTTCCCCCGGTTGCGACGTGGATTCTAAACTGGAAACGGCGCGGCGGCGATTGACAGCCTCGGCATCATGAGCAGAGGCAGGCGTGTCGGAACGGACAACGCCATCACATGCTAAGCGCTTGAAAAGATTGGTGAGCCGGGTGGGACTCGAACCCACGACCAGGGGCTTAAAAGGCCTCTGCTCTACCGACTGAGCTACCGGCTCACACTGCCGGCCCGGGTTGTCCCCCAGGCGGGCGGGCCGCACATTAGGGAGGCACCGCGCGACGGTCAACACCTGGCTGCCCGGCGACTGTGTGGCGCCCAATCATCCCGCCGAGGGACGAGCGGGAAGCGTCCTCAGTTATGGGCTGGGCCACCAGCCGAAGGAGGCGCCATCAGTCGACAAGGCCCAGCTGCGCGCGCTTGCAGCCGGCCATCGACGCGGCGATGGGCAGATCGCGTGGCACGGCCATGATCGTGAACAGTTCGCTGCCGTCCGACAGCCTCCGCATGCCTCCCGGGAATCGCTCACCCTGGATCATCGCCCGACGCACGGCGCAGGCCACGCGCCAGTCGGCACCGGCGGTCACGCTGACGAAGACATCGTCGGGCGACAGCGTGCCGTCCGGGTTGCGTCGCGTCGCCAGGATCCGGATCGCCGGAGAGTCCGACTGCGCTGCGGTGGCAGCCACCGGAGCGATCTGGACCGCGGGCCCCTTCGACGGAGCCCCCGCGCAGCCGGCGAGCAAGAGCGCCAGCACGAGTGACGCAGCGACCGAAGCGGCGAGCCTCGTCATCCGCTCCTGCTCCTAATCCGCCACCAACCCCTTGCGCCTGAACTGCTCGGTCAGGCGCTTGGCCACCAGCGGGCTGACGAAGGGGGCGATGTCGCCGCCCAGCCGGCCGATCTCCTTGACGAAGCGCGAGGAGATGAACTGGTAGCGGTCCGACGCCATCAAGAACACTGTCTCGATCACCGGATTGATCTTGGCGTTCATGCCGGCCATCTGGAATTCGTATTCGAAATCCGAGACGGCGCGCAGGCCGCGCACCACCGTGGTGGCGCCGACCGAGGCCGCGAAGTGCATCAGCAGCACGTCGAAGGAGCGGACCTCGATCGAGATCCCCTGGGCCACCAGGGGCGCGACGTCGGCCCGCACCAGCTCCACCCGCTCGTCGGTCGAGAACAGCGGGCCCTTGCCATCGTTGCGGGCCACGGCGACGACCAGATGGTCGACGATCCGTGTCGCCCGCTGGATGATGTCCATATGGCCCTTGGTGATGGGATCGAAGGTGCCGGGATAGACTCCGATGCGCCCTTTGGACATCCGTGCGGCTTTCCTTATGCGCCGTCGCCGCCCGACGCGGCGCCGTCCTGTTGCTCTTCCGGGGCGTCCTCGGGCCCGGCCTCGACGGGTGAACCGTCCTCGGCCCCCTCATCGCCCTCGCCGTTCTCCTCCGGCACCGAGGCGACGGAGACGACATGCTCGCCCTCGGCGACGTTGAACAGCCGCACGCCCATGGTCTTGCGGGCGGCGATCCGGACGTCGGAGACCGGGCAGCGGATCAGCTGTCCGCCATCGGTGACCAGGATGATCTCCTGGTTCGGCGAGATCGGGAAGCTGGCAGCCACGGCGAGGTTCTTCTCGCCCATCTCCATGGTCCAGATGCCCTTCCCGCCCCGGCCGGTGATCCGGTAGCCATAGGCGGAGCTGAGCTTGCCGAAGCCTTCCTCGCTGACCGTCAGGATGAACTCCTCGACGGCCTCGAGCTCGGCGAAGCGGGCCGGGTCGAGGTCGCGCTCCTCCACCGTCTGGCTGTCCTCGCCGTCGGTCTCCTCGCCCTCGGCCCGGCGCAGCGCATTGGCCATGCGCAGGTAGTTGGCGCGCTCGTCCGGCGTGGCGTCGAGATGGTGCAGGATCGAGATCGAGATCACGCGGTCGCCGTCACCCAGACGAATCCCGCGTACACCGGTCGAATCGCGCCCCTTGAACACGCGGACATCGGTGACCGGGAAGCGGATGCACATGCCGGTGTGGGTGGCCAGCAGCACATCCTGGTCGTCGCGGCACACCTTGACGCCGATCAGGCTGTCGCCCTCGTCCAGCTTCATCGCGATCTTGCCGTTGCGATTGATGCTGGTGAAGTCGGCCAGGCTGTTGCGGCGGACGCCGCCGCTGGCCGTGCCGAACATGACGTAGAGCTGGTCCCAGGTGCTCTCGTCCTCCGGCAGCGGCATGACGGTGGAGATGGTCTCGCCCTGCTGCAGCGGCAGCATGTTGACCATCGCCTTGCCGCGCGACTGCGGCGTGCCGATCGGCAGGCGGTAGACCTTCAGCTTGTAGACGATGCCGCGGCTGGAGAAGAACAGCATCGGCGTGTGGGTGTTGGCGACGAACAGGTCGGAGACGAAATCCTCCTCCTTCGTCGCCATGCCGCTGCGGCCCTTGCCGCCGCGGCGCTGCGCCCGGTAGGTCGACAGCGGGACGCGCTTGATGTAGCCGCCGTTGGAGACGGTGACGACCATGTCCTCGCGCTGGATCAGGTTCTCGATGTCGGCCTCGAATTCGAGGTCGAGGATCTCGGTCTTCCGCGGCGTGGCGAACTGCTCTTTGATCTCCGCCAGCTCGTCGCGCAGGATCTGCAGCAGCTTCTCGCGGCTGGCCAGGATGGCCAGGTATTCCTGGATCTCGGCGACGATGGCGCGCAGGTCGTCGCCGATCTTGTCGCGCTCCAGCCCGGTCAGGCGGTGCAGGCGCAGGTCCAGGATGGCGCGGGCCTGCAGCTCGGACAGGCGGTAGGTGCCGTCCTCGGCCAGCGGCCGGCCGGGTTCGTCGACCAGCGCGATCAGCGGCGCGATCTCGCCGGCCGGCCAGGCCGTGGCCATCAGCTCCTCGCGCGCCGCCTGCGGGTCGGGCGCGCGGCGGATCAGCTCGATCACCCGGTCGATGTTGACCACGGCGGTGGCCAGGCCGACCAGGACATGGGCGCGGTCGCGGGCGCGGGCCAGCAGGAACCGGGTGCGCCGGGTGATCACCTCCTCACGGAAGGCGATGAAGGCGTCGATGATCTGCCGCAGGTTCAGCAGCTCGGGCCGGCCGCCGTTCAGCGCCAGCATGTTGACGCCGAACGAGGTCTGCAGCGGCGTGTAACGGTACAGCTGGTTCAGCACCACATCGGCATTGGCGTCGCGCTTCAGCTCGACCACGATGCGCACGCCGTCGCGGTCGCTCTCGTCGCGCAGCTCGGAGATGCCTTCGACCGTCTTGTCGTTGACGACCTCGGCGATGCGCTCCATCAGCCGCGACTTGTTCACCTGGAACGGGATCTCGGTGAAGATGATCGCTTCGCGGTCCTTGCGGATCTCCTCGATCGAGGATTTGGCCCGCATCACCACGCTGCCGCGGCCGGTGGCGAAGGCCGAGCGGATGCCGGACCGGCCCAGGATGGTCGCCCCGGTCGGGAAGTCCGGCCCCTGCACGATCAGGTTCAGGTCGTCCGAGGTCAGCCCGGCATCGGCGATCACGGCCAGGCAGGCGTCGATCACCTCGCCCAGATTGTGCGGCGGGATGTTGGTGGCCATGCCGACGGCGATGCCGCCGGCGCCGTTCACCAGGAGATTGGGGAAGCGCGACGGCACCACCGTCGGCTCGGACTGGGTCTCGTCGTAGTTCGGCTGGAAATCGACGGTGTCCTTGTCGATGTCGTCCAGCATCGCCTCGGCGGCCTTGGCCAGGCGCGCCTCGGTGTAGCGCATCGCCGCCGCCGGATCGCCGTCCATCGACCCGAAATTGCCCTGCCCCTGGATCAGGGGCAGCCGCATCGAGAAGTCCTGCGCCATGCGGACCATGGCTTCGTAGATCGAGGAGTCGCCATGGGGGTGGTATTTACCCATGACGTCGCCGACGACGCGGGCCGACTTCTTGAACGGCTTGGTCGAATCGTAGCCGCCCTCCTTCATCGCGAACAGGATGCGGCGATGCACCGGCTTGAGGCCGTCGCGCACATCCGGCAGGGCGCGGGAGACGATCACGCTCATGGCGTAATCGAGGTAGGAGCGCCGCATCTCCTCCTCGATCGTCACCGGGGTGATGTCGAAGTGCGGCGGGGTGGTGGGACGTTCGGTCAAATCACTGTCCGGGCTGACAAAAGGACGTGCCCGGACAGCGTGCCGGGCGCGGCGACGCTAGCACGTTTCCGCACCTGCGAACAATCGCGCCGGAGCAGTCCTCAGGCGGTCGCGCCGGCCGCCGCCGACGCCCGGGCGTCGCCGCGCGCCAGCAAGTGGAAACGGCTTGCCAGGAGGCCGACGGAGACCACGCTGGCAATCAGGATCGCCTCGAACAGCCCGACCGCGCCGCGGCCGAGATGGACGCCCAGGAACCAGCCGAGCGGCGTCATCACCACGACGTAGGAGATGGTGTGCAGCAGCGTCGGCACCACCACGTCGCCGCGGCCGCGCAGCGCGTTGGCCACCACCACCTGGCCGCCATCGACGATCAGGATGAAGGTCGAAACCACGACCACCGGCACCACCAGCGGGATCAGCGCCGGATCGCTGGTATAGGCCTCGGCGATCGGCCGGGCGAAGATCCACAGCACAGCCCCGAAGGCCACCATGACGACGCTGTTGACGCCGAGCCCGACCCAGCCGGCCAGCACCATGTCCTTGAGGTCGCGCCGGCCATGGGCGACGCCGACCCTGACCGCGGTGGCGGAGGCGAGGCCGAGCGCCACCATGAAGATCAGGGCGATCAGGTTGAGGCCGACCGAGAATGCGGCCAGCGGCAGGGTGCCGAGCAGCCCGGCGTAGAAGGTCAGCGCGGTGAAGGCGCCCGATTCGATGAAGATGCTGAGGCCGCCGCCATAGCCGAGCTGGCGCTGCTTGGTCCAGTCGCGCCAGCGCCAGCCCTGCCAGCGGCGGATGCCGAAGGTGTCGCGGTCGCGCATCCACCAGACATAGGCGACCAGGCTGGCCGCCAGGAACACGCGCGAGGCGGTGCTGGCCCAGGCGGCGCCCATCGCCCCGAGCTCCGGGAACCCGGCGGCGCCGAACACCAGCAGCCAGTTGACCAGCGCGTTCAGAAGGTTGGCGACGATCATCGCGATCATGCCCGGCACCGGCCGCTTCAGCCCTTCGAGGAAGAAGGCGGTGACAGTGTAGATCACCGCCGCCGGCATGCCCCAGCCGAGCACGATGGCGATGTCGGCGCCGGCCTTCGACAGCTCCGGCGCCTGGCCGGTCAGGAGCAGCAGCGGCTCGATGAAATGGCACAGCACGGCCAGCACCAGGCCGATGGCGCCGCCATAGATCAGCGCCCGGTGCCAGACCGCGCCGCATTGGTCGGGCCGGCCACGGCCGAGGGAATTGGCCGACATCACCAGCGTGCCGATGACGAGGCCGGTGGAGGTGCCGATCATGCTGCCGATGGGGGCGTTGGCGATCGAGAGGTGAGCCAGGTCGGCGCTGCCGTAGCGGCCGACGAACAGCGTGTCGACCAGCGCCATCAGGATCAGCCCGGCGCGCGCGACGATCACCGGCAAGGCCAGGCGCAGCAGCTCATGGACATGTCGCCGGACCCGGGCGCGCAACCAGCTTTCGCCCGGCCGGATCGGAACCTGGTACATCGCGGCGCCTCCCCCCTTGGAGCGGCACCCTAGCAGCCCGGCACGGCGGATATCAGGGGGCCGAACGCCGGCCTGCCATGCGGTTCTCCCGGCATCAGCGGATAGGCTATGCTGGCCCACCACCAGCAGCAGGCCGCACCGATGATCACCGCCCTCGCCCTGTTCGCCGTGCCGGTCGCCATCGCCGCCTTGCTCCCCGGCCCGGCCCAGACCGCGCTGGTGGCGCGGGTGCTGTCGCGCGGCGCCGGCGAGGCCCTGCCCTTCGTCCTCGGCATGATTGCAGGCAACGCGCTATGGCTGGCCGCGGCGGTGTTCGGCCTGTCGGCGCTGGCCCTGGCCTATGAGCCGGTCTTCGTCGCGGTGAAATGGGCCGGCATCGCCTATCTCGCCGTGCTGGCCTGGAAGCTGTGGCGCGCCCCGGCCGCGGAGCCGGAGGCGGCGCCGCGCCGGACCGGCGGGCTTCTCGGCGGGGCGGCGCTGACGCTGGGCAACGCGAAGGCGGTGGTGTTCTACGGCGCGGTGCTGCCGCAGGTGGTCGACCTGACCACGCTCGATGCCGCCGGCATCGCCGCGGTGTTCGCGGTGCAGCTCGGCATCGACCTGATGGTGCAGTCGGCTTATGTGCTGGGCGCCGCGCGGGCTCGCAGCTTCTTCCGGTCGCCGCGCCGGCTGCGCCTGGTCAATCGCTCCGCCGCCGCGATGATGGCGGGATCGGCGGCGCTGATCGCCAGCCGGGGCTGAGTCACACCGCGACCGGCGCGCCGGCCGATTCCGCCGGCCCGGCCTCACCCTCCATCAGCCGGCGCTCGGCCGCGAACAGGGCGGCGATCGCCTCCTTGGCCCGGGCGACACGGGGCGAGCGGCCGATATCCTGGTGCACGACCAGGCGGTAGCGGTGCTCCATCTCCGGCACGATCGGCGACACCCGGACCAGCTCCGGATACGCATCGCCGATGAAGCATGGGATCAGCGCCAAACCGGCGCCGGACAGCAGCGCCGACAGGATCAGGTCGGTGGTGGTCAGGCGCAGGACGCGGGAACCCGGGATCGC
>JAEKLZ010000175.1 GCA_019508225.1 Inquilinus limosus | reverse complement strand
ATCAGGCCGGTGGCGACATGCGGGTCGGTGGTGGCGACGCCGTCGTCGCCGACCGCGACCTCCGGCGGCAGCGGCGTGTTGGTGTCGCGGCGCAGATGCACGCGGTTCAGCGGGATGGCGCTGGTCGCCATGTCCAACAGCACCGGCTCCTCGTCCCGCGCCGGGGCGGCGAAGCTGATCGGGTTGGTGCCGAAGAAGGGCTTCACCCCGCCATGCGGCACCACCAGCGCGTCGGCATGGGTGCAGCCGAAGGCGATGAAGCCGCGCTTCGCCGCCGCCAGGGTATAGACGCCGGTGGCGCCGTGATGGGACGAGCGGGTGACCACCGCCGCGGCCATCCCCACCTCCTCCGTCAGCGCCGCCGCCTCGTCGATGGCGCGGTAGCTGGCGAGGTGGCCGAGGCCGCCATCGGCGTCGACGACGACGCAGGTCGGGGCGGTGCGGGTGGCGGTCACCGCCGGGGCCGGGTTGACCCGCCCGTTCTGCAGCTGGTCGAGATAGAACGGCACCAGCCGCACGCCATGGGTATCGACGCCGCGGGCCGAGGCGTCGGTCATCGCCCGCGCCGTCGCCGCCGCGCTGTCATCCGACATGCCGGCGCCGCGCAGCAGCGCCGCCGCGAAATCCTCCAGCACCGCACGCGCCAGGCGCACCCCGTCGAACCGTTCCATCCCATGTCTCCGCAAACCCTGCGGCCGGCACGCATCCGGCCGATATGTCCGACATGTCTAGCGCAGCCCCTCGCCGACCTCCAGCGCTTCCACTTGCCCCCGGGGCCAGACCCGCGAATGTCCGACCTTTCCGCGGCATTTTCGGCCCGAAATGGGCATTTGGTGGCATTGACGCGGGGGCACCGGGGCTGCATGGTGCCGCCGCCCCCGACGAGTGCCTGCCTTGACGAGAGCCTGGGCGGGCCATCGCCGGATCCCCCGTGTCCCGAACGGATCGATGCCATGAGCGACAGCCCCCGGACCGTGACCCACACCGACATGGCGAACGCCATCCGCTTCCTGTCCCTGGACGCGGTCGAGGCTGCGAAGAGCGGCCATCCCGGCATGCCGATGGGCATGGCGGACGTCGCCACGGTGCTGTGGAGCCGCTATCTGAAGTTCGACGCCGCCCATCCGACCTGGGCCGATCGCGACCGCTTCATCCTGTCCGGCGGCCACGGCTCGATGCTGCTGTATTCGCTGCTGTACCTGACCGGCAACAGCAAGATCACGCTCGACGAGATCAAGCACTTCCGGCAGCTGGGGCACCACACGGCGGGCCACCCGGAGGTCGACCACGAGGCCGGGATCGAGACCACCACCGGGCCGCTGGGCCAGGGCCTGGGCAACGCCGTCGGCTTCGCGCTGGCCGAGCGGATCCTCAATTCCCGCTTCGGCGACGATCTGGTGAATCACCACACCTGGGTCACCTGCGGCGACGGCGACCTCGAGGAGGGCATCAGCCACGAGGCCTGCTCGCTGGCCGGACACCTGAAGCTCGGCCGGCTGATCGTGCTCTATGACGACAACCACATCACCATCGACGGCCCGACCTCGCTGTCCTTCAGCGACGACGTGCAGAAGCGCTTCGAGGGTTATCACTGGCACGTCCAGCGCGTCGACGGCCACGACACCGACGCGATCGCCGCCGCCATCGACGCGGCGCTGGCCGATGACCGGCCGAGCCTGATCGCCTGCCGCACCATCATCGGCTGGGGAGCCCCGAACAAGCAGGGCACCAGCGGCGTCCACGGCTCGGCGCTGGGCAAGGACGAGGTCGCGGCCACCCGCGCCAACCTCAACTGGCCCTACCCGCCCTTCGAAGTGCCGGAAGCGACGATCGCCGCCTGGCGCGAGATCGGCAAGCGCGGCGAGGCCGAGCGCCTGGCCTGGGACCAGCGCCTGCTGAAGACCCCGGCCGAGGCCCGCGCCGCCTTCCGCCAGGCGATGAGCGGCGCCCTGCCCTCCGGCCTCGACGGCATCCTGGCCAAGTTCAAGGCCGAGATCTCGGAGACCAAGCCGAGCCTGGCCACCCGCGTCGCCTCCGGCCAGGTGCTGGAGCTGCTGGTGCCGGCGATCCCGGAGCTGATCGGCGGGTCGGCCGACCTGACGCCGTCGAACAACACCAAGACCAAGGCCTCGACCGACATCGAGCCGGGCAAGTATGGCGGCCGCTACGTCCGCTACGGCGTGCGCGAGCACGGCATGGCGGCGGCGATGAACGGGCTGACGCTGCATGGCGGCATCATCCCCTACGGCGCCACCTTCCTGACCTTCACCGATTATTGCCGCCCGTCGATCCGCCTGGCGTCGCTGATGCGCCAGCGCGTGGTCTTCGTCATGACCCATGACTCGATCGGCCTCGGCGAGGACGGCCCGACTCACCAGCCGGTCGAGCATGTCTCGTCGCTGCGGACGATCCCGCATCTGATGGTGTTCCGCCCCTGCGACGCGGTCGAGACCGCCGAGGCCTGGCAGATCGCGCTGGAGACCGAGGACGCGCCGTCGGTGCTGGCGCTGACCCGCCAGAACCTGCCGACGCTGCGGCTCGGCGCCAATGCCGAGAACCTGTCGGCCAAGGGCGGGTATGTGCTGCGCGAGGCCACCGGCACGCCGCGCGTGCTGCTGGTCGCCACCGGGTCGGAGGTGTCGATCGCCAACGAGGCGCGCGACCTGCTGGAGGCCGAGGGCATCGGCACCCGCCTGGTCTCCATGCCCTGCACGGCGCTGTTCGACCGCCAGCCGTCGGACTATCGCCGCCGGGTGCTGGGCCAGGGCGTGGTCCGCATCGCGGTCGAGGCCGGCGTGCGCCAGGGCTGGGACCACTATATCGGCTCGGATGGCGGCTTCATCGGCATGACGGGCTTCGGCGCCTCGGGGCCCTACGAGCAGCTGTACAAGCATTTCGGGATCACGGCCGAGGCGGTTGTCGCCGCCGCCAAGGCCAAGCTGTAACGCCGATGCCGGAACCAGCCCTTCCCGCAAGGAAGGGAACCGGGTTGGCTCCCCATGCGCTATCGGTACAAGACCATCGGATCGGAGAAGACGACATGGCCGTTAAGGTTGCCATCAACGGGTTCGGGCGCATCGGGCGCCTGGTGCTGCGGGCGCTGATCGAATCCGGGCGCAAGGACATCGAGGTGGTCGCGATCAACGACCTCGCCGACGTCAAGACCAACGCCCATCTGCTGAAATACGACAGCGTGCACGGCCGGGCGCCGTTCGATGTCCAGGTCGAGGGCGACACGCTGATCGTCAACGGCCACGGCATCAAGGCGGTGCAGCAGCGCGACCCGACCCAGCTGCCCTGGGGCGCGATGGGCGTCGAGATCGCGCTGGAATGCTCCGGCATCTTCACCAAGCGCGACGACGCGGCGAAGCAGCTGACGGCCGGCGCCAAGAAGGTGCTGATCTCGGCCCCGGCGACCGACGAGGACCTGACAGTCGTCTATGGTGTCAACCACGACAAGCTGACGGCCGCGCACACGATCGTCTCCAACGCCTCCTGCACCACCAACTGCCTGGCGCCGGTCGCCTGGGTGCTGCATGACGCGATCGGCATCGATCACGGCTTCATGACCACGATCCACAGCTACACCGGCGACCAGCGCATCGTCGACACGATGCACAAGGATCTGCACCGGGCCCGCGCCGCGGCACTGAACCTGATCCCGACCTCGACCGGCGCCGCCAAGGCTGTCGGCAAGGTGCTGCCGGAGCTGAAGGGCAAGCTGGACGGCACCTCGATCCGCGTGCCGTCGCCGAACGTCTCGGTGGTCGATTTCAAGTTCGTCGCCAAGCGCCCGACCACGGTCGAGGAGGTCAACGCCGCGATCAAGCAGGCCGCCGGCGGCAAGCTCAAGGACATCCTCGGCTTCTACGAGGAGGACCTGGTGTCGACCGACTTCAACCACGACGCCCGCTCGTCGATCTTCGCGATCAACGAGACCAAGGTCATCGACGGCACCTTCGTCCGGGTGATGAGCTGGTACGACAACGAATGGGGCTTCTCGAACCGGATGGGCGACACCGCGATCGCCATGTCCCAGGCCCGCTGACGCGGGATCCCGGTTCAGGATTGAGAGAGGGCGGCTTCGGCCGCCCTCTTCCGTTTCCGGCGCCGGTCAGGTTGCCCAGGGCGGGGTGAACGGCGCCTGCCCCTCATAGGCCGCCTGGCCGCCGACCGGCAGCACCACCACCGCCTCGAACGGCTCGCTGCCCGGATTGGCCAGCGAGAACAGCGTGTCGGCCGGGATCACCAGGGCGCCGCCGGCCGCGACCTCGTGCCGTTCGCCCGCGACAGTGGCGACGGCGCGGCCGGCGACGGCGATGAAGATCTCCTCCCGGGTCACCCGGTGCGGCGCCCCGAGTGCGCCGGGGTCGAGCACGATGCGCCAGGCCGCGGTCTCGCGGGCGCCGCGGCTGGGCGCCGCCAGGCCGGTGAAGGTGACGCCGGGCAGCGTGAAGCGCGGCGCCTCGGACGCGGAAATGACGGGCATGCGGCTCTCCTGCAGAAAGGCTTGAGCGGCGATCCGCCGAAGCGCATCTTCGGCCATGGATCGTCAAGTAAATTGACGGTATCGAATGGATCGAAGATGGTCAAGCCACTTGACGATGACGCCGCAGCCGCCCCGCTCGACCATATCGGCTGGCGGCTCTGGCGGCTGGCCTGGGCGTGGAAAGCCCGGTTCGAGGCGGAGATGGTGGCGCTCGGCCATGGCTGGTTCGCCGAGGCGCGGTCGGGCGTGCTGGCCCATCTCGGACCCAAGGGCACGCCGCAATCCAGCCTGCCCGGCCGCATGGGCCTGACCAAGCAGGCGGTGCAGCAGCTGGTCGACGGCCTGGTCCGGGACGGCATCGTCGAGCGCCGGTCGGATCCGGATGACCGGCGCGGGCGGATCGTCGCCCTCACCCCCGCCGGCTTGGCTGTCATGGCCGACGCCGATCGGGTGAAGCGGCGGATCGAGGCCGAGTATCGCGGCCTGCTCGGCGCCGAACGCTTCGACGCCCTCGGCCGGGACCTGGACGCGCTGCACGAAAAACTGGCAGCGCCGGAGCGGGGCTGACGGGCGGCGCAAAAGAGGGTGGTACAAAAAAGTGGGGCGTCCCGAAGGACGCCCCAAGTCTGGCCGCCATATGCGGCAGCGTTACTGCACCGCCTCGCCGTGCAAGGCGAGGTCGAGGCCGTCGCGCTCCGCCTCTTCCGAGACCCGGATGCCCATCACCGCCTTGATCAGGAACAGCAGCACCAGGGTGACGCCGCCGCTCCAGATCAGGGTGGCGAGGACGCCCTCGACCTGGATCCAGACCTGGCCCGGATTGCCGTACAGCAGGCCGGTGCCGAGCGAGTTGATCGCCGGATCGGCGAAGACGCCGGTCAGGATCGCGCCGACGACGCCGCCGACGCAGTGCACGCCGAACACGTCGAGCGAGTCGTCGTAGCCGAACGCCTTCTTCAGCGAGGTCGCGGCGAAGTAGCAGATGATGCCGGCGGCGACGCCGATCGCCAGCGCGCCCATCGGGTTGACGAAGCCGGAGGCCGGGGTGATCGCCACCAGGCCGGCGACCGCGCCGGAGATGACGCCGAGCACGCTCGGCTTACCCTTGGCGCCCCATTCGATGAACATCCAGGCCAGGGCCGCAGCCGCGGTGGCGATGTGGGTCGCGGCGAAGGCCATGCCGGCGGTCCCGTTCGCGGCCAGCGCCGAGCCGGCGTTGAAGCCGAACCAGCCCACCCACAGGAGGGAGGCGCCGATGACGCTGAGCACCAGGTTGTGCGGCGCGAAGGCATGCACCACGCCGGTGCCGTAGCCGTGCCGCTTGCCGATCACGATGCAGGCGACGAGGCCCGCAATGCCGGCATTGATGTGCACCACCGTGCCGCCGGCGAAATCGAGCACGCCGGCGCTGAACAGCCAGCCGTTCGACTGCCACACCCAATGCGCGATCGGCGAATAGACGATGATCGACCACAGCGCGGTGAAGACCAGCAGCGACGAGAACTTCATGCGATCGGCGAAGGCGCCGACGATCAGCGCCGGGGTGATGATCGCGAAGGTCATCTGGAACATCATGAACACACTTTCCGGGATCGTCCCGGTCAGCGCGCCGACATCCAGGCCCTTCAGGAAGCCGCGCGACAGGTCGCCGACATACTTGCCGCCGGGGCCGAAGGCCAGGCTGTAGCCCAGCACCATCCAGATGATGCTGACCAGGGCGGTGATGGCGAAGCACTGCATCAGCATGGCCAGCACATTGGCCTTGCGCACCATGCCGCCATAGAACAGCGCCAGGCCCGGAATGGTCATCATCAGGACCAGCGCGCTCGACGTCAGCATCCAGGCGGTGTCGCCCGAATTCAGCGTCGGCGCCGCCGCCGCATCCTGCGCCCAGGCCGGCAAGGCCGTCAGCAAGGCGGCGCACACGCCTCCCAGTCCCCAAAACGTCCGCTTCATTGAGTCTTCTCCAGCCTTCGTCATCGCGGCTGACGGTCGGCAACCGCCCTGTCGGCACCGGCACGAACCGCCCTTCGCCGGGGTGTCAAGCAAGTGCCGTGCCGGTTTTGCCGAAGGGGCCGGATGCGAGCCTCGTCGCCGAAGCGGAGATCGCATATGATTAAAATTTAGACATATGTCGCAGCACTGGCGCAAAAATCATCAGACCTTGGCGGATGCCTTCCCGTGGCGGCTGCGCTAGGGTGCCGCGCCTTCAGCCAGGGTGCCGCCATGAGCAAGACCGTCCGCCAGATCCCGCTGCCCTCTCCTTCCCTCGGAACCAGCCGCGCCGTCACCGTGCATCGCTATGGCGAGCCCGGCGCGCGGCCCAAAGCCTATATCCAGGCCGGGCTGCATGCCGACGAGCTGCCGGGCATGCTGGCCGCCCATCACCTGCTGCGCCGGCTCGACGCGCTGGACGCCGCCCGGGCGATCCGCGGCGAGATCGTGGTGGTGCCGGCCGCCAACCCGATCGGCCTGTCGCAATCGGTGCTGGAATACCATGTCGGCCGCTTCGCCCTGGACGGCCGCGGCAACTTCAACCGGCACTACCCGGACCTGGCCCCGATCGTGGCGCCGCGCATCGCCGGCCAGCTGACCGGCGACGCCGAGCGCAATGTCCGGCTGGTCCGGGCCGCCCTGCTGGCGGCGCTGGCCGAGCAGCAGCCGGCCGACGAGACCGGCGCGCTGCGCAAGACCCTGCTGGGCCTGTCGATCGACGCCGATTTCGTGCTCGACCTGCATTGCGACAACCGGGCGCCGGTGCATGTCTATCTCGGCACGCCGCTATGGCCGGACGGCCAGGACCTGGCGCGCGAGTTCGAGGCCGAGGCGGTGCTGCTGGCCGAGGACTCCGGCGACAACCCGTTCGACGAGGCCAATTCGTCGCCGTGGTGGGTGCTGTCGCGGCTGCTCGGCGATGCCCATCCGCTGCCGCCCGCCTGCCTGGCGGCGACGATCGAGCTGCGCGGCCAGGCCGATGTCGACGACGACACCGCCGGCGCCGATGCCGACGCGCTGATCCGCTTCCTGCAGCGCCGCGGCGTGGTGGCCGGCGACCCCGGCCCACTGCCCGAGGCGCGATGCGAGGCCACGCCACTGGCCGGCAACGAGATGCTGCGCGCCCCGGTCGCCGGCATCGTCACCTATTCCCAGCCGCTCGGCACCCGGCTGCGTCGCGGCGACCATGTCGCCGACATCGTCGACCCGACCGCCTCCCCGGACCAGGCGCGCACGCCGCTGCATGCCGGGGTCGACGGGGTGCTGTGGTCGCTGTGCCTGCACCGGCTGGTGCGGCCCGGCGACATCGTCGCCAAGATCGCCGGCGCCAAGCCGATCGAGGGCCGCGGAGCCATCCTGCTGACGACCTGATCAGGTCCGGATCCGCCTCGCCGGGGTGGCGGGAGCCATGCACGCCATGCGTGCAGTTCGCCCTCGCCTTCCCGGCCCGATCGCGGCAGGATACCGGTTCCTGGGCCATCGCACGGCCAGACTGCCCGTGCCTCGCCATCGGACCCTCGGCCGGCAGAGCCACGGCCAGCGTCCGCCACTCGGACAGCCTTGATTCATGAGTGCCCCGAACCGTTCCCCGATTCCGCTCGTCACGCGCGCCGGATCGAAGCCGACCGCGTTTCCCGTCGCCGAGACAGCCCGCGCGACGACCTATCTGATCCGGCTGCGCCATTTCGTGGTGCCGATGTCGATCGGCGTCTATGCCCATGAGGAGCAGCGGCACCAGCGCGTCCGCATCAGCGTCGAGATGGAGGTCGAGCTGCCGGCCGGCGGCATCGGCGACGACATCGGCCGCGTCCCCTCCTATGAGGGGCTGGTCGAGGGCCTGAAGGCCCTGGCCGAGAAGGAGCATGTGCGGCTGATCGAGACCGTCGCCGAGCATGTGCTGGACCTGGCCATGGCCCATCCGATGGTGCTGCGCGCGATGGCCGAGGTCGAGAAGCTCGACGTCTTCCCCGACGCCGAATCCATCGGCGTCCGCTTCGAGCGCCGCCGCGAGGGCTGAGCCCTCCCAAAACCGTCATGGCGAGCCCCGCAGGGGCGTGGCCATCCAGGTTAGCGGGGCCCCGCCTCGGCTGCGGGACTGGATGGCCACGCTTCGCTCGCCATGACGATATAGGGCAGTTAGCCCGTCTCCCGCCCGGCGTCACTCGTACTTGATGTACGCGAACCTCGGGCTGGTCGGCGTGCCCTCCAGCCCGTTCCCTTCGAGGGCCGGCTGCCAGGCCACCACCTCCTCGATCTTACCGGCCAGGGCGAAGTCGCGGTCGGTGATGCCGCCGCCGGCATCATGCGTGTTCAGCCGGACCTCGACCCAACCCCAGGAGGCCGCGATCTCCGGATGATGCCAGGCGGCCTCGGCCAGATGGCCGATGGCGCCGATCGCCAGCATCGTGCCCTTCCAGCCATGCGTCTCGTAGCGCCGGCGGATGGTGCCGTCCTGATAGCGCCAACGCGGCAGGTCGCGGGCCAGGCGGGCCTCGACCTCCGCGGGCGGATGGGCTTGCGGTGCCGTGGGCATCGCGATCCTCCTGACTAGGGTGGGCGGTCCCGGCGGACCGCCTTCACCCGAAGGATAGCGCGTCAGTCGCGGACGGCATCCCCCTGCGCGACCACGACGGCGAAGCGGTCGGCCAGGGCGGCCAGCGCCGCACGGTGCACCTCCGCCGCCGGCCGCATGCCGCCCAGCGGGTCCGGCAGGTCGCGGCTGGCGCAGGCCGCGGCCACGACCGTCGAGAACAGGCCGTGGTCGACCGCCGAGCGGGTGGTGGCGTCGACGCACATATGCGTCATGAAGCCGACGGTCACCAGTTTCCTGCGCCCGGTGGCGGCGATGCGCCCGGCCAGGTCGGTGCCGGCGAAGGCGTTGGGCAGGCCCTTCTTCACCACCACCTCCCCGGCCGCCGGCGCCACCGCCGCGATCGGGGCGACATAGGGGCCGTCGACGTCGAACAGACCGCCCTTGCGCTCGTTCAGGACATGGATGACCGGGGTGCCGAGGCGGCGCGCCCGGGCCAGCAGCGCGGCGGCCGCCTCGACCGCGGGACCGGCGCCCGGCAGGGCCAGCCCGCCATCGCTGTATTCGCGCTGCATGTCGATCAGCACCAGGACCGATTCCGAGAGGGCGGCGGGTTCCAGCCGGGCGCCGGCAAGGTCGAGCAGGGTCTTGGGAAGCATCGTCGTCTCCTCGAATAAAGGGGTCAGGCGGCCTGGGCCGGCGCCTCGGCGGCCAGCGCGGCCGTCACCGAGGGACGGGCCCCGACGCGCCGCTGATAGGCCGCGATCGCCGGCCAGCGGCCGAGATCGATGGCGAAGAACCGGGTCCAGCCCAGCACCGTGAACAGATAGGCGTCGGCGACGCTGAAGCCGCCCTCCAGCAGATGGTCCCGGCCCTGCAGCGCGTTCTCGACGAAGGCCAGGCGGCGGAACAGCTTGTCGCGGAAGATCGCCTTCGCCTCCTCGGGCAGGGCCGCGTTGAACAGCGGGCTGATGCCGGCATGGATCTCGCTGGTGATGAAGTTCAGCCATTCCTGCAGCCGCGCCCGCTCCCAGGTCCCGTTTGCCGGCGCCAGCCCGGCCTCGGGCTTGAGATCGGCCAGGTATTGCAGGATCGCCGACCCCTCGGTCAGCACCCGGCCGTCGTCCAACTGCAGCGCCGCGACATATCCCTTGGGGCTGATCGCCAGGAAGTCGCTGCCATCGGCGGTTGTCTTGGTCCGGTTGTCGACTCGGACCAGGGTGACGGGCAGGCCCAGCTCGTGCAGCACGATGTGCGGCGACAGCGAGCAGGTGTCAGGGGCGTAGTACAGCTTCATCCGGCACTCCGGCATCGGGCCGCCGCAGGGAGCGCGGCGGATCATGTCCCGAACTTGGCCGCCAGCTCGCCTGCAGGGAAGCCGAGATTCTGCCGACGCACTCTGCAATACTGCAGGGATGGATTGGGACCTCGCCCGCTTCGTCCTGGCCCTCGCCCGGCACGGCACCGCCTCCGCCGCGGCACAGGCGCTGGGGGTCGACCAGACCACCGTGTCCCGCCGCCTCGCCGCCGCCGAATCCGCGCTGGGCACGCCGCTGTTCGAGCGAGTCGAACGGCGGTTCCGGCCGACTCCGGTCGGCGCCGCGGTGGCGGCCGAGGCCGAGACGATGGAGCGCGCCGCGATCGCCATCGCCCATGCCGCCCGCGACCGCGAGGCGGCGTTGTCCGGCCCGATCCGCATCGCGGCGCTGCCCAGCTTCGCCTCGTGGCTGATCCCGCGCATCGGCGACCTGCGCCGGCGCCATGCCGGGCTGCGGCCGACAATCCTGAGCGCGGAGACGAATGCGGATCTGGAGCGCCGCGACGCCGACATCGCCCTGCGTCTGGCCCGGCCGCGCGCCGGCGACCTGGCGGCGCGGCTGGCGGCCCGGATCGGCCACGCCGTCTATCGCGCGCGGGGCAGCGATGGCAACGGCTGGATCGCCCTGGACGAGGCGCATGAGGAGCTGCCGCAGAGCGTCTGGCTGCGCGACCAGCCCGGCGGCCGCGACCCGCTGCTGCGGGTCAGCGGCGGCATCGAGCTGCTGGCCGCGGTCCAGGCCGGCCTCGGCCGCGCCATGCTGCCCTGCTTCATGGCGGATGACGAGCCGGGGTTGGAGCGCCTGTCCGGCCCCGTCCCGGTGGTCACGCGCGAGCTGTGGCTGCTGCTGCCCGGCCCGGCCAAGGACGTGCCGCGCATCCGCACCGTGGCCGACTGGCTCGCGGCCTCGCTGGCCGAGGATCGGGTGCGGCTGGAGGGCGTTCAGGCGTGAAACACTCGCTCGACGGCGAGATCGCCCCCTCACCCTCCCGGCCTGCGGCCGGGTCCCTCCCTCTCCCCAAGGAGAGGGAATGCAAGCTCCGGCCCCTATACCTCTCCTTGGGGAGAGGTCGAAATCGCGCAGCGATTTCGGGTGAGGGGGCGAGAGCCGCCTATCCGCCTGACCGAGCGTCTGTAGAAGTGGGCTCCGGCACCCAGCTGCCCTCGCGATCGGCCCGGCCGTAGAGGCGTTCGAGCATCAGCCGCAGCGTCGGGTCGCTGTCCAGCACCTCCTGCATCCGGCTGAAGGTGCGGACCCGGGTGACGCCGTGCGTGCGCCACGACTTGCCGCCGCTGGCGACGTTCTGGGCGAAGGCCTGCAGCCGGTCGAGGGCGCGGGCGTAGCGCGCCTCCGGCGTCTCGCCGGCCTCGAACTCGGTCCACCAGCCATGCACCTTGTCGCGCAGGTCGGGCGGCAGCAGGCCGAACAGCTTGACCGCCGCTTCGGCCTCGCGCGCCGCCTGGTCCTGCCGGCCGACATCGTCATAGGCGAAGGTGTCGCCGGCATGGATCTCGACCAGGTCATGGGTCAGCACCAGCGACAGCACCTTCGCGATGTCGACCTCGAAGCCGATCTCGTCCTTCAGCAGCAGGGCGTACAGCGCCATGTGCCAGGTGTGCTCGGCATCGGTCTCGCGCCGGCTGCCATCGGCCAGGGTGTTCTGGCGGAGGATCTGCTTGAACTGGTCGCAGACCAGCAGGAACTCCTGGATCTGGGCCAGGCGGTCAGCCGGGATCGAGGCGGCGGGCGGGGATGCGGTGTCGGTCATGATGTCACCAGACGGGGTCGATGCTGCGGTGGCCGAGGATCTCCTGGATCCGGCGGTGGGTCGCGCCGTGGATGTCGCGCGGCAGGGCGTCGGCCGCGAAGAACCGGGCCTCGGCGATCTCGAAGGACAGGCGGCCGCCGGAGGGGCTCCAGCGGTCGGCCAGGAACAGCGCGACATGGTCGCATCGCAGCTTGTCGAAATGGGCGTAGACCGAGAACAGCCGCGCGCCCGATTCGACCTCGACCGCCGCCTCCTCGCGCGCCTCGCGCACGGCGCAGGCCTCGAAGCTCTCCCATTTCTTGACGCCGCCGCCGGGGAAGAACCAGCCGGGGCGGTAGGTGTGGTGCACCAGCAGGAAGCCGCCCTCCCCGTCCCGCACCACCATGCGGGCGCCGAGGGTCAGCGGCTTGCGCACCCGCAGATAGGCGTTGTGGGCGTGGTGCAGCAGGCGCGGCAGGATGCGGCTGGTCATGGCCGCAGATGACCGACGGGGCGGGGCGGTGTCAACCGCCCACGACGCCGTCCTGGCTTCGCCGCAGCGCCTACCGCTCGACCGACAGCCAGCGGGTCGGGTGCTGGTCGCGGAGGTTGTCGGCCCAGCCCTTCACCGCCGGCGAGACCAGGTGCCGGCTGGTATAGAAGAACAGCGGGATCACCGGCGTGTCGGCGATCATCAGCCGCTCCGCCTGCTGCAGGATCTGCGCCCGCCTGGCCGCATCGGTCTCGGCCGAGGCCTGGTCCAGCAGCGCGTCATAGGCCGGGTTCGAATAATCCGACGTGCTGAGCTCGCCGATACCGCTGCGCTGCAACTCCAGGAAGAAGTTCGCGTCGTTGTACTGGCCGATCCAGCCGGTGCGGGCGAAGTCCTGGAACTCCTTCCGGTGGTGCTGGGTCAGGTAGGTCGACCATTCCAGGTTCTCGAGCGTGGTCTGGACGCCGAGCTTCTGCTTCCACATCGCAGCGACGGCGACGGCGATCTTCTTGTGGTTCTCCGAGGTGTTGTAGGTGATCTTCACCTGCAACGGCTTGTCCGGGCCGTAGCCGGCCTTGGCCAGCAGCGCCTTCGCCTCCTCGTCGCGCCGGGCCTGGGTCCAGCCCGCCTCCTCCGGCTGCCAGGCCGGGAAGCCGCTGGTCCCGGGCGGCACGAAGCTGTAGGCCGGGGTCTGGTTGCCCTGCGCCACCTTGTCGATGATGACGCCGCGGTCGACCGCCAGCGACAGCGCCCGGCGCAGCTCCGGGCTGCTCTTCCACGGCTCGTGGTTCAGGTTGATGGCGTAGAAGTAGATGCCGAGATAGGGCGCGATGTGCAGCTCGTCGGCATGGCTCTGCCTCAGCGCCGGCACCTGCTGGCTCGGCACCTCGCTGGTGACGTCCAGCTCGCCGGCCTGGAAGCGCGACAGCTCGCTGTCGACATCCTCGGTCACGACATAGCGGACGGCGTCGATCTTCACATTCGCCGCGTCGTGGAACTGCGGATTCCGGCGCAGGGTGATGTGCGACTGCGGCACGTCCTCGGCCAGCACATAGGCGCCGTTCGACACCAGGTTGCCCGGCTTGGCGAAGGCCGTACCGAAGGCTTCGACATTCGCCCGGTTCACCGGGAAGGTCGAGTTGTTGACCAGCATCGACAGGAAGTAGGAGGTCGGGCCGACCAGGCTGACCTCGAAGCTGCGGTCGTCGACCGCGCGCACACCCAGCGCCTCGGGCGGCTTCTGGCCCAGCCGCACCTCCTTCGCCCCGACGATCCGGTCGAGGAAATAGGCATAGGGCGCGGCGGTCTTCGGGTCGACCAGCCGGCGCCAGGAATAGACGAAATCCTGCGCCGTCACCGGGCTGCCGTCCGACCATTTGCCGTCGGCGCGGAGCTTGAAGGTATAGGTCCGGCCGTCGTCGGAGACGGTCCAGCTCTCGGCCGCGCCGGGCACCAGCTCACCCTTCGGGCCGGGCGCCAGCAGCCCCTCGAACAGGTCGAGCTCGATCCAGGATTCCGGGATGCCGACCGATTTGTGCACGTCCAGCGTCTCCGGCTGGCCGCCATTGCCGCGGGACAGCAGGGTCTCCGCCCCCGCCCCGCCGCTCCACAGCGCGGCGGCGACCAGGCCGATGAGGATCTTACGCATCGAATCGTCCTTCCTTCCGTTGGACGAAGCCGTGCCATCATGTGGAATGCGGATCAACCACGCAGATTTTCCGCTGAATTAACTGAGCCGCTCCCTTCCTGTCATTGCCGGGCTTGACCCGGCAATCCAGGGGCCACCGAGAACCGCCCTGAAAGCCCCTGGATCCTCGGGTCAAGCCCGAGAATGACAATGGGAGGGCGGAAAAACCTCAGCCCGCCACGAACCCGGCGATGGCCGCCCGCAGCGCTTCCGGCTCATCGGCCCGGATCGAATGGCTGCTGTCCTCGAAGATCCGCAGGGTCGAGCCCGGGATCAGGCGGTGGATCTCCTCGGAGAATTCCGGCGGGCAGATCCAGTCGTGCCGGCCGGCCAGGATCAGGGTCGGCGCCGTGATCCGCGCCAGCTCCGGCCGCAGGTCGAGCCGGCGCAGGAAGCCGCCGGGGCCGAAGGCACGGTTGATCGCGTCGGGCGAATGGATCGCCCGCCCCCGTGTCGCCTCGGCCGCCGCCGCGTCGTAGCGGCGGGAATAGAGCGGTCCCATCGCCTCGTAGAAGCGCTCGAGATCCGCCTCGGTGCGGAAGCCGCCGGCCCACAGCATCTCCCCCGCCGCGATCTGCTCGGCAGTGCCGCGCTCGCGCAGAATCTCCTGCGCCCGGGCGTGGAAGCCGGCATGGGCGGCGGTGACGATCAGCACCAGATGCGACACCGCCTCCGGATACCGCGCGGCATGCGCCATCGCCACCATGCCGCCATAGCTGGTGCCGACGCTGGCGATCGGGCCGAGACCGAGATGGCGGCGCAGCGCCTCCATATCCTCGACATTCTCATCCAGCGTGTAGCGCGCCGGGTCGCCGCGGGCGGAGCGGCCCTGGCCGCGATGGTCGAAATAGACCAGCTGCATATGCCCGGCCAGCGGGCTCATGCTCGGCTTGAAGCCGCTGTGGTCCGAGCCCGGGCCGCCATGGATCAGGAACGCGGTCGGCCGTTCCCGCATGACGCCGCCCTCCGGCACCAGCCCGGCGCCGTCGATGTCGAACCAGATCTCGGTGTCGCGGATCTTCGCGCGCATGCCGTCGCCCCTCACATCCCGGCGTGGACCATGACCCCGGCGGCCAGCCGCCGCAGGTCCAGACGCGCCAGCCGGCGCCGCTCCTCCGCCTCGGCCAGCCCGACCGGGACGAAGCGCAGCACGTCGCCCGGCCGCAGCTGGCCCAGCACCGGCAGGTCGGCCTCGATCACCTGGGCGATGCGGGGATAGCCGCCGGTGCTCTGGGCATCGGCCATCAGCACGATCGGCTTGCCCTCGGGCGGCACCTGGACCGTGCCGGTGGTCACCGCCTCGGACAGCAGATCGCCCGGCTGCGACAGGCTCAGCGCCGGCCCGTCCAGCCGGTAGCCCATGCGGTCGGAGCGCGGGCTGATGGTGTAGCGCTCGCCATGGAAGGCGGCCAGGCTGTCGGCATCGAAGGCGGTCGCCTGCAGCCCGGGCAGCACCCGGACATGCGGCGAGCGGCGCAGCGACGGGTCGAGATCGGCGGCGGCGGACCAGCCTGTGGCGGCGAAGGGCCGGTCGCCGCGCTCCGCCGCCAGCAGCCCGGCCAGGCGCGCGCCCAAGGCCGTCGGCGTGCCGGCCGCCAGCCGGTCGCCGGCCTGCAGCGCCCGGCCCTGATGCCCACCGAGCCCGGCGCGCAGATAGGTCGACCGGCTGCCCAGCACCGGCGCCACGGCGATGCCGCCGGCCACCGCCAGATAGGTGCGGCAGCCGATATTGGTCGGGGTGAAGCGCAGCTCCGCCCCCGCCGGCACCAGCACCGGCCGGCGCAGCGGCAGCGCCTCGCCGCCCACCGCGCCGCGCATGCCGCCGCCGGCCAGCGCGACCAGCGTCTCGGCCTCGAAGCGCAGCGCAGCGCCCATCAGCGTCATCTCCAGCGTCGCGGCGCCGGGATCGTTGCCGACCAGGATATTGGCGACGGCATGCGACCGCCGGTCCATCGCCCCACCGACCACCACGCCATGGCGGCGATGGCCGAAGCGGCCGAGATCCTGCACCGTCGACAGCAGGCCGGGGTCGAGTACGGCAACGGTCACTGGGCGTCTCCGGCCAAGGCCTCGAACTCTTCCGCCGCGACCGGGCGGAAGCGGATGCGGTCGCCGGCCGAGAGCAGGCAGGGCGGGTCCTCGCCCGGCAGGAACAGCGCCAGCGGCGTGCGGCCGATCAGGTTCCAGCCGCCCGGGGATTCGACCGGGTAGATCCCGGTCTGCGGCCCGCCGATGGCGACCGTGCCGGCCGGGATCTTCAGCCGGGGCGAGGCCCGGCGCGGCGTCGCCAGCCGCCTGTTCAGGCCGCCGAGGAAGGGGAAGCCGGGGGTGAAGCCGATCATGTGCACCCGGTACTCGCCGCCGGAATGCAGGGCGATCACCTCGTCCTCGGTCAGGCCGTGATGCTGCGCCAGCTCGGCCAGGTCCGGGCCGAAGGTGCCGCCATAGGCGACCGGGATCTCGACCACGCGTGGCTCTCCCAAAGCCGCCGGGTCGAGGCCGGCCAGCCGCGCCTCCAGCAGCCGCTGCACACCGGCGGTCGGCGGTTCGTCGTCCCCGCGCGGCACCGCGTCGGGGTCGAAGAACACCGCCAGCGTGGCGAAGCCGGGCGAGGCCTCGACGAAGCCGGGGAACGGGTCGCTCTCCAGCGACAGCGCCAAGGCGTGGATCGCATCGGCGATCGCGGGATCGATGGTGTCGCCGAAGCGCACCACCATCGCGGTCTCGGTCATCACGACGATCGACGCAGCGGTCACGGGTTTCTCCTCGACTCCGGCTGTAAGCCATAGCGCGGCGGCGGCGCGGGCGGAAGCCGCGGCAGGCCGGCGCCTTGTTTCGCCATGATCGTCGGATAGGCAGGAACCGTGACTCGACGCGAAGGGGGACCCATGACTCGCCGACCGCTCCGCCTCCCGGCCGCCCTGGCGCTGATCGCCGCGCTGACCGGCTCGGCCTGGGCGCAGGACCCGCCGACCAGGCCCGCCCGAGACCTGCTCGGCCTGCTGCCGATGCCATCGCTCGGCACCGCCCCGGTGCTCTATCTCGATCCCGCGGCCCTCCGCGCCACCGGCACGGCCGACTGGCGGCCGGACCGGGGCATCCTGACGCTGCCGGACCAGCTGCGCCTGCCGGTCGAAATGGATTTCCGGGAGCCGGGAGGCTTCGCCGCCCGGGCCGGCTTCGGGCCCGACCAGATCGACCAGGTCGCCGTCTACGAGAACGACCGCGGCCCGGACTCCACGGCGATGCGCCTGCACGATGCCGACCAGGATGCCCTCTTCCGGACCTGGATCCAGCAAGGCTATGCCGAGAGCGACGTCGGGGACGCCAAGGTCTGGATCCGGGGCACGCCCGGAAGGATCGAGATTATGAGACGTGATCCCTCGGATCCCTTCACGACCAGGCTCGGTGTTTCCGCCGTCCTGAGCTTCGACGGCTCGACGCTGTTCATGGCGGGGCTTCCCCTGGACCTGGCGACGATGAGAGCCTCAGCCAAGCTCGGCACCGGAGCCGGATCCCGGGCCGATCTCCGGCGACTGCTGGATGCGCTCGACCGGACGCTGGCGCCGCAGGAGGCGGTGACGCAGCTGCTGTGGGCGCCGCAGCCCGACGCCGCCGGCCATGCCCGCGACGCCGCGGCCATGGCCGCGATGCACGGCCCTGCCCCCGCCGACCCCAAGGCGATGCAGGACGCGCTGGGCGGCGCGGCCGGCATCCCCTCCTACCCGTCGCTGCTGCTCGGCGAGGTCCGGGCCGCGGGCCAGGCGCCTGTGGGGATCCTGGCGGCGCTGTTCGCCGATTGCACCATCGCCGACGGCGCCGGCCGGATCGCCGTGGCGAAATGGGAGGCGGCGGCGAAGGATGTGGGCAACCCGGCGACCGGTCCCCTCGGCCGGATGACCGCCGCCTGGACTTCGGTGCCCGTCGATGCCGGCTGCGTGCTGCTGGGCCGGGTGGCGGGCCGCGACCCGGCCCGCCCGCCCTTCGTCGACATCCACGCGCTGTACATCCGCCGGGACCTGTCGCCGCTGTATGTCGGGCGGCCGCCGAAGCCCTGATCCCGCAGCGCTCTTGATCGCGCCGCGCCGGCGGTGATGATAGGAGCGCCGCATCGCCGGCACCTCTCGCGACCAGGAGATACCCCTCGTGACCGATCCGGCCCTGTTGTCGGCAGCCGAGCTGTCCAGCCTCTACGCCGCCCGCGACCTGTCCCCGGTCGAGGCGACGCGGGCCAGCCTCGCCCGGATCGAGCGGCTGAACCCGCAGCTCAACGCCTTCTGCGGCGTCCATGGCGACGAGGCGCTGGCCGCAGCCCGGCAGTCGGAGGCGCGCTGGCAGCAGGGCCGGCCGCTGAGCCCGATCGACGGCGTGCCGACCTCGGTCAAGGACCTGGTGCTGGCCCGCGGCTGGCCGACGCTGCGCGGGTCCAAGACCGTCGACCCGGCCGGCCCCTGGGACCAGGACGCGCCGTCGGTGGCGCGGCTGCGCGAGGCCGGGGCGGTGCTGGTCGGCCGCACCACCACGCCGGAATTCGGCTGGAAGGGCGTCACCGATTCGGCGCTGACCGGCATCACCCGCAACCCCTGGGACCCGAGCAAGACGCCCGGCGGCTCCTCCGGCGGCGCGGCGGTGGCGGCGGCCACCGGCATGGCGGCGCTGAACATCGGCAGCGACGGCGGCGGGTCGATCCGCATCCCGGCCGGCTTCACCGGCGTGTTCGGGCTGAAGCCCAGCTTCGGCCGGGTGCCGGCCTATCCGCTCAGCCCGTTCGGCACCGTCTCGCATCTCGGCCCGATGACCCGGACGGTGCGCGACGCGGCGCTGATGCTGTCGGCGATGGCGCGGCCCGACCCGCGCGACTGGACCGCCCTGCCCTTCCCGGTCACCGATTTCACCGAGGGGCTGGAGGACGGGGTGCGCGGCCTGCGCATCGCCTACGCCCCGACCCTGGACGACGCGCCGGTCGACTCGGAGGTCGCGGCCTCGGTGGCCCAGGCGGCGGAGGTCTTCGCCGGCCTCGGCGCCCGGGTCGAGACGGTGACGCTGGACCTGCCCGACACCGGCCCGATCTTCCGCGCCCATTGGTTCGTCGGCGCGGCCACCCTGCTGGCCTCGATCCCCGAGGAGAAGCACGCCCTGATCGACCCCGGCCTGCGCGCCGTGGCGGCCGAGGGCGCGGCGATCCCGCTGCTCGACTACACCCGGGCGACGCTGGCCCGCGGCCGGCTGGGCGTGAAGATGAACCAGTTCCACCAGGACTGGGACCTGCTGCTGATGCCGACCCTGCCGATCCCCGCCTTCGATGCCGGGCAAACCATGCCGCAGGGGCCGGACGGCTCCTATTGGGCGAACTGGACGCCCTTCAGCTATCCCTTCAACCTGACGCAGCAGCCGGCGGCCAGCGTGCCCTGCGGCCTGACCGCGGCGGGCCTGCCGATCGGCCTGCAGATCGTCGGCCCGATGTTCCAGGACGCGCTGGTGCTGCGCGCCGCCCGCGCCTTCGAGGCGCTGCACCCGGCGCCGCTGCCGCCGCTGGCCCGATCGTGACCGCCTGATGGTGACCGAACCCCAGCCCTTCTGGCGCCGCAAGCGCCTGGACGAGATGAGCCGCAAGGAGTGGGAGTCGCTGTGCGACGGCTGCGGCCGCTGCTGCCTGCACAAGCTGCGCGACGCCGACGAGCCGCCGGACACGCCCAACGTCGACTACACCGACATCGCCTGCAAGCTCCTGGACACCCACAGCTGCCGCTGCACCCACTACCCGACCCGCCGCCGCTACGTGCCGGACTGCGTGCAGCTGACGCCGAAGAATGTCGACCATCTCGGCTGGATGCCCTCGACCTGCGCCTACCGCCTGCTGGCCGAGGGCGGCGAGCTGTACTGGTGGCACCCGCTGGTCTCCGGCGACCCGGAGACGGTGCACATCGCCGGCATCAGCGTGCGCGACAAGGCGGTCTCCGAGACCGAGGTCGAGGAGGACGAGTATGAGGACCACATTGTGGAGTGGCCGGCGTGAGCCCTTCCGGGAATGCTACTGGCGCGGCCGTCTGGAGGCGGTTTCTGCGCTTCCGGTGCTCACGGACTTAAACGTCCGCTGCGCGCCGGTTCTCGAAACCACCACCAGCCGACTCACGCCAGCGCATTCCCGAAAGGGCTCACAATCCCCTCACGGGATGTTCTTCGGCGGCAGCACCGGCCTGGGCAGCGGGATCAGGTCGACGGATTTGGACTGGCCGCCCAGGAACTCCGGGTCGAGCAGCCCGCCGCCCGACGGGTCGCCGCCCGGCGGCGCCCCGGCATTCACGGGCCCGATGACGGCGTCATGCAGCGGGGCGCCGAAGAACTGCGACCGGCCGCCCTGCGGATGGCTCTTCTCGATCTCGGCCTGCGCGGCGGAGACGCGGCCCGCCAGCTCCGGCGAGTACGGCAGCAGATAGGCCCGGGGCACGCCGCTCGGCAGGTTGGAATCGTCCAGCTCCTCGAGCCAGAGATGGACCGCGCCGGGCTGGCCGCGCGACGGGTTCGGCTCCAGCACGCGCGTCCACAGCACCTGGAACCGCGCTGGCACCGCCACCGGCGCCGACCAGCCGAGCAGCCCCTGGGTGGTGAAGAACACCGCGACATAGGCGGCGCTGGCGGCCAGGATCGCGGCGATCTTGAACAGCCGCCGGATCGGCAGCCGGACCAGCACCACCAGCAGGATCGCGCTCAGCAGCACATAGGCCGCGGCCAGGCCGACGACGCTGCTCTCCAGCCCGGTCATACCAAATCCCTCATGGCTGGCCCACTCATGGTTGGCCGACCTGCCAGGTCCGGCTGAAGGTCTGCAGGATCGACCGCGCCACCCGGCTGGTCCCGGTGACCGCGCCCTTCTCGTCCAGGGTGAAGCGCACGATGGTGTGCTCCGTCCCGCCCTCGGCGGACTCGATCGTCTCCTTGGCCACGATCGTCACGATCGGGTTCAGCTTCTGCACCGTGACCGTCACCGGCACCGGTTTTCCGGTCTGGGCGGTGAAGTGATAGACGTTCACCGTGTATTCGCCGGCGACGATGCCGCGGATGGTGACCAGCTCCTGCCGCGTCTTGGTCGGCACCTTCACGCCGTTGACCAGCACGAAGTCGTTCAGGCCACCGCGGTCGTCGCGGTCCAGCACCATGAAGCCGGCGTCGCGCCTTCGGTACCAGACGACATTGCCGATCGGGTCCTGGACGAAGATGTCGAAATCGTCGGGATGGTTGTCCGGCCAGTCCAGGCTGATCATGAACTCGGCCTTGCTGTCGACCTTTCCCTCTTTCGCCTCCGGCGCGACGATCAGCAGCGCGACGAAGAACAGGAAGGCCAGGATCTGCAGCGCCTTGAACAGCACCACGCTGAACGGGTCGAAGGCTTCTTCGCGCGGGAGGAGATCAAAGTCGTCGATCATTCGGCGGCCGCGCGGCTGTCCAGCGCGGAGACGACATGGACCTCGGTCAGGTCGACCGCGAAGGCGAAGATCTTCGCCGTGGCGCTGTCCAGCAGCGAATACTGGATCTTCAGCAGGATCGACCCGACCAGCCCGACCAGCGTCGTGTACATGGCCACCGCCATGCCGTCGCTCATCAGCGACATCGACGACCGCACCGCCTCCTTGTCCCCGGCGTCCAGCCCGGCGATCGGCGCCAGCATCATGATGAAGCCGATGATGGTGCCCAGCAGGCCCAGCTTCATCAGCGTGTCCCCGGCGAAGGCGCCGAACGCGTTCGACCCGCGCAGCCGGCTGGCCAGCACGCGCAGCAGCAGCGTCTGGTCGAGGCGCCGGCCGCCCTGCAGCGCCGCCTTGGTGACCAGGTCGCGGATATGGCCGGCGACCAGGCCCGGCGGCAGGCCGCCTTCGCGGGCCAGGGCCTCGCCGCCGTTCTGGCCGACCGCCCGGGCCGTCCGGACCGCGGCGTCGCCTTCGCGCGACACGGCCAGGACGCGCCACAGGCAGTGCAGGCTGGCGGCGACATAGAGCGCCGCGATGATCGAGGAGATGTGCGTCGGGTCGCTCGTCGCCATCCGCTGGATCAGGCCGAAATACCACAGCAGCACGAAGCCGAAGACGCTGACGCCGGTGAAGATCAGCCAGGGCGGCAGCGGATCGCGTCCGGGCAGGTCGAAATCGGGCTCGCTCATCCAGGGCTCCGGCGGCTCGTGGCGATCTCCCGGAGCCTATCGGCCCGGCGCGGGGGAAGCCTGGGCACCGGTCACGCGCCGGCTTGGGCAATATGCCCGAGTTGCGCCGCCGGCCGGGTTGTCGCGGCCTCCGCGCTTGCCAGCCGCAGGGCCGGGTGACCAGTATCGGCGAGATCCCTTCACGGGGGGGCGGCCCATGAACCTTTTCGGTCATCTCGTCTTGCGCCTCGCCGGCGTCGTCCTGCTCTGCCTGGCCTGCGCCGTCGGCTGGGTGCTGGTCGACACGCACCGTGCCATCGAGACCGAGGCAGCGGCCTCCGCCGACCGGGTTGCCGGCACTCTCGAGGCGCTGTACTGGCGCGAGTTGCTGTGGCGCGGCGGGCTCAGCCGCGAGCATCTGGTGCCGATCCCGGCCTGGGAGACCATGGCGACCATGAAGGTCATCGCGCCCGGCGTCTGCGTGACCTTCTCCCCCGACAGCGAGCCGCCGCGCCGTCTGTGCAGCCAGCTGGAGGCGATCGGCGATCCGGCTCCGGCCTGGTTCCGGGCCGTCTACGACCAGGTCTTCGGCGCCTATGCCCGGATCGAACGCCCCCTGTCCGCGCGGCAGCCGCTGGCCGGCATGGTCACGGCCGAACCGGACCGTGGCGCCGCCATTCGCCAGGCCTGGCACCAGATCGCCGTCGTGCTCAGCGTCGCGGCGCTGCTGGCCGCGGGCATCGGCATCCTCGCAGCGGTGTCGATCGGCCATTCGCTGATGCCGGCCCGAACCATCGTCGCCGGCCTGCGGCGCCTGGAACGCGGCGACTACAGCTATCGCCTGCCGCGTTATCGCACCGCGGAGTTCGACCGGATCTCCCGCGCGGTCAACGACCTGACCGCGCGCCTGGCCGAGACCACGGCGCAGCGTATGGCGCTGACCAACCGCCTGTTCCAGGTGCAGGAGGAGGAGCGCCGGGCGCTGGCCCGGGACCTGCATGACGAGTTCGGCCAGTGCCTCGCCGCCGTCGGCGCCCTGGCCACGGTGATCGAGCTGGAGGCGGCCGACCGCCCCGATCTCGCCAAGGATGCGCGCTCGATCCGCGAGACCAGCAAGCGGATGTCGGCGACCTTGCGCGGCGCCCTGGCCCGGCTGCGGTCGCAGGAGGTCGAGGAGCTCGGCCTGGAGGCCAGCCTGGCCCAGCTCGTCGCCGGGTGGAACGCGCAGAAGGACCGGCAGGCGGCCTTCCATCTCGA
>JAEKLZ010000118.1 GCA_019508225.1 Inquilinus limosus | reverse complement strand
CTGGCGTGCAGCAGTTGCTGGCCGGCAGCGGCGCCGCACCGCCGATCACCGCGACCGCCCCCGGCACGGCGCCGGGGACCGTACCGCAGCCCGGCTTCGCGGCGCGCGGATCGGTCACCGTCACCGTGCCGATCGCGGCGCCGGCCGACTGGTACGACGTGCAGGGCCGGCTGACCAAGCTCGGCGGCATGGTCTCGTCCTCGCTGGTCAGCCTGACGGCGCGGCAGGCGGTGCTGGAGCTGCGTTTTCCCGGCGACCAGACCCAGCTCAACCAGATCCTGGCGCAGCAGGGCCTGACGGTGCAGCAGGGCGCCCAGGCGCTCGAGCTGCACCGCGCCGGCGGGCAGTAGCGTCCGGCGTGACCACATTCTTGCCATCGAGGTCAGGCCTTTTGCGCCGCATGGTCCGATACCTGCCGAACCTGCTGAGCCTTGCCCGCCTGGTGGTGGCCCCGGTCACCATCTGGCTGATCCTGGACGGCCGCTTGGTCACGGCCTTCTGGATGTTTTCGGCGGCGGCAGTGACCGATGCGCTCGACGGCATCCTGGCGCGCTGGCTGCAGGCGCGCACGGCGCTGGGCAGCTATCTCGACCCGATCGCCGACAAGTCGCTGCTGGTCGGCACCTATCTCGCCCTGACCTGGACGGCGGAGCTGCCGGTCTGGCTGGTGGTGCTGGTGGTGGCGCGCGACATCGGCCTGGTGCTGGGCGTGGTGGTGCTGCACTTCGCCGGCCGCGGCACTCGTTCGCTGACCCCGTCGATGATCAGCAAGCTGAACACGGTGATGCAGATCGCGCTGGTGGTGCTGGTGATGGCGGCGCCCGGGCTGAATGTCGACGCCCGCGGCGTGATCGCGGTCCTGGTCTGGATCGTGGCCGGGACCACCACCCTGTCGGCGATCGGCTATCTGCGCGAGACCATCCGCCGCTTCTTCACCCCCGCCGGGGCGCACGCGTGAACGGAACGTCCCAAATCCGCTTCTGGCTGATCGGCTTCGTCGTCTTCTGCCTCCTGGTGTGGCTGCTGAGCGGCGTGCTGGCGCCCTTCGTCACCGGCATGATCATCGCCTATCTGCTGGACCCAGCCTGCGACCGGCTGCAGCGGCTGGGCCTGCCGCGTTGGCTGGCAACCACGGTGCTGCTGCTGCTGTTCGTGATCCTGGCGATCCTGGCGGTGCTGATCGTGGTGCCGATCCTGATCAACCAGGTCACCGGACTGATCTCGGCCGCGCCGGACTATGTCGCCCGGGCGTCAGCGCGGCTGCAGCCGCTGATCGCCGAGCTGCGCCACCGCGTGTCGGCGGCGAACTTCAACGAGATCCAGAAGGCGGTCAGCCAGTATGCCGGCAGCGCCGTGTCCTGGATCGGCACGGTGATCGGCAGCCTGTGGCAGGGCGGCATGGCGCTGATCGACCTGCTGTCGCTGGTCTTCATCACGCCGGTGGTCGCCTTCTACATGCTGCGCGACTGGGACCACATGATCGAGGGGATCGACAGCAACCTGCCGGTGGCGCAGCGCGAAACCATCCGCGGCCTGGGGCGCGAGGTGAACCACACCCTGTCCCGCTTCATCCGCGGCCAGCTGATCGTCTGCCTGCTGCTGGGGCTGTTCTATGCCATCGCCCTGACCGTCGTCGGGCTGAATTTCGGCCTGCTGGTCGGGCTGATGACCGGCATCCTGTCGATCATCCCCTATGTCGGGTCGCTGGTCGGCCTGGTCAGCTCGATGGGCATCGCGTTCGTGCAGTATGACGACTGGACGATGTGGGCCGTGGTGCTGGGCATCTTCCTGCTCGGCCAATTCCTGGAGGGCAATTTCGAATTCCTGGAGGGCAATTTCGTCACGCCGAAGCTGGTCGGCGAATCCGTCGGCCTGCACCCGGTCTGGGTGATCTTCGCGCTGCTCGCCGCCGGCAGCCTGTTCGGCTTCACCGGCGTCATGCTGGCGGTGCCGATGGCCGCCGTGATCGGCGTGCTGACCCGGTTCGCCCTGCACCGCTACCGCCAGAGCGCGCTATACCGCCAGCCGCCCTCAGACCCGCCGGACATGGACATCCCCACCGTCTCATGAGCAAGAGCGCTAGCCGGCATGCCTCACCCCCCTTGTGTCCTGCGCCGGTTCAACATGCCGACAGGGTAGGAGAGCGGCGCAGCGCGATGTGGAACATCGCGCAAGCCGTTCGACGCACCATGTCGGCATGTTCAACCGGCCCGGAGGGTCGCCTTGCGGCGGCCGCCTGCGGGCGCGGGCCGCTCGACCGTATGGCCCGATACGCTCTTCGCGGCCCGCGCCCTCAATCGACTCACCGCAAGGCGACGCAGGACGCAAGGGGGGTGAGGCATGCCGGCTGAGGTGGCCCAGTTCGTCTTCGACCTGTCGCTGCCCCCGGCCCTGGGGCCGGAGGATTTCATCGTCGCCGACAGCAACCGCGAGGCTGCGGGCTGGATCGCGCGCTGGCCGGACTGGCCGGGGCCGGTCCTGGCCCTGCATGGCGCGCCGGGGGCGGGAAAGAGCCATCTGCTCGGCATCTGGGCGCAGCGCGCCGGCGCCCGCATCCTGGCCGGCGGCGACCTGGCCGCGGCCGATCCGGCCGAGCTCGCCGCCGCCGGGGCGGTGGCGCTGGACGATGCCGGCCGCGTGGCCGGCGACGCCGCGGCCGAGCGGACGCTGTTCCACCTGCACAACCTGTTGAAGGAGGCCGGCGGCTTCCTGCTGCTGGCGGCACGGGAGCCGCCGGCGCGTTGGCCGGTGGCGCTGCCGGACCTCGCGTCGCGGTTGAAGGCGGCGCCGGCGGTGGGCCTCGGCGAACCGGACGACGTGCTGCTGGCCCAGGTGCTGGCCAAGCTGTTCGCCGACCGCCAGCTCGCAATCGGGCCGGAGATCGTGCAGGCGATGCTGGCGCGGATGGAGCGCAGCTTCGCCGAGGCGCGGCGGCTGGTGGCCGAGATCGACGCCGCCAGCCTGGCCCAGGGCCGCTCGATCACCCTGCCGCTGGTGCGCGCGATCCTGGCGCAGCAGGGTTAGGCGACGCTGTCGATATACCGGAAGGCGATCGGCGACAGCCGGGCGCCAGGGAAGCGGTGCAGCCCGGCGTGGCCGATCAGCCAGACATGGAAGGCCGGCCCCAGCAGCCCGCGGATGGCGGGGTCGAGGACGTCGAGCCCGCCGGTGTAGGCGCCGAAGGCCGGCAGCACCAGCCGGTGCTCGTCGGCGACGAAGCAGCGCCCGGTGACCCGTCCGGCCCGGCCGCTGACCGCGGCCTTGGGATGGTAGTGGCCGGAAATCTCGCCGGTGGCACCCGGCGCGGCGGCATGGCGGCAGATCAGGCCGTCGACCGCCAGCTCGGCCACGCGCTCGCCCGGCAGATGGGCCGGCAGGTCGGGGTCGTGATTGCCCAGCACCCAGATCCAGTCGCGGCCCTGCGCCAGCCGGGCCAGCGTCGCCAGATCGTCGGCGGCGAGGCGGTCCGCCCCCGCCGAATCATGAAAGCTGTCGCCCAGCGCCACCACGGCGACCGGATCGAGCCGGTCGATCACGGCGCCGAGCCGGGCCAGGGTGGCGGTGCTGTCATAGGGCGGCAGCAGGCGCCCGGAGCGCCGGGCCAGCGCCGTCGCCTTCTCCAGATGCAGGTCGGCGACCAGCAGCCAGCGCCGCTCCGCCCACCACAGCGCGCCCGACGGATCGGGCCGGAAGGCGTGGTCGCGGAGCGGGATGGTGCGGGTCGGCATCGTCCGGATGTAGACCCGGCGCCAAGGCGGCGCAACGGTTTTGTTCGATTTATGTTCTTTCGCTCTGCGGCAGCACGACTGCCCCGCTGAAGAGACGTCCGGCCACCCCCGGGGACATACCCGCCATAAGATCGAAGTCCGTACTTCGTGATCCCGGGCCGTGCCAACATCGACCTGCCGGACGGATGTCCGCACCAAGGCCCTGGGCCGAAAGAAGAGACGTCGGGGGAGAGATGACGATCGTCCTGGCCGGATGCGGGCGGCCATCACCAGAGGACAGCCCATGAAACGATCCTTGTGCCTGGCGGCGGCAGCCCTGCTCGGGCTGGCGGCGTTTTCGGCCGGCCATGCCGCCGATGTACAGCCCGGCCGTGCCGCCGCCCTGCTGCAGAAGCTGCTGACCTTCGACACCTCGAATCCACCGGGTGACACCAAGGCCCTGGCGGAGTTCCTCAAGTCCCAGTTCGAACCGCTGGGCGCCGAGGTCGAGGTGATCCCGACACCGAAGCAGCCGGGCCCGGTGCACTTCATCGCCCGGCTCAAGGGCGATGGCAGCAAGCCGCCCGTCCTGGTGGCGGCTCATTCCGACGTGGTCCCGGTCGAGCGGTCGCACTGGACGGTCGATCCCTTCGCCGGGGTGGTGAAGGACGGCTATGTCCTCGGCCGCGGCGCGATGGACTTCAAGGGCGGCCTCGCCGTCTTCGCCACCGCGGTGATGATGCTGGCCGAGAACAAGGTGCCGCTCGACCGGGACGTGATCTTCCTGTCGGAGGCGGATGAGGAGGCCGGCGACCACGGCACCGACTGGCTGGCCGAGAACCACTGGGACAGGATCGACGCCGAATTCGCGCTGAACGAGGGCGGCTGGATCTTCCAGGACAAGGACGGCGCGGCGCGCCAGGTCAACGTCACCACCCGCGACAAGATCTATCTGACGCTCAAGCTCTCGGCCACCGGCACGCCCACCCATTCTTCGCGGCCGGCCCTGCCGAAGGACAGCGCCATCGGCCGGCTGTCCGTCGCCCTGGCGCGGCTCGCCGCCAGCGACACCGAGCCGAAGCTGAACGACCAGACCCGCGGCTATTTCGAGGCGCTGGCCCGCAGCGCCGGAGAACCGCTGGCCGGCCGGATCCGCACGCTGGTCGAGGGCAAGGACGCGGCGGCACGCCGCCAGGCGGGCGAGGAGATCGTTGCGGCGGGGGACTACCCGCTGCTCTGGCACGCCCTGATGCGGGACACGGTCGCGGTCACCATGCTGGAGGGGGGCATCAAGGAGAATGTCATCCCCGGCTCGGCCGCCGCCCTGGTCAACATGCGGCTGGTGCCCGGCTCGACCCTGGACGACGCGATCGGCGAGGTGCGGGCCATCATCCAGGACCCGCAGATCGACATCTCCGTTCCGGCCTATCCGTCGCTCGACAAGGCGCGGGAGGCGATCGCGAAGCGGACCGCGGAGGCAGCGTCGTCGACCGACACCGAGCTGTACCGGGCGCTGGCCGCCAACGCCAAGTCGGTGTGGCCGAAGGCCGAGGTGGTGCCGGCGCTGTTCGAGGCCGGCACCGATGCCGTGGCCTGGCGCGCCAAGGGCATCCCGGTCTATGGCATCTACCCCTATCCGCTCGACAATGAGACGCTGCTGCGCATGCACGGCAATGACGAGCGGATCGGCATTCAGGCCCTGGATCAGGGCACCGAATGGGTCTACCGCACGCTGGTGGAGGTCGCCGGCAGGAAGTGACGGATCGGGCGGCGCGGCCCGCGCCGCCCTCATCCCCTCGGCGGAATCGTCTCCAGCATGCGGCTCGCCGCGACAGCGTTGCGGTGGCCCAGCCAGAACAGCCCGGAGGCGAGGCCGACGAACAGGGCCAGGAAGACCCACAGCGCGGTCGCCAGATAGTCGTACATCGGGTCGTCTGCGGCCGAGCGGATCATCAGCAGCCCCAGCACCAGGATGAACAGCACGAAGGCGATGACGCTGAGATTGACGGCATAGGTGTGCCAGGTCGCCAGCCGCTGGTATTCGATCCGGCATTCGACGATGGCGCGTTTCTGCGCCTCGTCGCCGGCAAAGCGGTTCAGCTCGATCTTCTGGCGGATAGCGGATTGGTCACGGCCGGTCCTCTCGGCGCAGGGCATCGAGCAGAGCCAGGATCGTCTCCGCCGTGATCGAGAACCAGGTCAGGGTGGGCGAGGACGGCTTCTTCACCGGCGGCGCCGGGCGGTCGCCGCCGGTCACCGCCGCCGCGGCCGTGTCGTAGACGGTGACGAGCTCGTCATAACCGCCGCGCGACAGGCTGAGCTCGAAGCGCTGCACCTGAGCCCGGCCGGCCTCGGCCGCGGCGCGGGCATCGGGTTCGGCGCGCTCCAGAACCTGGCGCAGCTCCGCTCGGGCGGCGGCCCGCCACTGCGCGGTGCGGCGGGCGCGCAGCAGCCGCGCCAGATATTGCGCCCGCGGCAGCCCGAGCTGATAGCGGGCATAGATCCGGTTGGCGTCCGGCTGCTCGTCGCTGTGCAGGTCGTCGTAGAACCGGGCGATCCAGGCCTCGGCCTGCTGGCCCTGGCTCTCGGCGCGGCGCTCGCCCAGCACCCATTCGCTGACCAGGTCGACGCACAGCGCCTCGTAGCCGGACTCGATCCGCGCCCGGCTGGCCGGCGAGGCGTCGATCGCCAGCGCCGCCTTGGCCCGGGCCGCGCGATCCCGCCCTTCTGCATCCTCCGCCATCGATCCTCCCCCGATTCCGCCGTACCGACGATCCTATCGGATCCGGCCGGCGGCGGCAGGACACATCTCGTGATCGCCGGACATCAGTCTCACGCCTTTCGCCGCCGGCCTTTCTCGCCGCGCTTCGGCGTCGCCTCGGCGATCATCTCGGCGGCGGTCTCCTCCAGCATCGCGTCGATGGCGCCGGCGGCGACGCTGACGCGGCCGATCTCGAGCAGCACCGGGACGGCGAGGGGGGAGACGCGGTCGAGCGCGCGGTGGGTCAGCCTGCGCCGGGCCCGCCTCAGCGACAGGGCGACGCGGGCGACGTCGACCAGGCCGCGCGCCGCATCCGCCCTGGTGGCGCGCAGCAGCACATGGTCCGGCTGGTGCCGGCGCAGCACGTCGTAGATCAGATCGGCGCTGACCGTGACCTGGCGCCCGGTCTTCTTCTCGCCGGGGGACCGGCGTTCGATCAGCCCGGCGATGATGGCGACGTTGCGGAAGGTGCGGCGCAGCAGGCTGGAATCGCCCATCCAGGCCTCCAGGTCGTCGCCCAGCATGTCCTCGCTGAACAGCGGCGCCGGGTCGGTCACCGGATGCAGGCTCCAGGTCGCCAGCACATAGTCGGTGGCGACGAAGCCGATCGGCCCCAGCCCGGCCCGCTCCATCCGCTTGGTCAGCAGCATGCCCAGCGTCTGGTGCGCCTGCCGCCCCTCGAAGCAATAGGCGACCATGTAGTGCCGGCCGCCGCGCGGGAAGGTCTCGATCATCAGCTCGCCCGGCCCGGGCAGGCCGGAACGGTCCCGCTGCAGCTCCAGCCATTCGCGCACATCGTCCGGCAGCCGGGGCCAATGGGCGGGGGTGGACAGCAGGCGGCGCACCCGGTCGGCCAGGTGGGTGGTCAGCGGCATGCGGCCGCCGGCGAAGGCCGGCACCTTCGGCTCGCCGCTGGCGGCGCGGCTGGCGATCACCGCCATCTCGCGGATGCCCTCGAAGCGCAGCAGCTGGCCGGCGAACATGAAGGTGTCGCCCGGCACCAGCCCTTGGGCGAAATACTCCTCGACCTCGCCCAGCACCTTGCCGAAGCCGCCGCCGAGCCGGACCTTCAGCGTCTCCTCCTCGACGATAGTGCCGACATTCATCCGGTACTGCCGGGCCACCACCGCATTGGCCACCTTCCAGCGCCCCTCGGCATCCTGCTTCAGCCGGTGGAAGCGATCGTAGTTGCGCAGCGCGTAGCCGCCATGGGCGACGAAATCGAGCACGTCATCGAAATCGCGCTTGGTCAGCGCGGCATAAGGCGCCGCCCGCCGCACCTCGGCGAACATCGCCTTGGCGTCGAAGGGGGCGGAGCAGGCGCAGCCCAGCAGGTGCTGCGCCAGCGTGTCCAGCGTGCCGGGGGCGGGCGGGTCGCCGTCCAGCGTCATCGCCTCGACCGCGTCGGAGGCGGCCTGGCACTCCAGCACCTCGAACCGGTTGGCCGGCACCAGCAGCGCCACCGAGGGCACGTCGAAGCGGTGGTTCGACCGGCCGATGCGCTGCAGCAGCCGGCTGGCGCCTTTGGGCGCGCCGATCTGGATCACCAGGTCGACCGCGGCCCAGTCGATGCCGAGGTCCAGCGACGAGGTGGCGACGACGGCGCGCAGCTCGCCCCGCGCCATCGCCGCCTCGACCTTGCGGCGCTGCTCCGCCGCCAGGCTGCCGTGATGCAGCGCGATCGGCAGCACGTCGTCATTGACCCGCCACAGCGCCTGGAACACCAGCTCGGCCTGCGCCCGGGTGTTGACGAACAGCAGCGTGGTGCCGGCCTTCCGGATGCGCTCATACAGCTCGGCGGCGGCGTAGGTGCCCATATGGCCGGACCAGGGCAGGCGGCCCTCGGTCTCCAGGATCTCGACCACGGGCTTGATGCCGGGCGGCCCTTTCACCGTGCGCACCAGCGCCGGGTCGGCATGGCCGGTCGGCGACAGCCAGGCGACCAGCGCGTCGGGATGGGCGACCGTGGCCGACAGCCCGACACGGCGGGCTTCCGGCGCGTGGCCGGCGAGGCGGGCGAGGCCGAGCGCCAGGAGGTCGCCGCGCTTGGTGCCGGCCAAGGCGTGCAGCTCGTCGATGATGACGCAGCGCACGCCGCCGAAGATCCGGTCGGCATCGCCATAGGACAGCATCAGCGCCAGGCTTTCCGGCGTCGTCATCAGGATCTGCGGCGCGTGGCGGCGCTGGCGCTCGCGCTTGGCCTGCGGCGTGTCGCCGGTGCGGGTCTCGGCCCGGATCGGCAGCCGCATCTCGGCGATCGGCTGCTCCAGGTTGCGGTGGATGTCGACCGCCAGGGCCTTGAGCGGCGAGATGTAGAGCGTGTGCAGCCCCTCGCGCGGCCGCTCCGCCAGCTCGGTCAGGGTCGGCAGGAAGCCGGCCAGGGTCTTGCCGCCGCCGGTCGGGGCGATCAGCAGGGCATGGGTGCCGTCATGCGCCGCCTGCAGCATCTCCCGCTGATGCAGGTGCGGCGTCCAGCCCTTGTGCCGGAACCAGCCCTCGAAGGCCGGCGGCAGCAGTGATTCGGCGGTCTCCGCCAAGGCGGTCATGGGTGCTTCGTTTGGCCAGGATCAGCCCGGACAGATCAGCCCAGGTCCGGCCCGGACGCAACTGTTGTGTTTTTGTTCTCGTCAACCGGCCGTCATGTTGCCGGCGCAACGCAGCGGCCGGCGGCCGAAATTCTCACGACATCCGGATCCGGCTTTCTGGTCGCAGCAACCAGGCCGGAGAGACCCTTATGGTCGCGATAGAGCCGACACGGCGCGCATTGCGCCTTCCGCGCCCGAAGACGGTGGTCTTCGGGCTGATCCTGGCGATGACGGCCTATGTCATCGTCCACAATGAGCGGTTCCTGATCGAGCCCGATCATCCGGTGTGGCAGCACTACAAGTCCTTCCAATGGTGGCTGCTGCCGCATGGCGTGGCCGGGGCCAGCGCGCTGCTGCTGGCGCCGCTGCAATTCTCCGACCGGCTGCGCCGGCGCTACGCCGCAGTGCATCGCGTGGTGGGCCGGATCTATGTCGCCGGCGTCTTCGTCTTCGCGCCGCTGGGCGCCTATATCCAGTGGCTCAACGAGGCCGCGGGTGCCTCGCGCTCCTTCACCGTCGCCGCGGCCGTGGATGCCGCGCTGGTGATGGTGACGACCGGGATCGGCCTGGCCTTCGCGCTCAAGCGCATGATCCCGCAGCACCGGCAATGGATGACGCGCAGCTACGCGGTGGCGCTGGTCTTCTTCGAGGGCCGCCTGATTCTCGGCCTGACCGGGCTCGACCGGCCGTCCGATCCCGCAGTGGCCGAGATCGTGGTCTGGACCTGCGTGGCGCTGGCGGTGCTGGTCGGCGACCTGGCCAACCAATGGACCGAGCTGCAGGGCAGGCGCCGGCCGCCGGCGCGGTGACACTGGGACGGCGCCGCGACACCCAAGGGTCACGGCGCCGCACCGTTTCGGCCATGATCCGGGGCCAGCCTGCGGCGCCGTCGTCACCGCATCGGATCCGTTCATGAGCCGCCGGACACGCAAGCGCCTGCTGGCCGTCCTCCTCGCCCTCGGCGTGTTCGCCGGGGGCGTCTTCGTCGCCAACAGCTCGTGGCTGTACGGCGCGCCGGGCGGGCCGCCGACCCTGCTGGCGCATCGCGGCTTGGCCCAGGGCTACAGCCGCGAGGGCCTGGCCAACGACACCTGCACCGCATCGCGCATGCTGCCGCCGGAGCATCCCTGGCTCGAGAACACCATCGCCTCGATGCGCGCCGCCTTCGATCTCGGCGCCGATTCGGTCGAGCTCGACATCCACCCGACCACCGACGGGCGCTTCGCCGTGTTCCATGACTGGACGGTCGACTGCCGCACCGAGGGCCATGGCGTCACCCGCGAGCACAGCCTGGCCGAGCTGCAGGCGCTGGACATCGGCTACGGCTACACCGCGGATGGCGGCAAGACCTTCCCGTTCCGCGGCAAGGGCGTCGGGCTGATGCCGTCGCTGGACCAGGTGCTGGAGGCTTTTCCCGGCCGCCGCTTCCTGCTGAATGTGAAGAGCAACGATCCGGCGGAAGGGGAGCTGCTGGCCGGCTATCTCGCGGCCTTGCCGGAGGATCGCCGCGACCTTCTCTCCGCCTATGGCGGCGACCGGCCGATCGCGGTGCTGCGCCAGCGGTTGCCGGCATTCCGGTCGATGTCCCGCGCCTCGATCAAGGATTGCTTCATCCGTTATGCCGCGCTGGGCTGGACCGGCCACATGCCGGAGTCCTGCCGGCGCTCGGTGCTGCTGGTGCCGTCGAACATCGCGCCCTGGCTGTGGGGCTGGCCGCATCTCTTCGTGGCCCGGATGCAGGCAGCGGGAACACAGGTCTATCTGGGCGGCCCGATGCGGGGCGGCTCGTCCCAGAGCATCGACGATCCGGCGCCGATCGCCGATCTGGTCGCCGACGGTTATGCCGGCGGCATCGAGACCGACCGAATCGATCGACTGGGTCTGGTTCTGAAGAAATGAACCGAGACAATCCGGTCTTGTTAACTGCGGGCTCCAGATGATCTGAGGTTTTCGTCATACAAATATCGAATCAGTTTTAAGAATTATTGTCGAACTATCCTTCGCGACGAGCCGGATAATACGACACGAAATTATGTAACAACCCGGATGCGGTTTTTCCTTTCCCTCCTAAGATGCCGGCCGACGGGCTTCAGGCCCGAAGAAACCAGGAGGAAGCGCGATGGGCCCTGTGAGCCAATCGTCCGACGTCGCGGCCGAGGGCGGCGATCTCGCCCGCCGGCTGAAGAGCCGCCACATCCACATGATCGCGATCGGCGGTGCCATTGGCGTCGGCCTGTTCCTCGGCTCCGGCAAGGCGATCGCCAAGGCCGGGCCGGGGCTGCTGCTGAGCTACGCCATCGGCGGCATCGCCATCTTCTTCATCATGCGGGCGCTCGGCGAACTGCTGCTGCACAAGCCGGTGGCCGGGTCCTTCGCCACCTATGCCGAGGAGTTCGTCGGCCCCTTCGCCGGCTTCGCCACCGGCTGGTCGTACTGGTTCATGTGGGTGGTGATCGGCATGGCCGAGATCACCGCGGTCGGCGTCTATGTCCATTACTGGCTGCCCGACTTGCCGCAATGGATCCCGGCGCTGGCGACGCTGGCAGTGCTGACCGTCGTCAACATCGTCGCCGTGCGGCTGTTCGGCGAGCTGGAGTTCTGGTTCGCGCTGATCAAAGTGGTGACCATCGTCGCCCTGATCCTCGGCGGCCTGGCCGTGATCGTGTTCGGCATCGGCGATCTGGGGCAGGGGGCCAGCGTCTCCAACCTGTGGTCGCATGGCGGCTTCCTGCCCTTCGGCGTGCTCGGCGCCGTGCTGGCGCTGCAGATGGTGATGTTCGCCTATCAGGGGGTGGAGCTGATCGGCGTCACCGCCGGCGAGGCCGAGGACCCGGCGAAGGTGCTGCCGCGCGCCACCAACAGCATCATCTGGCGCATCCTGATCTTCTACCTGGGCGCGCTGGCGGTGATCATGTCGCTGCTGCCCTGGACCCAGCTGGACCCGAACGCCAGCCCGTTCGTCTTCGTGTTCGACAAGCTGGGGCTCAGCGCCGCGGCCGACGTGATCAACCTCGTGGTCATCACCGCCGCCGCCTCCTCCTGCAACAGCGGGCTGTTCAGCAACGGCCGCATGCTGTTCACCCTGGCCCGGTCCGGCCAGGCGCCGCGCGCCTTCGGCCGGGTCAGCCGCAACCACGTGCCGGTGGCTGGCGTCGCCGCCTCGGCCGCGGTGATGCTGATCGGCGTCGGGCTGAACTATGTGGTGCCGGAGGAGGCGTTCATCTGGGTCACCAGCATCTCGCTGGTCGGCAGCCTGTGGACCTGGGGCATCATCATGATCGCCCATCTCGGCTACCGCCGCGCCGTGGCCCGGGGCGAGGCCCCGGCGGTCGCCTTCCGCATGCCGGGGGCGCCGGTCGCCAATTGGCTGGTGGTGGCGTTCCTGGTGCTGGTGGCCGTGTTCCTCGGCTTCGACCCGTCGACCCGGGTGGCGCTGTATGTCGCCCCGGTGTGGTTCGCGCTGCTGATCGTCGGCTACTGGCTGATCGGCCGGCGGCGGCAGCCCGCGCTCGGATTGTCCTGACCCGGGGCCTGAGCGTCGCACCCCTTTGCGCCGGCCGCCCGGCCGGCGCATAAGGGCGGCGACGACGATGGCGGAGGACACGATGCGTGCGGACGGACCGATCGGGCTGATGGCGGCGATCCCGCAGGAGCTGGCGGCGCATGACGACCTGGTGGTGCGCACCGAGCGCGAGATCGCCGGCTGCCGCTTCCGCCTGGGCCGCCTCGGCACCCGCGACCTGGTGGCGGTCGAGGCCGGCATCGGCAAGACCCACGCCGCCATGGTCGCGACCCTGCTGCTGCAGGAATTCAAGTGCAGCTCGCTGCTGTTCTCCGGCGTCGCCGGCGGCCTCGACCCGGATCTCGCCATCGGCGACGTGGTGGTGGCCGACCGGCTGGTGATGCACGACTACGGCGCCCGGGTCGGCGGCCGGCTGAAGCCTTACCAGCCCGGCGTGCCGCCGCTGCCCGGCTTCCCGGAGGAGGCCGGCTACGGCCTGGATCCATCCCTCAGAGAGAAGATCAGGGACGCGCTGCAAGGTGTTGATATCGGTGGATTTGTTGCCGCTGCGACGGGTGGCGAGCCGCACCGGTCCCGGCTGATCTTCGGCACCATCCTGACCGGCGACATCTTCCTCAATGATGCGCAGGAGCGCGAGCGCCTGCACCGCGAGTTCGGCGGTGTCGCCATCGAGATGGAGGGCGCGGCGGTGGCGGCGGTGGCCGAGCGCTTCGGCGTGCCCGTGGTGGTGGTCCGGGCGCTCAGCGACCTCGCGGGCAGCGAGAGCCACATGGATTTCCCGGCCTTCCTCGACGCCGCCGCACGCATCGCCGCCCGCGTCGTCGGGCGGATCTCGACGGTGCTGTAGCCGCCGGTCACAGGGTCATCAGCCGCTGCGTCAGGTCGCGGACCAGCCCGGTGAAGCCCGGGTCGTCCGGCCCGGCGGCGTGGTCGAGAGCCCGATGGACCCGCCGGCCCGGGGCTCATTCCGGTTTGCCGCATGATGTCTTCGCCATCTCCGTTGCCGTGATTTCGACTCCCTCTAACCTGCTTGATGGTTATAGTGTCAATCAGGGCCGGTAAACGGCCAGAGGCAACAGCCAGGAGGAACGCCATGACGTCGGGTCTCTTGCTCACCACCGTCGCGCTCGGCATCGCCCTGTCCGTCGGGGCCGCGGCGGCGACACCGGAACAGGACCTAGCCTCGGCCCGCCCGGTAATCGAAAAGGCCAATGCCGACTGGGTGCCGGCGCTGCAGGCGGGCGATGTCCGGAAGGCGGCCGAGCCCTTCGCGGACGACGCCATGTTCATCCTCGGCAACGGCAAGACCTATGTCGGCCGGGCGGCGATCGAGGCCTTTCTCAAGGAGCGGATGACGCCCGGCACCAGGATCACCGGCGGCACCATCCAGCAGGACGGGATCCAGGTCATCCGCGACGGGCTGATCTATGAATGGGGCCATGGCGGTACCACCAAGGTCGACGCCAAGGGGCAGAGCCAGACCTCCTCGGGCCTCTATCTGACGGTGTGGCAGCGCGGCGCGTCCGGCCATTGGCAGATCATCCGCAACCTGAACTTCTGACCCGACGGCCCGGGGCTCGACAGGCGCGCTGCGGGTGACAACATCATGGCTGAAGCCGTCGGCCCCGCCGGGCCGGCGCGGAGGAGGCCATGGACGCAGCGATCATCGAGGAATACGCCCAGAAGCTCCGGGCTGCCGGCCCAGGGGCGACGCTGGTGCTGTTCACCCGCGGCGGGCACGAGCTCGTGGCCCACGACATCCGGACCGCCCGCGACCTCGTCTATCTGACTCACGATGGCGGCGAGACCGTCGTTCTGCGGTCGGAGGTCGTGGGGATCCGGTTCCGCGGCGCCGGGGGCGGGGTGGGGAAGATGGGATTCTAGCCGGCAAGGCGGGCGGCTGACCCGATCCCCTAGGCTCCGATCGTCCTTCAGCTAGAGATCGTTCCAGCGCGGCAGGCCGTGCTTGGCCGCGACGTGCCGGAT